>NZ_JBEAJW010000041.1:0-340370 GCF_040064295.1 Klebsiella sp. JB_Kp031
CCGGGAGAGGGTTAGGGTGAGGGCGAAGACGGGCACCGATATCCAGGCCAGCGCCGGACGGTTCCCTCTCCCGCCGGGAGAGGGTTAGGGTGAGGGCGAAGACGGGCACCGATATTCAGGCCAGCGCCGGACGGTTCCTTCTCCCGCCGGGAGAGGGTTAGGGTGAGGGCGAAGACGGGCACCGATATCCAGGCCAGCGCCAGACGGTTCCCTCTCCCTCCGGGAGAGGGTTAGGGTGAGGGGGAAGACGCAACGCGCTGGCGGCGTTCCAGACCCGGCGCCTGCCACATCGATGTTGTCAGCCCGCTATCGACAAGACCAAGCTGATCGGCATACACCGACTGCCATTTACTCATCATCTCCTGATAAAGCTCGCGATGCTGCGGATTAGGGCTGAATTCGCGGTGCCAGCTCACTAACTTTTCTCCAGCGCTGGCCATATCGCCGTACAGCCCGGCGCCAGCGCCGGCGGCAATGGCGCAGCCGAGGGCAGTGGCTTCGCGGACCACCGGCACCCGCACCGGCAGGCCGGTGACGTCGCTGAGGATCTGGCTCCACAGCGCTCCCTTCGAACCGCCGCCGGCAAACACCAGGCTGTCGAAAGTCACCCCGGAAAACTGCGAAATCTGCGCCAGATTGCAGGCGGAGACAATCGCCGCGTTCTCCTCCAGGGCCCGGAACAGGGTGGCTTTATTGCACTTCTCCGGATCGATGGAGAGGTTAATAAACGATGGCGCAGCGTGGTACCACTGCTTAAAGTGCATGGCGTCGGAAAAAATAGGCATCACGCCGTGGGAACCGGCGGGTACGCGGCTGGCCATCTCCTCCAGCAGCGAATAGGCATCGACGCCGAGACGCTCGGCAATCAGCTTTTCTTCAGCGCAGAAGGCGTCGCGGAACCAGCGCATGGTCAGTCCGGTAAAGAAACTGATCGATTCCGCCTGCGCCATGCCGGGGATCACGTGAGGATTGACGCGGATATTCATCTGCGGGTCGGTGCGCACCTGCGGCAGATTGACCACCTGCTGCCAGAAAGTGCCGCCGAGTACCGCGCTTTGCCCGGCGCGTACCACCCCGAGCCCGAGGCAGCCGAGCTGCACGTCGCCGCCGCCCATCACCACCGGCGTCCCGACGCGCAGGCCGCTCTGCTGGGCTGCTGCTTCGGTGACGGCGCCCAGCAGCGTGCCGGTCTCTTTCACCGGCGAGAGCATATCGGCGCGCAGCCCGGCCATATCCAGCAGCGCCGGACGCCAGTCGCGGCTGAACAGATCGAGCATGCCGGTGGTGCCTGCGTTTGACGGGTCGACCGCCAGCTCGCCGGAAAGCTTCGCCGCCAGCCAGTCGCTGATCATGGTGATAGTCGCCGCCTTGCGGTAGATATCGGGACGATGGTGCGCCAGCCACAGCAGGCGTGGCATGGCGCTGAGCGCCAGCGTTTGCCCGGAGACCTCGTACACCTCGGATTCAAAACGATAGTCGTGGATCTCCTTAAGCTCCGCCACTTCGCGGCTGGCGCGGGCATCAACGTTGGCGCAGGCCCAGATGGCCTCGCCGTTGCGGTCATAGAGGACGATCCCTTCGCGCATCGAACAGCAGGCGACGGACTGAATATCGGCGGCAGAGAGCCGGGCGGCGTCGAGCGCCTGGCGAATGCACTGGCAGGCCAGCTGCCAGTTGGTGGTAAGGTCGAACTCCATCGAGCCGGGGACGTTATCGACGCTCAGGTGTTTCCATTCGGCCTGGCCCACCGCCAGCTGGCGGCCATTAAGATCGAAAATGACCGCCCGTATGCTGCCGGTCCCGGCATCTAACGCTAACAGGTAACTCATGACATGCGCCTCACTGTTGTCGCGCGGCGCCGGGCCGTCAGGAGGCCAGTGCGAGCACCGCGCGTGCTGTTGTCTCTTCCGTTACCAGGCCATTAATGCGCTTGCCAATCAGAGCGGCATGAATCGCCTGCGCTTTTTGTTCTCCCCCGGCGACGCCTACGATGGTCGGCAGCTGCGCCAGCTCATCAAGGGTCACGCCGAGCAGTTCCCGATGGATCTCCAGTCCTTCTACCGGCCTGCCGTCGGCCTGCAGGAAATAACCTAAAATGTCGCCGACCGCCCCTTTGCGGGCGTACATCAGCTGTTCGCCCTCGCTGATATAGCCGGAGCGCAGAATGGTCGCGTCGCGCCGCTGATCGATAGCGCCAATGCCAACCACCGCCGCGTCCGCCGCCGTCGCCGCCAGCATCACATCGCGCACGCTGGATTCGCGGCGCAGGATCTCAGCGACCTCCGCCGACGAGACCCGCAGCGGCGCCGGAATAATACTGACGCTGCAGGCGGCATCCAGTTGGCCGATGCCGGTCATATAGGGGCCGACGCCGCCGGAGAGAGTGACCAGTCGCACCTGCTGCGAGCCGATAAAGCCGCTGAGATGCTGCAGGCAGCTCATGGTGGCTTCGCCGAAGCCGACCGCCAGCAGCTGTCCCGGTTGCAGAATGCCCATCAGCGACTGCGCGGCACCGATCCCCAGCCGGGTATTCATCGGCGGGGTGTTGAGCGCCGGCAGCACACGGGCAATCTTGAGGCCAAAGCGCTGCTGCAGTTCACTTTCCAGCGCCAGACAGCCCTCATAGCGCGAGTTGATCTGCACGCGGATCACCCCGGACTGGCGGCCTTTCTCCAGCAGGCGGGAAATCTTCAGCCGCGGCAGCCCCAAACGCTCGCCGATGTCGTTTTGCGTCAGGCCGTCGTGGTAGTAACACCACGCCACCCGCGCCACCAGCTCTTCCTCGGCTAACGCCAGCCCGGCGTAGCGATGGTCTTCCGTAATGCGTTTTTCGCTCATAAATTGAACTCTTATAAAAATTTAGATCATATGTTCGCTATTGCGCGGCCGGAAAGTGTGAGCCGACTGGCAAAACGGATCTTTCATATCTGGCCGCTTTTTTCCGGACGATCTAAAGCGCCAAACTGTGATCTTCGCACGGTTGTAAATATAGTTCACCGTCTACGCTTTTGAACATTATTAAATTTAAAAATCATTTGTTCAAACGAGGCGCGACGATGAAGCCACTGCTTGAAGCTCGCCAGATCCGCAAACAGTTCTCCGGCGTTGCCGTGCTGAAGGGCATCGACTTTACGCTATGCGCGGGCCAGGTGCATGCGCTGATGGGGGGCAACGGCGCGGGTAAATCGACGCTGATGAAGATCATCGCCGGCGTCGAAACCCCGGATAGCGGTGAACTGACGATCGGCGAACGCGCGTTTGCGCGCCTTAACCCGGCGCTGGCCCACCAGCTGGGCATCTATCTGGTGCCGCAGGAGCCAATGCTGTTTCCCAACCTCAGCGTGCGCGAGAACATTCTCTTTCGTCTGCCGAAGCGGGCGGATACCACCGCGCGGCTGCAGGAAAAACTGCAGCAGCTGAACTGCCAGATCAACCTCGATGCCAGCGCCAGCACGTTGGAAGTGGCCGATCAACAGATGGTCGAGATCCTGCGCGGCCTGATGCGCGAGGCGCGGATCCTGATCCTGGATGAACCCACCGCCTCTTTAACGCCGGGTGAAACCGAGAGACTGTTTAGCCAGATCCGCGCGTTACAGGCGCTGGACGTTGGGATCGTCTTTATCTCGCACAAACTGCCGGAAATCCGCCAGCTGGCCAGCCATGTGTCGGTGATGCGCGACGGGGCAGTGGTGCTCAGTGGCGAAACGGCGGGCTACGGCGACCAACAGCTTATCAGCGCCATGACGCCGGCCAGCCGCGACCATGCGCTGAGCGACACGCAAAAGCTGTGGCTGGCGCTACCGGGCAACCGCCGTACCCAGGCGCAGGATTTTCCCGTGCTGCGGGTGGAGGATCTCACTGGCGAAGGTTTTATCGATCTCAGTCTGGAGATCCGCGCCGGGGAGATCGTCGGCCTTGCCGGGCTGGTGGGATCCGGGCGCACCGAATTTGCCGAAACCTTATACGGCCTGCGTCCGCCGCGCGCCGGGAGGATCTGGCTGGAGAACCGCGAGATTAGTCAGGAGAGCACCCGCGCCAGGTTGGCCAGCGGGCTGGTCTATCTGCCGGAAGACCGCCAGGTCTCCGGGCTGTTTCTCGATGCGCCGGTGCGCTGGAACACGGTGATGTTCAATCAGCCGTCGTGGTGGCAGCAGGGGAAACGGGAGGCGGCGGTGGTCGAGCGCTATCACCGGGCGCTGGGGATCAAGCTGGCCGATGGCGACCAGCCGGTACGCACTCTCTCCGGCGGCAACCAGCAGAAGGTGCTGCTGGCGCGCTGTCTGGAAGCTAATCCGTTGCTGCTGATTGTCGATGAGCCGACGCGCGGCGTGGATGTCTCCGCCCGCGCCGATATCTATCAGCTGCTGAAAAGCGTCGCCGCGCAAAATGTGGCGGTGCTGATGATCTCTTCCGATGTGGAGGAGTTCGTCGGTCTGGCCGACCGGGTGCTGGTGATGCATCAGGGCCGCCACAGCGGCGAGCTGGCGCGGCAGGCGGTGACCGTCGATCGCATGATGACCCTGGCCTTCGGAGGGCAGGCATGAAAACGTTATTCAAGAATCGCGAACTGAGCGCCTTTTTTGCCATCGTGGCGCTGTTTGCCGTGCTGGTGGCGCTCAATCCGGCCTATTTCAGCCTGCAGACGCTGGCGATGATTTTCGCCAGCTCACAAATCCTGTGCCTGCTGGCGCTGGGGGCGACGCTGGTGATGCTGACCCGCAATATCGACGTGTCAGTGGGCTCCACCGTTGGCCTGAGCGCCATCGCCGTTGGGGTAGCGCTGAACAACGGCTACGGGCTGGCGACGGCGATCGCCTTCGCGCTGGCGATAGGCGCGCTGGCCGGGGCTTTTAACGGCCTGCTGGTGGTGGGGCTGCGCATTCCGGCGATCGTCGCGACGCTCGGCACGCTGGGGTTGTATCGCGGGGTGATGCTGCTGTGGACCGGAGGGAAATGGATCGAAGGCTTGCCCGACAGCCTGAAATCGCTCTCGGAGCCCGCGTTTATCGGCGTGTCGCCGCTGGGCTGGCTGGTGCTGGCGCTGCTGCTGGCGGGCGGCTGGCTGCTGTCGCGCACCGCCTCTGGACGTGATTTCTATGCCGTTGGCGATAACCTCGCCGCTGCCCGCCAGCTGGGCGTGGCGGTCAATCGCACACGGATGCTGGCTTTTACCCTCAACGGTATGCTGGCGGCCTGCGCCGGGATCGTCTTCGCCGCGCAGATTGGCTTTGTGCCCAATCAGACCGGCAGCGGCCTGGAGATGAAAGCCATCGCCGCCTGCGTGCTGGGCGGAATATCGCTGCTCGGCGGCACCGGTACGCTGCTCGGCGCGTTTCTCGGCGCCTTTTTCCTCACCCAAATCGACACCGTGCTGGTGCTGTTCCGCCTTCCTGCCTGGTGGAATGACTTTATCGCCGGCCTGGTGCTGCTCGGGGTGCTGGTGCTTGATGGACGCCTGCGCCAGGCGCTGGCCCGCCATCAGCGGGCGCTGAAGTACAGTCGTTTCCAGCCCGGCAACAAAGGGGGCAAACAGGTTGCCCGCTTTCCCGAACGCAAAAGCAAAGAGGTGGCTTAAATGAAGCTGAAGCTTAACTGGGAAAGCGCGCTGCTGGCGTTATTAGTCGTGGAAATCCTGCTGTTCGGCGCGCTGAATCCGCGCATGCTGGATCTCAATATGCTGCTCTTTAGCACCAGCGACTTTATCTGCATCGGCATCGTCGCGCTGCCGCTGACGCTGGTGATTATCAGCGGCGGGATCGATATTTCGCTGGGCTCGACCATCGGACTGTGCGCCATCGCCCTCGGGGTGATGACCCAGGCGGGCTGGCCGCTGTGGCTGGCGGTGTCGCTGACGTTGCTGCTGGGGCTGCTGTGCGGGCTAATCAACGCCGCGCTGATCCACTACACCGGCATCAGCCCGCTGGTGATCACCCTCGGGACGCTGTATCTGTACGGCGGCGGCGCGCTGCTGCTTTCCGGCATGGCCGGCGCCACCGGTTATGAGGGGATCGGCGGCTTTCCCGACAGCTTCACCGCCTTCGCCAATTTAACTCTGGGCGGGCTGCCGCTGCCGCTGGTGCTGTTCGCGGGTATCACCTTTCTCTTCTGGCTGCTGGCCCATCGCGGGCGCTTTGGCCGCCACCTCTTTTTACTCGGGCAAAACCCGCGCGCCGCGCGCTATGCGGCGCTGTCGGTGAACGGCATCCCGTATGTGCTGTATGGCCTGGTCGGTATTGCCTCGGCGGTCGCGGCGCTGGTGATGGTCTCCTATTTCGGCTCGGCGCGTTCGGATTTAGGCCGTGACCTGCTGATGCCGGCGCTGACCGCGGCGGTGCTCGGTGGGGCCAATATTTACGGCGGCTCGGGATCGATACTGGGTACCGCGCTGGCGGCATTGCTGGTGGGGTATCTGCAACAGGGTTTACAGATGGTCGGCATCCCCAACCAGGTGTCGAGCGCGCTGTCAGGGGCGCTGTTGGTTGTGGTGGTGATGGGGCGCTCGCTGAGCCTGCACCGTGAATGGGTGCACACGACCTGGCGGCGTCTTTTCTCGCGTAAAACAATCGGAGCACAACAATGAAAACAAAACGTATCCTGCAGGTCAGCACGCTGGCGCTGGCGATGAGCGTGGCAACCGCGCAAGCGGCGGACCGTATCGCCTTTATTCCTAAGCTGGTCGGCGTCGGCTTCTTTACCAGCGGCGGCAACGGCGCGAAAGAGGCGGGGAAAGCGCTGGGCGTGGATGTCACCTATGACGGCCCAACCGAGCCCAGCGTCTCCGGCCAGGTGCAGCTTATCAACAACTTCGTCAACCAGGGCTACAACGCGATTATCGTCTCAGCCGTCTCTCCGGACGGCCTGTGTCCGGCGCTGAAGCGGGCGATGCAGCGCGGGGTGAAAGTCCTGACCTGGGATTCCGATACCAAGCCGGAGTGCCGCAGCATCTATATCAATCAGGGCACGCCGCAGCAGCTCGGCGGCCTGCTGGTGGAGATGGCGGAAAAGCAGGTGACGAAGCCCGCTGCCAAAGTGGCGTTTTTCTACTCCAGCCCGACGGTGACCGACCAGAACCAGTGGGTGAAGGAAGCCAAAGCCAAAATCGAAAAAGAACATCCGCAGTGGCAAATCGTCACCACCCAGTTTGGCTATAACGATGCCACCAAATCGCTGCAAACTGCCGAGGGGATCTTAAAAGCGTATCCGGATCTCGACGCCATTATCGCGCCGGATGCCAATGCCCTGCCGGCGGCGGCGCAGGCGGCGGAGAACCTCAAGCGTCAGGGCGTGGCGATCGTCGGCTTTAGTACACCCAATGTGATGCGCCCCTACGTGGAGCGCGGCACGGTGAAAGCCTTTGGTCTGTGGGATGTGGTTCAGCAGGGCAAAATTGCGGTTAACGTCGCCGATCGATTACTGAAAAAGGGCGATCTTAACGTCGGCGATAGCGTTGAGGTGAAAGATATCGGCTCGCTGAAGGTCGAACCGAACAGCGTGCAGGGCTACCAGTATGAGGCGAAGGGCAACGGTATCGTGTTGCTGCCGGAGCGCGTGGTGTTCAGCAAAGAGAACATCAATAACTACGACTTCTGACGGAGGATGAGATGGCTGATTTAGATGATATCAAAGAGGGCAAGGACTTCGGCCTCGACCGCCCGCAGCAGAACACGCTGTACACCCTGAAAGGCTGCGGCTCGCTGGACTGGGGCATGCAGTCGCGGCTGGCGCGCATTTTTAATCCGCACAGCAACCGCACGGTCATGCTGGCCTTCGACCACGGTTACTTCCAGGGGCCAACCACCGGGCTGGAGCGTATCGACCTGTCGATTGCGCCGCTGTTTGAGGAGACCGACGTGCTGATGTGCACCCGCGGCGTTTTGCGCAGCCAGGTACCGGCGGCGACCAATAAACCGGTGGTGCTGCGCGCCTCCGGCGGTAACTCGATTTTAAGCGAACTCTCCAACGAATGCGTGGCGGTGGCGATGGAGGACGCCCTGCGTCTCAACGTTTGCGCGGTGGCGGCGCAGGTCTATATCGGCAGCGAATACGAACATCAGTCGATCAATAACATCATCAAACTGGTGGACGCCGGCAACCGCTACGGTATGCCGGTCCTGGCGGTCACTGGCGTCGGCAAAGAGATGGCCCGCGACGCCCGCTACTTCTCGCTGGCCAGCCGGATTGCCGCCGAAATGGGGGCGCAGTTTGTGAAGACTTATTTTGTTGAGGACGGTTTTGAGAAAGTGACCGCCAGCTGCCCGGTACCGATCGTCATCGCCGGGGGCAAAAAGCTGCCGGAGCATGAGGCGCTGGAGATGTGCTGGCGGGCGATCGACCAGGGGGCGTCCGGGGTGGATATGGGACGCAATATCTTCCAGTCCAGCGCCCCACGGGCGATGCTGAAGGCGGTGAAAAAGGTGGTGCATGAGAATCTGAACGCGCGCGAAGCGTACCAGTTCTGGCAGGAAGAGAAACAGGGAGAGCGGAAATGAACGTGACGCTGGTGGAGATCAATATCAAACCGGAGCGGGTCGACGAGTTTCTCGAGGTATTTCGCGCCAACCACGAAGGCGCGCTGCGGGAGCCGGGCAACCTGCGCTTTGATGTCCTGCAGGATCCGGAAGTGAAGACCCGCTTTTTTATCTACGAAGCCTATAAAGACGATGAGGCGGTGCTGGCGCACAAGAAAACCCCGCACTATTTAGCCTGCGTCGAAAAGCTGGAGGAGATGATGTCGCAGCCGCGGCAGAAGCGCAGCTTTATCGGCCTGCTGCCGCAGGTGTGAGACGAGCCCTCACCCCGACCCTCTCCCGAGGGGAGAGGGAGAAAAGCGGCTTCGAACGGTTCCCTCTCCCTGTGGGAGAGGGTTAGGGTGAGGGGAAAACGCTACGGCTTACGGAAAAACTCGTTATACAACATATATAAATGCGCCGCGCTCCACGAGAAGTTGGGCGCCCCCTGCTGGGCGCCGGTCAGCGGATTGTAGTTCTCCTGAATCGGGCCATCGGCGGTTAAGCCTTTGGCGTGCTGGAAGAAGGCGTCCGCCAGCTTCAGCGCCTCATCGCGATGACCGTAGCGCTCCATTCCCTTCAGGCCGAACCAGAACTGATCCACCCACACCCGTCCACGCCAGTAAATATCGGCGCCAAAGGCCGGGTTGGTCAGTGCGGCGGTGCCCAGCGGCACAAAGGTGTTGAACTCTTTCGGGTCGAGCATCACCGAAATCACATCGTCAGCATGTTGCTGCGTCGCCGCGCCGTTAAACAGCGGCGACCAGCCTTCCGGCCCTTTGCCGCGCTCGACGATCGGTTTACCGGCGCAGCCGTTGGCTAGCGGTTGTTCCTCGATACGAATGTCGTAATAGAAGCGGGTCTGCGGGTCAAACATGCAGGTATTGATATAATCCGCCAGCTTCGCCGCCAGCGCCTGATAGCGCTTTGCCTCTTCCGCTTTGCCAAGAACGGTCGCCATCTGCGCCAGATAGTGGTTATCGCTGTACATATAGCTGGCCTGATCGACCGACTCCTGAAGCAGCGAATACCCCAGCAGGTTGCCGTCGCGGTCGCGGTTTTCGGCGAATTTCACCGTCCAGTCGCTGCGTTTGCCGCCGTTGGCGACATATTTATCCAGCTGTTCTTTATCGATAAAACCAAATACCGCCGCATCGTCTCGCCCGGATTCCCACGATGCCGCTACCTGCGCCGGGATTTCGAGGCTGTCGTAATCGCCTTTGGCCGTCACCTGCTCGTAGGCGCTGAGGCCGGAAAGCGTCTGCTCGGTTTGCCCTTTTTTCACCGTGAACAGCATGGCGCCGTCGGCAGTGTTGTGCGCCTTATCGCGGGTCGCGCCATATTCCGGCACGCCGTTACCGTTATGGTCGCGATTGCGCAGCCACCAGTCGTGATAGGCCACCAGCTTCGGATACATCTCTTCCAGCCACGCTTTATCTTTGGTGACGTTATACACCTCCATCACCGACCAGGCCGCGAGGCTTGGCTTAGTGTTGCGTTCGTTCCAGTTGCCGCCGTCGCCGCCGCGCTCGGGGCTCAGGTTCCAGGCAATCAGATCGGGCACAAATCCGGCATCCTGCGGACGCACCTTATCATTGGCTTTAATCTGCCAGGAGAAGACGGCGCGGATATTCTCTTTGGCGATATCCGGGTTGAAGTGGGCCATGGCGTAGGCTTGCTTCCAGGTATCCCACGGCCAGGTCTGGTTGCCGGAGAACCAGCGGCCGGTCACGGATGGGGTGACGGTGTGGTAATGCACCGCGCCGCCCGGCGCGCGCCAGTTGCCGTTGAGCGTCTCAATGGCTTTCACCGCTACGCGAGTCTGTTCGGCGGTGGCGTCCGGATTAATGAGCCCTTTTTGCAGATAGCCGTCCCAGCGCTGTTCGGAGGCGGCGAGATAATACGCCGGGCGCGCCAGAATATCGCGGATTTGCGCTTTTTCCTGGCGCGCTTGCTCCGCGGTAAGTAGGTGCGAATAGGTAGTGTACAGGATGGTGGAGCCGCGGATCTCCGCGCTGCTGGTAAAGCGGTGGCCGTCGATACGGGTCTCGGTTACCAGCGAACGGTGGATCTGATACTGCGATTCGCCGGAGGTCATCAGGTCGGAGGCGGCGCGAACCTTGCCAAAGCTGACCGTCAGGCCGTCGGGCGTGGCGCTCAGACGGCGCTGATAGTCCGGGAAGGCTTCATCAATGGTTTTGTCCGATAGCGCTTTACCCTCTTTGGCGGCCAGTTTTTCCAGCAGTTCGCCATCCCACACCAGCTTCAGCGGAGTGTTGCTGGTGATTTTGGTCTCCAGCAGTGAAGTGTGGGCGCTGGCGAAGCGCAGCGTCATCTCCACCTTCACGCCGGGGGCGGTCAGCGTTTGCTTCAGCGCGCCGGGCAGGCTCCAGGCCTGCAGGGTGAAATCGACCTTTTTGCCGTTCTGATACACCGTCAGGCGATCGAAGTTGGTGGCCATAAAGTTGAGGTACTCTTCGGTCAGCAGCGCCGGGCCGGGGAAGCCGCCCATGGTCGCCGGGCCATCGGGCAGCAGGTGGCCGTGCCACGCCCCGAGGTCGAAGAAGGGGTTGAAGCGCTGGTGGTCATCGGCGTCGAAATCCTGCATATACTGCGGCGCGCCGCTGCGGTCGATGACGTTTTTAAACGCCTGCGCGGTGACGGCGTGGGCGGAAAAACTCAGCATCAGCGCGCAGGCCAGCGGCGTCAGCGTAGTGGTGAGGTTCATGGTATCTCGGCTCCTTGTTACCAGTAGAAGTATTGCATCAGGAAAATTTTGTCGCTCGGGTCGCCGCTGGCGTTGCTGGTATAGAAACGGCTGTCGGCGGCGGTGGCGAAACGCCCGCCGCCGTATTCGTACCAGATGCCAAATTGCATAAACGCGGTGGTTTCATCAGCGGCGTGGTCCGGGCGGTGTTTGGCGTAGCTGTATGCGGTGGAGAAGTAGAGCCCGCTTAATGCTTCATACATGGCGCTGGCCATAAAGCCGGTTTCGCTGCCGGGAACATCCAGCCCTTTGGCGCGGCCGGTATGGTGCCAGGCGCGGAAGGCCAGATTGGGCGACAGAACGCCGGTCAGGAATAGCTGTCCGGTGCCGTCGGTCACTTCAAGGCCGTTCATCCAGGTGACATCTTTGACGATGTCGTACTGAACGTAGCCGTTGACCATTGCCGGGTAGGTGTACTTATCGTCATAGCGATCATATTTGCCGAAGTGCAGCCAGGCCTTGCTTTCATCGTGATGACCGGCCGGCGTGGCGGTGACGCTATAGCGGAAATCGCCGCTGCGGTTTTGTACCTTCAGCGCGTACATGATGTCGCGGGTATTGGGGATCACATAACCCAGATCGGGGGTAAAGTCGCCCCACCACTGCAGGTCGTCCAGCGACGAATCCTGGCGCAGGCTGAGCATGATCTCGGTGTTGTTATCGGTTTTATAGCCGCCATAGAGGCGGTTAAGGCCGCCTTCCACGCCACCCCAGCTGTGGCCGGGCGTCCAGGCATTGCCCTGGCTATCGGCCTGTACCGTCCAGGCTTCGCCGTAAATCAGCCCGAACCAGTGGCCGTTTTTGACCTCCAGCCCGCCCTCGATATAGGTGCCATCGCTGTATCTATGTTTGTCCTCGCCTTCTAAATCCATGTATCCGCCAACCCCCAACTCGCCGTAAAAGCGATAGGAGGTGGTGGTTAATTCCGGCGTTTTGGTATCGTCGTGCTCGGCCGGATGGACGGTCTCAGCGGCCGCCGCAGGGGCGCAAAAAGCCAGGGCAACGAGTGCCCCGTATAAGTAAGAGTTAGTTTTCATTTTTTTAAGGTATTTAAGAGGTATGGGAAGCCGGAGCCGCTTCTATTTGTTGTTGTTCCTGGGTTAATCCTTTGACGTATCTGCTGTATTTCCACCACGCGAAGCCAAGGAAAATCACGATCCCGCCAACGTTGTAGAAAATAATGGTCAGGATGTTGCCGCCGGTTGGGAAGGTTGAGGCGACGAAACCGATGGCGAAAATCACAATTAGCATGGATACCACCACGATGCCGGTGGTACGCGAGCCCATGCGGAAATCGCGCGGCAGATGGTCGAGTTTGCGGCGCAGGTTGAGGTAGGCCAGCATGATGAACAGCGGCGGCAGCATTGAAGCGGCGGCGGTCATGTTGATGATGGTGTTCATCAGATCCTGCACGGTGTTGGATCCCAGCGTCGGGATGATCATCAGTGGAATAACGATCAGATACTGGATCCAGGCCGCGCGCGCCGGGACACCGTTCTCATTGAGCTCGACGGTTTTTTTACCAAAGATGCCGGAGGGAATTTCCGAGAAGAAAATTTTAACCGGAGTGGCGGTCCACATCAGTAGCGAGCCAAACATCGCGGTAAACGAAACGAGGCCGACGAAGCGGTTCATCAGCATTTCCGGCAGGCCAAAGTAAGCCGCCAGGCCGTGGAACACCTGCACCGATCCGCCGGTAAACTTCAGCTCTTTGCTGCTGACGAAGACGTTGATCAGCACGGAGGAGATCGAGTACAGCACGCCGATGAAGATCCCGGCGAGGATGATCACTTTAACGAAGGATTTCGAGCCGCCTTTCACATCGTTGACGTACACCGCCACCGATTCCGCGCCGCCCGCCGCCATAAAGATCCACGTGGTAATACCGAGGAACGCCCAGTTGAAGTTAGGGATCATCGCTTCGACGGTGATCGGATCCGCTGGCTGCACGCCGCCCACCAGTGCGGAACCGGCCAGCAGAATATAAGAGAGCGTCAGCAGCAGCATCAGCGATGAGGTGACGGAGGTGATAGGCCCCAGCATTTTCGCGCCGTTGGTGGAGATCCAGGTGGAGAAAGCGAACAGCGCCATGCTCAACACGGTGGTGGCGAACGGCGTCAGAATGTATTCGTAGCCGAGGAAGGCGTAAGAGGCATAGGCGATCACGCGCGGCAGCAGCGAGGTGAAGAAAAACAGGTTTACGAACCAGTAGGTATAGGCGGTGATAAACGCCCAACGGCCACCGAGCGAACTCTTCACCCAGGCGTAAACCCCGGCCTCGGAGTTTTTATTCAGCGACACGAACTCGGCGATAATCAGGCAAAACGGAATGAAGTAGAACAGGGTAGCGAGGAAGAACATCGGCGCCGACGCCAGCCCCAGTTCGATATTGTTGTTGATGACGTTATTGAAACTGTAAACGGCGGCAAAGGTCAGCGATAACAGGCCGAACTTGCCGATGGTATTACGTTTAGTATCAGACATAACACATCTCCACACATTGTCCTTCAGAGGGTCGCTGAAGGGGGTTGTGTTGTTTGTAGGGTAGAGGTAGTTAAGAATTAATGTCGATTTTAGTAAAAGTTTTAGTAAATAGAAGTAAAGAAACCGAATAGCTTTAACTCGATCACGAAAAAGGTTGAGTAATACGTAATCAGGCGAGGGTTAAAAAAATCCCGCCAGCCGATGAGGGGCTGACGGGACGACAGGAATGTTATTTACCGGCGGCGGCAGCGTTAACCGGCGCCGCGGCGCGCAGACGTTGCTGCTTTTTTTCAAAGCGGGTGATCCACCACCACGCCAGGCCGGAGAAGACCGCGGTCATAAAGACGTTGATAAAGAAAGCGTTAACCAGATCGACGCCTGGCGGGAAGGCCGAAGCGGTCATGCTAACCACGAAAATCACTATCAGCATCGATACCACGCTCATGCCCACTTTCCTTGAGCCCATACGGAAATCGCGCGGCGTGTCATCGTGTTTCCAGCGGAAGACGAAGTAGGCGACCATGATGAACAGCGGCGGCAGCATGGCGGTACCGGCGGTGAGATTAATGGCGGTGTTCATCATCTGCTGCACGCTGGCGGAGCCGAAGCCGTTAACTATCAGCATCAGGAAGACGAACAGGAACTGCCACCAGGCGGCGCGTACCGGCACGCCGTGAGCGTTCAACTCGGTGGTTTTCTGGCCGTAGATACCTTTCGGGATTTCCGAGAAGTGGATTTTGACCGGCGCGGCGGTCCACATCATCATGCTGCCGAAGATGGCGATAAACAGAATGATGCCGACGAAGCGGCCCATCAGCGCTTCAGAAATGTGGAAGTAGGCGCCGAGACCGGTAAAGATTTCCACCATTCCGCCGGCATAGGTCAGGTTCTCTCGGGCGACAAAGACGTTAACCAGCAGCGAACCTAAGGCATACATACCGCCAATCAGCACCCCGGCGGTGATGATGACTTTAATAAAGGATTTCTGCCCGCCCTTGGTGTCGTTGAGGTAGGCGGCAACGGTTTCCGCGCCGCCCGCGGCCTGGAAAATCCAGCACATAATACCGAGCGTCGCCCAGTTGATGGTCGGCTCCATCGCCGCCAGGGTAATCGGCTGCGCCGGGACGTGACCGAAACCCAGCGCGGTCAGCGCGCCGACAACGTAAATCGCGAACAAAGCGAACACGCCGTAGGCCACGCATTCGGAAATTTTACCCAGCCAGGTCGCCCCTTTGGTGGATATATGGGTGGCCATGGCGAACAGCACGATGGAGATAAGCGAGGTCACCATCGGCGAGAAGGGGATCGCGTACCCGGTGATCGCGTATGAGGCGTAGGCCACTACGTTCGGCAACAGCGAGAGGAAAAAGAACAGGTTCACAAACCAGTAGAGGAAGGAACCAAGATAGGCGGCGCGGGTACCCAGCGGCTGCTTCAGCCACGCGTACATCCCGGATTCGGAGTGTTTATTGGCCGAGACGAATTCGGCGATGATAAACACGAACGGGATAAAGTAAACGATAGTGGCGAATAAGAAGATAGGCGCGGAACTGAGCCCTAACTCAATGTTGTTATTGACGATATTTCGCACGTTAAAGACGGCGGTAAAGGCCATCGATAACAGCGCGAACTTGCCGATTTTGGCACGTACAGATTCGGACATACGTCCTCCAATCATTCATCTACCCGCCGCAGCGGGCTGGAACCGAAAGGCCAACGGGCGTACCCGTTGACCTCCCTTGTCGCTTAACGCGGGTTTACTTATTGAGGAAGTAGCCGTCTTCAACCGTGACTCGCAGCACCACTTTTTTTACCGGCGCATCGCAGATAAAGCGGTAGGCTTCGTCGATATCGCAAATCACCATCTGCCCTTCGTGAACCTTCACCGTTTCACCGATCCCTTTCAGGTATTCGCGATCGGTTTCGTCGCGGTAGCAGGCGACAGTTTGCAGATTTTCTTTGGCGGCAAACTCGATTTTCTGCTGCCCCTGCAGGTAATAGTGCACCTCAAAGTAGCGGCGGTTGCCGACAAAGAGCGCGTCGGTCGTACTATCGGTTTCCACTCGATAGGAGAGCGAATCGCCAATGGAATGCGCCACGCCCGGGCGGATGTTGTCGATGTTATTGATGGCTTCCACGCAGCGCTGCCATTTGCGGCCGCTATGATAAACCTGCTTAAACTGTTCTAAATTATCGAGAATTCTCATTGTTCAGCCTCGCTGTGTGCAACGGGGGAAAAGAAACCGGCGCCGAAGCTATGGTTCGCCAGTACCTGCGAGGTGCCGCATCCGCCCTCCAGCGGCAGCAGCGTAAAGCCATAGTTGAAGGTGTTGAGCCAGACGCGCCAGCTATCCAGCACTTCGCTGCCCCAGGAGTTGGAGCCGAGGCCGAGCAGTTGCGCATCGATATTCAAAGTGATGTCATCGCTGCGCTGTAGTTCGTTGCAGTGCTGGGCGGCGTGCAGGTTTTCCGCCGTATAATGCCAGGCGCTGATATTGAGCGGATTGCGCGGTACGACCAGCAGACCGCTGCCGTGGCGGTCGCTGAACGATGCCCAGCGCACGTGCTGACGGTTGCCGTTGTTCTGCGGGAACGGATAATTGACAAACATATCGTCGACGGTGGTATGCCAGATATCAATGATGTTGCTTTGCTGGCTGTCGGCGTAGTTCTCGCCCGGTCCGCGGCCATAGTAGTTCACCTGGTCGAACTCACCGTTAATGCCCAGCATAAAGCCGATGCACGGGACGATGTGCGGATAGTCGCCGTAGCGCTCGCCGGCCAGCTCAACGTTGATGTGGCCCTGTGGGGTAATCTGCCAGCGATAGGTACAACGCATACCGAAGTCGAACACCGGCGGCGCAATTACGCTGCGGGTGGTGATCACCACCGTTTCGCCCTCTATTTCGGCGCTGAATTCGCGCAGATGTTCCTGCATTATCTGCAGGTGGGCCGGCTGCCACAGTCCTTCGTATTCCTGTTTATGGTTATCAATCATTGGCTTGAAGAAGTTAATCTTCGGCTCGCGGGTTACCTGGTCGACGCCGTTGACCTGCCATTCGCTCAGTTTGCCGCTGACCTTGCTGAACACCACGCGGAAGTTATGGCCGCAGATGGTGTAGCTGAGGCGTTCATCGACAATCTGCAGCGGCGTGGCGCTGGCGTTTAACAGCGGCGTTCGCGCGGCGGTTCGCGCTTTAAGCGGGAACTGATAGACGGCGATATCGTGATTGGCTTCGCTATACGGGGTGCGCGAATCTTTGGTCACCATGATGTTGACGAAAGCTTCACGTTCGTCGAGCTGCGGGAGGGCGATTTGCAGGTCGCGGCCGCTGTTCGGCGCCAGGTCTTTCACTTTCAGCAACTGACTGAAGAGCGTTTCGCCTTCGGCGCGCACTTCAACGCGCAGGGTGTAGTCATCGAGAGTGGAGAACCACAGTTTGTTTTCCACCCGCAGTTCGCCGCGGCAGATATCCCGCGCCTGCACTTTTACCGGGGCGATGACCTGTTTGTATTCGCGCAGGCCCGGCCCCGGCGTCTGGTCGGAGAAAATCAGGCCATCAAGACAGAAGTTGTAGTTGTTCGGGTAGTCGCCATAATCGCCGCCGAATTTGTACCACACCGCGCCGTTTTCGTCGCAGGCCTGAATACCGTGGTCGCACCATTCCCACACGTAGTGGCCCTGGATACAGTCGTGCTGGTAAAAAACGTTCTGATATTCAGTTAGTCCGCCGGGACCGTTGCCCATCGCATGGGCGTATTCGCAAATAATGCGTGGTTTTTCATGTGGGTGCTCGCCGAATTCGTTCATCAGCGGTACGCGGGTATACATCGTGGAGATGATATCCACCACCTCGGCGTCGCGATCCTCTTCGTAGTGCACCAGCCGGGTATCATCCAGCGCTTTGGTGGCGTGGTACATGGCGCGGATGTTGCAGCCATAACCGGATTCGTTACCCAGCGACCAGATGACGATCGACGGATGGTTTTTCTGCGCGTGCACGTGGCGCACGATGCGCTCAACGTAGATGTGTTCCCAGGCCGGGTCGTCGGTGATGGCGCTGAGGTTGCCGACGTTGGCGAAACCGTGGGACTCCACGTCGGTTTCCGCCATCACGAACAGTCCGTAGATATCGCACATTTCATAGAAACGCGGGTCGTTCGGGTAGTGGGCGGTGCGAACCGAGTTGATGTTGTGCTGCTTCATCAGCAGCAGATCTTTTTCCACGCGATCCATGCCGACCGCGCGGCCTTTCAGATGATCGTTATCGTGGCGGTTTACGCCGTGCAGCATCACGTAGCGGTTATTGATATAGAACAGGCCGTCACGCACTTTGATATCGCGGAAACCGACGCGCTGCGGGATGATTTCCAGCACCTCGCCGGCGGCGTTCTTTAACGTCAGCACCAGATGATAAAGATACGGGCTTTCCGCCGACCACTGCTGCGGCGCGCTCACATCAATCGTGAAGCCAGTGTTCAGCTGCTGGCTGACCTGCAGTTGACCGACGTTGCCCGAATAAAGCGCCTTTTCGCCGTCGAACAGGGTATATTCCAGCGTCGCCGCCGCCGTCTGCGGAGCCAGGTTTTCCAGCGTCAGCTGGCAGGAGAGGGTCGCGTCGATGTAGTCATCGTTAAAATCGGTGCGCACGGTGAAATCCTGCACGTGCAGCGGATTTTTCCCCACCAGATAGACGTCGCGGAAAATGCCCGCCGACCACCACATGTCCTGATCTTCAATATAGGTGGAGTCCGCCCACTGCATCACGCGCACGCACAGCAGGTTGTCGCCGGTTTTCACCGCCGCGCTAATATCGAACTCGGCGGTCAGGCGGCTGCCTTTGCTAAAGCCGATGTACTGGCCGTTAACGTAGACTTCGAAATAGGTTTCGACGCCATCGAATTTGATGATGGTTTGTTTGCCCTGCCAGCCGTCGCCGAGGGTGAACAGGCGCTGGTAGGCGCCGGTCGGGTTATCGGTCGGAACATACGGCACGTCGATGGGGAAGGGGAAACCTTCGTCGGTGTACTGCAGCTGACCGTGGCCCTCCATCTGCCACATACCCGGTACGGTAATCGGCCCCCACTCGTTCTGAAAGCACGAGGTAAAGCTCTCCGGTACCAGCAGCGGGTTGGTGAAAAAGCGGAAGTTCCACTGCCCGCTGAGGGACAGGAAGCGGCTGCTGGTTTCGCGGGCGAAGGTCCGCGCCTGGGCCAGTGAGTCGTAAGAGAAGAAATACGCCCGCGGCGGCAGCCTGTTTTCATGAGTGAGTTGAAGGTTTTCCCAGCGATTCATATCGCCTCCCTGAACGGCTTAATAAGATAAACCTCATTTTAGTAAAAATTTTACTAAATAAAATCGTCAGGGATGATTTACTTTAACTTGATCACAAAATGAGCCGCTTTATGCCGGGTGGCGGCTTCGCCTTACCCGGCCTACAGAATGGCATTCCGGCCAGGACCGGTAGCCCGGCCAGGCGAAGCGCCGCCGGGGAACTGGATGGGGGATGAGGCCGCGTTGTGCCGGGTGGCGGCTTCGCCTTACCCGGCCTACAGAATGGCGTTCCGGCCTGGACCGGTAGCCCGGCCAGGCGAAGCGCCGCCGGGGAACTGGATGGGGGATTAAGCCGCTTTACGCCGGGTGGCGGTTTCGCATTACCCGGCCTACAGAGTGGCGTTCCGGCCAGGACCGGTAGCCCGGCTAAGCGTAGCGCCGCCGGGATGTGGTTGGATTAACGGGTGGTTCCGCGCAGCTTCAACACGCTGGGAACAAAAACGTTAAGCGGCAGGGCGCGGCCATCGCGGGCCTTCTCGATCAGCAGGTTCACCCCCTGGCTGCCCATCATTTCGGAGTGGATCCGCACCGTCGACAGCGGCGGGAAGGTAAAGCGCGCGGTGGGGATATCGTTGACGCTAATCAGCGAAATATCTTCCGGGATCGCCAGCCCGCGTTCGTGAATGGCGCGCAGCACGCCGATGGCGATGGAGTCCGAGGCGACAAACAGCGCCCGCGGAAACTCCGCTTGCGCCAGCATCTGCTTCGCCAGCTCATAACCGGACGAGCTGGAAAAACCGCCGCGCCAGATATCATCGGCTGAAACCACGCCCTTCAACTGGCCGTACTCCACAAACGCCACTTCACGAATATCGGCCTTGCCGGGCTGGTCCTGGCCGCCGATAAATCCAATACGCGACGCGCCTTGCTGGATAAAGAAGTCGACCACCTCTTTAGCGATACGTACCAGGTCGATATCCACCGCATCGTACGGGCTACCGGCTTCGTGGAAATCAATAAAGCAAATATTGTCGGTCAGCGCGCTGGCGGTCTCGCGCAGCTCGCGCGTCGGCTGGCCAATAATCAATACGCCGGTGACCTTTTTCAGCTCGGGCAGGGTGTTATTGAGATAGCAGTTGGTGAGCTCGATGGCGAGCTTTTCGCATTGGGTTTCAATACCGTGGCGAATGGCGAGATAGTAAGGGTCGTTAATTTCCAGCTCTTGCTGGTAGCTATACAGCGCCAGGATATGATGATGGCCGACAGGTAGGACCTGAGTTTTACGCGCGCTGCTGCTTTTATACTCCAGCTTCTCCGCAATCTCCAGAATACGATGCTTGGTCTCTTCTTTTACATTCAGGGTGGGATCGTCGTTTAACACCCGGGAAACCGTCGCCAGCGAAACACCCGCTTCGGTCGCAATGTCTTTTAGCGTTGCCATCTTTTTCCTTTATCGGACGTTGCCCATGTTTGCTCATCCATTGTAAAGCAAGCGTCGCGTCCTGCACCTTATTTCAGTAAAAAACGCCTGCGTGGGAGGGCTATTTTCCCCGGCGATAGCGTGACAGAAGTAGCATTATTCTCAGTATCATGCAGACGAACGGCAAAAATTTGCTATCTTTTAGTAAAAATTTACTGGAGGTGAGAGATGGATACCGTAGCTTACGCTGATTTTGCCAAACTGGAGATGCGCGTCGGCAAGATTGTCGAGGTGAAGCGCCATGACAATGCTGACAAACTGTACATTGCGCGGATTGATGTCGGCGGCCGCACGCTGCAGACGGTCACCAGCCTGGTGCCCTACTACAGCGAAGAGGAGCTGCTGGGGAAAACGGTGGTGGTGCTGTGTAATCTGGCGAAAGCCAAAATGCGTGGTGAAACTTCTGAGTGCATGCTGTTATGCGCAGAAACCGAAGACGAAAGCGAAAGCGTGCTGTTGACGCCGGAGCGCGTCATGCCGGCAGGCGTGCGGGTGGTATAACGAAAATACCCTCTCCCGACCGGGAGAGGGTTGTGTGTGAATTACGCCTCTGCAACCGAGACGCGCAGGGCCGCCAGCGCCTTACGCGCCGCCTTCAGCACCTGCTCGCACTGCTCAAGGGTGAGCGTCAGCGGCGGTTCAACGCGGATCGTCTTGGCGTTGTTTAACGTCCCGGCGACCAGCACCCGCTGCCTGAACATCTCGCTGGCAAAGTCGTAGCCAATCTCGTTATCGACAAACTCGATGGCCATCAGCATGCCTTTCCCGCGCACATCATTCACCAGGTCCGGATACTCCTGCGCCAGCAGGCGGAAACCGTCCAGCAGTATATCGCCTTTCTGCGCCGCCTGCGCCGGCAGGTTTTGCGTCAACAGCACGTTGATGGTCGCCAGCGCCGCCGCACAGGCCAGCGGGTTGCCGCCGAAGGTGGTGGTGTGCAGGAACGGGTTGTCGAACAGCACCGAGAAGACCTCCTCCGTCGCCACCGTCGCGCCGATCGGCATCACGCCGCCGCCGAGCGCTTTCGCCAGACACAGGATGTCGGGCTGAACGTTCTCATGCTCGCAGGCGAACATCTTGCCGGTGCGTCCCATACCGGTCTGCACTTCGTCGAGGATCAGCAGGGCGCCAAACTCGTCGCACAGTTTGCGCACCGCCGGCAAATACCCCGTCGGCGGCAGGATCACCCCCCCTTCGCCCTGAATCGGCTCAAGGATCACCGCTGCGACGTCGTCACCGGTTTTCTTGCACTCGCTCAGCATGGTGCGCATGGCGTTGATATCGCCGAACGGCACATGGCGGAAGCCCGGCAGCAGCGGCATAAACGGTTTGCGGAAAGTCGACTTGGCGGTGGCCGACAGCGCCCCCAGCGATTTGCCGTGGAAGGCGCCGCTGGTGGCGATGAAGGTGAATTTACCTCGCGGCGACTGATAGGCTTTCGCCAGCTTGATGGCCGCCTCTACCGATTCGGTACCGCTGTTGCAGAAGAAGCTGTACTTCAGTTTGCCGGGCGTTAAGGCCGCCAGGGTTTTCGCCAGCATCGCGCGTAGCGGGTCCAGCAGTTCCTGACTGTGAAGCGGTTGTTTCGCGAGTTGATTCTCGACGGCGGATACCACAACTGGATTACGGTGCCCTACATTGAATATGCCAAACCCGCCAAGGCAGTCGATAAACTCCTGTCCCTGGGTGTCGACAAGCGTATTTAACCCTCCCGCTTGCCACTCTACGGCTCCGTAATCCCCGCCGGCTGTGACCGATTTTCGATACTCTAAAAACCCCGGATTCACATGCTCTTTAAAGTATTCTCTAACCTCCTGGTTAAGTGCTTTCATTTCCTCATGGTCAAGCGTGCGCTTTTCAATGAGATTCAGTGCGTGTGCGCTGCAGGCCAGAGCCGATGCGCTGGAAGGTAACCTGTTCAAAATGTGCTCCTGGGGCGGACGTATCACACGATACTGGATTAAGTATTGCAGGGATTACGCCAGTTCGGCAGAAGCGGTGAAAATCGGGATAAATGCAAAGTAAAAGACGAAATGTGTAAAATTTAATCTCATGGCGCCATTATTGGCACGTTTTATTCCTGAGCTGGCGAGATTTTCTGCCTTGCGGCCATTAGCGGCACGATCCGTCGTGGTGCGGGCTGCCCCAGCGCGGGGCAACCGATGGTGAGAAAAGAGGCTTAGTCTAGCTGGGAGATCTCCATCGCCGCTCGGTCGATAATGCCAATGATCTGCTTGAGCTGGGCGGCGCTGCTGGCCTGCTGGTTCACTTTCAGGTCGAGGACCGCTTTGAAATTCTCCAGCGCGCGCTTCATCTGCGGATCTCTGCGCAGCTCGCAGCCGACCATCCGCGCCTGCAAACGCTCCTGGATATGGGCCAGGTGCTCCTGGTTCTCCGCGTGCAGCTGTTTCCCCTCTTCGCTGATGACGATTTTTTTGCGTCCGTTGTCGTCTTCCACGCTGATAAGGCCCTGGTCCTGGAGCAGATCCAGCGTCGGGTAGATCACCCCCGGGCTGGGGCTGTAGTTCCCCTGGGTGAGGGTTTCGATCTCTTTGATCAGCTCATAGCCGTGGCTGGCGCTGCGGCTGAGGATGTCCAGAATAATCAGCCGCAGTTCGCCGTGGCCAAAGAAACGCTGGCGACGTCCGCCGCCGCGGCGGCCATGGTCGCCGTGTTCGCTGGGATCGCTGTGGCGCCCGCGTGGCCCACGCCCCTCTTCATGATGATGTCGCATGGTTACCTCCTGCTGTTTTTGATATATCTAATTTATATCTAAAAAATGAATGTTCGCAATGCTGGTTGCTATTTATTTTTTAAGCTATTGATATGTATGTAATTATTTTCTGGTTGTGGATTTTGATGCGGTTTGTTTTGACTATATCAAAAAAAGACTTGCATTCTTTTTAGTTGGCAATCATTATCATTTGCATCAAGTTTAGATATATCTATTTACCGTTCACGAAGGCGATCGATGATGACAAGAACCAAAGCAGACAAGTACCCGCAGCGTGTCCGCAATGAGCTGCGTTTCCGTGAGCTGACGGTGCTGCGCGTGGAGCGCGCAGGCGCGGCCTTCCAGCGCATCGTGCTGGGAGGCGAGGCGCTGGAAGGTTTTGTTTCCCGCGGCTTTGACGACCACACCAAGCTTTTCTTCCCGGAGCCGGGCGCGGCGTTTGCGCCGCCGCAGGTGACCGAGGAGGGGATCGACTGGGGTGAGGGCGTGCGGCCTGCTACCCGCGACTATACGCCGCTGTACGATGCCGAACGCCATGAGCTGGCGTATGACTTCTTTATCCACGATGGTGGAATTGCCAGCCGCTGGGCGCTGGAGGCAAAAGTGGGCGATAAGCTGGTGATCGGCGGTCCGCGCGGCTCGCTGGTGGTGCCGGAGGATTACGCCTGGCAGTTATATGTCTGCGATGAGTCCGGTATGCCGGCGCTGCGTCGTCGCCTGCTGGGATTGCGTCAGCTGGCGGTGACGCCGCAGGTGACGGCCATCGTCACTATCGCTGATGCGTCATATAAAGATTATTTGGCGGATCTCGACGGCTTTAACATCGAGTGGGTGGTGGGCCACAATCCGGCGTTCGTCGCCGAGCGTCTGGCCCAGGAGAAGGTGCCGGCGGAGGATTATTTCATCTGGCTGACCGGTGAAGGCGCGGTGGTGAAATCGCTGCTGGCGCGCTTTGAAGATGAGAGCATCGATCAGCAGCTGGTGCGTTCGCAGGCGTACTGGCACAGCAAGTAAAAAGCCATCGTGGTAAAACCCGGATAGCGGCGCGTAGTGCCTTATCCGGGCTAACCGCGATGCCATTTTTTGTCGGGTGTCGGCTAACGCCTTACCCGACCTACCCTTCGGCGCTGTGACGTTGCCCCGGTAAGCGCAGCGCCACCGGGGAGGCTTATCGTTCCGCCAGCGCCTTAAACACCATCGCCACCGCGTGGGCGCCTGGGTCCATGTTGCCGAGCAGGCTGTCGCTGTTGAGATAGGACGCTCGTCCGGCGCCGGCTTTGCTCGACTGGCAGGTGCGATCCGCGCCGGCCTGCGCCGCGGCAAAAGCGGCCTGCAGGTTCTCCGGTTCGGCCAGCAGCGCCGTCAGCGCCGGCTGCAGAGCATCGATCATTGTCCGGTCGCCTTCATCGGCGCCGCCGTAAAATTTCATCTGCTCCAGACCAGCGTTCAGCGCCTCGGCCACGCTGGCGCCTTGCTCCAGTTTCTGCCCGGCAGCGGTGAAGAAGATCGACATCAATACCCCGCTGGAGCCGCCCATCACCACCGTCAGGCGTTCGCCCGTCAGCGCAAACAGCGTGGGCAGGTCGTTCAGCGGCAGCTGCTGGCGCTGCAGCAGGTCGGCAATCTCACGCGCCCCGGCGGCGAAGGTGGAGCCGGTATCGCCATCGCCCACTTTGGCATCCAGAGCGTTGAGATGATCTTCAAGCCCGACGAGGGTGCTGGTCACCTGCGCGACGTAATCGCCCACCTGCGGGTTGGCAGAGGGCGTAAAGTCGACGCGTGCGCTGGCGAGAGTGGAGGGCATGATGTTAACTGTCCGCGGCTGCACCGGCCGTGGCCAGCCGGCGGTTTCCACATCCGCCAGCAGCGCTTTCTCAATACTCTCTTCCAGCACGATGGCGCTCAGCGAGAAACCCTTCATATCCAGGGCCGTCACCAGCGAGGCCGGGCCAATCAGCCAGTCAACGCGTGCCTGCAGCGGCGTGTTAGCCAGTTCGCGGGTCAGGATCGCCATTTCGGCCACCGACACGCCGCCGAGGTTATTGAGCATCACCGCCAGACGGCCGGTTTCCGGCAGGGCGGCGGTCAGTTTTTCCACCATCAGGTTGATGATGTCCGCACTGTTTTGCGTGGCGATGGTGGAGGCGCCAGGCTCGCCGTGGATGCCCATTCCCAGCTCGGCGTGACCGGCCTGATGGCGCGGCGCGCTGTCGGCCTCCTGTGGCAGATGGCAGCTGGCCAGCGCCACCCCGATGCTGGCGGTGTGGTTGGCGGCGTACTGCGCTTCGCGCAGAACGGTGGCGAGGTTGTAGCCGCGTTCGGCAAAATAGCCCGCCACCTTATGGACGAACAGCGTACCGGCGATGCCCCGCGGCTGTTTATTATCCGGCAGCGAAATGTCGTCGCCAACGATCAGCATTTCCACGTTGTAGCCAAGACGGCGCGCTTTCTCCGCCGCCAGGCCAAAGTTCAGCCGGTCGCCGGTATAGTTTTTTACGATCAGCAGGCAGCCCGCCTCGCCGGTCACCGCCTGAATGGCGGTAAGCACCGCGTCGACGCTCGGCGAGGCGAACAGATCGCCACAGACTGCGGCGGTCAGCATGCCTTTACCAATAAAGCCGACGTGCGCCGGTTCGTGGCCGGCGCCGCCGCCGGAGATCACCGCCACGTTGTTTTTATTCAGGTCGCGACGGACCACCACCCGGATCGCCGGGTCGCTCTCCAGCCGGGCGAGGTTATTCCACGGACTGGCGATGATGGTTCCCTCAATCACGTCGTTGACGAGGCTGGCGCGCTGGTTAAAAAAGAATTGAGACATAGTGGTTCCTGAAGAGTAAGCGAAAACTCACCCTCCGGAGGCAGACCTCCGGAGCGGTAACGGTCAAAGTGGATTTAGTGGCGGATAAGGCGCTGGTGGCGCATATCGAGCGTGATGGGCTCGCCGGGCTGCACGCTGTTCAGCGCCTCGCCCTGCTGGCACAGCCAGGCGATCCCCGCCGCGCGGGCGATAATCGCGCCGTGGGCCTGTTCGCTGCCGTCGCGCAGGCACAGACCTTTGACGCGACTGGCATCCAGTTGCAGGACGGTCGACGGGAACATGTTGTCGGCGATAATGATGGTCGGCTCGCCGGGCGTCGGCAGCGTCTCCTGAACGTCCTGCAGATGGCGCAGGGTGCGCTGCAGAATATCTTCGATATCGATATAGCGCGCCTGCAGATAGGGGTCATCCAGCTGGCGATACTGCTGGCTGAGCTCCATCAGCACCTGATGCCACGCCCATTCCGCCGAGCACGGCTCGGTGAGCAGACGATCGTTGGCGGCATCAAACAGATCCTCATCGTCGAGCAGGGTGTGGTGCCCGGCGAAAATCGCCGCGATGTCGGCGTTAAATTTATTCTCCGCCAGCTCGGTCAGGGCGGTGAGCTCCGCCAGCGTCTGGTCGATGGCCCGGCGCAGTCGCTGCTGCTCGCGGGCGACATCGGCGGCGGCTGGACGCACCGGTTGGATCAGGGCCAGCGAATAGCGCAGCGCGATGCCTTCGACGCGCCCGGAGGTGGCCGGGGCCGCTGCCGGTTGCGCCGCAGGCGATTCGCCGAAGTTATCGGCGGCCAGCGCCTGAAACGCCGCCAGCGCCGCATCGGCCTCTGGCCCACGGGCCAGCAGGCGCAGCTTGTCGTTGCGTCGCACCTGCAACAGGGCGATTTGGTTGAGGCTGTCCGGTTTGACGCACTTCCCGTTTTTCTCCAGCAGCAGATCGGCGTTAAAGCCTGCCAGCGCGGCGACCAGCTTCGACGCCGGACGCACGTGCAGGCCGTTGTGGTTCTGTATGACCACCGCAAGCGATTTGCTGTCGCCATCGTCGGCAAGCGTCGGCGTCGGGGCGGCGTCAGGGGTTGGCGAAGGTAAACCCAGCTGGATCCGTTTGGCCTCCAGGGCGTTCATGGCGTCGGCGATCACTTTGTCGATCCCGGCGCCGGAGGCGGCGCTGACGGTGGCCGCCAGCGTCCCCTCCACCAGCGGCGCGGCGCACAGCCGCACCTTCGCGGCAATCGCCGGATCGAGCAGATCGAGAGCGGTCTCGGCGCTGAGCAACGCGCTGCCGATATCCATCATCACCAGCACGTGGTCGGTGTCGGCGACGGATTCGATCGCCTCCATGACTTTTATTGGATCGGTGCCGATCGGGCTGTCTGGATCGTCGATCCCGGCGGCGATCGCCAGCTTGCAGCCATCGTTCATTAACATCTGCCGGGCCAGTTCTCCGACACCTTCGCCCAGCCGGGCGCTATGAGAAACAATAACCAGGTTTACCATCGCGATTTCCTTACTCTTTGGCGGCGGCGGCCAGCATCTGAACCATAAACAGCACCGAGGTTGCGCCGGGATCCTGATGTCCGATGCTGCGCTCGCCGAGATAGCTGGCGCGGCCTTTACGCGCCTGCATGGTGATGGTGGCGTGGGCCGCACGCTCGGCCACTTCGCAGGCGGCATCCAGCGCGGCGGCGATCGACAGGTGCTGCTCGCTGGACTGGCGCAGGGAGTCCACCACCGGCAGCCAGACGTCGCACATGGTTTTATCCCCCGGCTCCGCTTTGCCGCGGTTGACGACGCCGTCCGCGCCTTCGCGGATCATCAGGTACAGTTCGTCGAGCGTCAGGCTCTGGTGAGCCTGAGTGACCTGCGCGGCGCGAATGAAGAAGGTGCCGAACAGCGGGCCGCTGGCACCGCCGACGTTGGAGAGCAGCGTCATGCCGGTGTTTTTGAGGATAAAGCCAATATCTTTATCGGCAATCGACGGCAGCTTTTCCACCACCTTGCTGAAGCCGCGGTGCATGTTCAGGCCGTGATCGGCATCGCCGATCTCTTTATCGAGGCCGGTGAGAAAATCGCTCTCTTTGGTGAAGATATCGCCGCAGCGGTACAGCCAGTCGACGATTTGCGTTCTGTTCAGTGACATGTCGTGCTCCTTAGTTTCCCCAGTTCAGCGCCGGGGTATGAACCGGGGCGTCCCATAGCGCCAGCGTCTCATCATCCACTTTCAGCAGAGTGATGGAGAAGCCCGCCATATCCAGCGAGGTGCAGTAGCTACCGACGAGGTTGCGTTCGATGATGATGCCGGACGCTTCGCAGCGCTGGGCGAGACGGTGATACACGCCGTACAGTTCGGACAGCGGGGTGGCGCCGAGGTTATTGACCAGCGCGATGACCCGGTCGCCGTTTTGCAGCGCGGTTTTGCTCTGCTTCACTTCCTGCCACGCGCCCTTGACGGTATCCCACTGGCGCAGCGTGCGGCTATAGGCGCCATTCTCCAGCAGGGTATCGAACATCTCATCGACGGTTTGGTCCAGCGAGCTGAAGCGACGACGGTCGATGCCCGGCTCGCCGTGAATGCCGACGCCGAACTCCATTTCATCGTCCTGCAGGGTAAAGGAAGGTTGTCCGGCGGCCGGTACGGTGCAGGCGCCGAGGGCGATGCCAATGGAGTGACCGAGATTATTCAGGCGGCGCCCCAGTTCAGCGCAGGCCTCCAGCGAATCGCCGCGCTCGGCGGCGGCGCCGACCAGTTTTTCGATCAGTACGGTATTGGCGACGCCGCGGCGGCCTGCGGTATAGAGACTGTCCTTCACCGCCACGTCGTCGTCGACCACCACGGTGGTGACTTTAATGCCGCTCTCATGCAGCAGCTCGGTGGCGGTTTCGAAGTTCAGGATGTCGCCGGTGTAGTTTTTGATAATCAGCAGGACGCCTTCGCCGCCGTCAATCTGCATCGCGCATTCGAACATTTTATCTGGCGTCGGCGAGGTGAAGATTTCCCCCGGGCAGGCGCCAGAAAGCATCCCCTGGCCGATATAGCCGCAGTGCATTGGCTCATGGCCGCTGCCGCCGCCGGAGAGGAGGGCGACCTTGCCGGCCACCGGCGCATCGGCGCGGGTGACGTACAGCGGGTCCTGATGCAGGGTCAGCTGCGGGTGGGCTTTAGCCAGCCCCTGTAATTGTTCATTCAGTACATCTTCAACACGGTTAATCAGCTTTTTCATTATTCAGTGCTCCGTTGGAGAAGGTTCGATGCGGCCTCTCTGCTGGCGGAGGCGGTCATCGCGTAGGGGTATCGTCTGACGGTGCAGCGTGCCTGGCGATATGATGATTCTGGCTGAGCGGACGAAAAAAAGAATGCCCCGGCGATCGGGTTTCATTACGAAACATCGCCTGCTTATTTTGTTTCTTTATGGAACGTTTTTGCTGAGAAAACGGTGAAAATGCGAGCTGGCGCGCTTTTTTTCACCTGCTTTAAGCCCCGGTCATCGCAGCCGGCACAGTAGGCGGAAAAAATTTTTCGCTGATTTTCACGCAGCTGCGCGGGAAAAGCCTGCCGCTAAAGGGGGATGGTAGGGGAATTATGCGGCAGAGGAGCGGATCGGGATCGCAATCCTGACGGAGAACAGGGCTTTTTGTTCCAATATGGAACGTAAAAATTTAACCTGTGTTTCATATCAGAACAAAAAGGCGAAAGATTTTTTTGTTCCCTGCCGGCCCTACAGTGATCGCACTGCTCCGGTACATTCCGTTGAGGCCGCGCTTTACCGGCCGGCGCGGATAACGCCAGGGCTCATCATGTCTACATGCGCACTTATTTGAGGGTGAAAGGAATGCTAAAAGTTATTCAATCTCCAGCCAAATATCTTCAGGGTCCTGATGCTGCTGTTCTGTTCGGTCAATATGCTAAAAACCTGGCGGAGAGCTTCTTCGTCATCGCTGACGACTTCGTGATGAAGCTGGCGGGGGAGAAAGTGGTGAATGGCCTGCAGAGTCACGATATTCGCTGCCATGCGGAACGGTTTAACGGCGAATGCAGCCATGCGGAAATTAACCGCCTGATGGCGATTTTGCAAAAACAGGGCTGCCGCGGCGTGGTCGGCATCGGCGGCGGTAAGACCCTCGATACCGCGAAGGCGATCGGGTACTACCAGAAGCTGCCGGTGGTGGTGATCCCGACCATCGCTTCGACCGATGCGCCGACCAGCGCGCTGTCGGTGATCTACACCGAAGCGGGCGAGTTTGAAGAGTATCTGATCTATCCGAAAAACCCGGATATGGTGGTGATGGACACGGCGATTATCGCCAAAGCGCCGGTACGCCTGCTGGTCTCCGGCATGGGCGATGCGCTCTCCACCTGGTTCGAGGCTAAAGCCTGCTACGATGCGCGCGCCACCAGCATGGCCGGGGGACAGTCCACCGAGGCGGCGCTGAGCCTGGCCCGCCTGTGCTATGATACGCTGCTGGCGGAGGGCGAAAAGGCCCGTCTGGCGGCGCAGGCCGGGGTGGTGACCGAAGCGCTGGAGCGCATCATCGAGGCGAACACCTACCTCAGCGGCATTGGCTTTGAAAGTAGCGGCCTGGCCGCCGCCCACGCGATCCACAACGGTTTCACCATTCTGGAAGAGTGTCACCACCTGTATCACGGCGAGAAAGTGGCCTTCGGCACCCTGGCGCAGCTGGTGCTGCAGAACAGCCCGATGGACGAGATTGAAACCGTGCTGGGCTTCTGCCAGCGCGTCGGCCTGCCGGTGACCCTCGCGCAGATGGGCGTCAAAGAGGGGATCGACGCGAAAATCGCCGCGGTGGCGAAAGCCACCTGCGCGGAAGGGGAGACCATCCACAATATGCCGTTCGCGGTGACCCCGGAAAGCGTGCACGCCGCTATCCTCACCGCCGATCTGTTAGGCCAGCAGTGGCTGGCGCGTTAATTCGCGGTGGCTAAACCGCTGGCGCCGGTCAGCGGTTTTTCTTTCTCCCCTCTGGCAGTGGCTGCCGGAGGGGTTCTCTATGGTAAAACGCGGAAAACAGTATGACTGTTCAGACTCAGGATACCGGGAAGGCGGTCTCTGCCGTCATCGCCCAGTCATGGCATCGCTGCAGCAAGTTTATGCAGCGTGAAACCTGGCAAACGCCGCACCAGGCCCAGGGCCTGACTTTTGACTCTATCTGTCGGCGTAAAACCGCGCTGCTGACCATCGGTCAGGCGGCGCTGGAGGACGCCTGGGAGTTTATGGACGGTCGCCCCTGCGCGCTGTTTATTCTTGATGAGACCGCCTGCATCCTGAGCCGCTGCGGCGAACCGCAAACGCTGGCGCAGTTGGCTGACCTGGGATTTCGCGACGGCAGCTACTGCGCGGAGAGCATTATCGGCACCTGCGCGCTGTCGCTGGCCGCGATGCAGGGGCAGCCGATCAACACCGCCGGCGATCGGCATTTTAAGCAGGCCCTGCAGCCATGGAGCTTTTGTTCGACGCCGGTGTTCGATAACCACGGGCGCCTGTTCGGCTCTATCTCGCTTTGCTGTCTGGTGGAGCACCAGTCCAGCGCCGACCTTTCCCTGACGCTGGCCATCGCCCGCGAGGTGGGCAATTCCCTGCTCACCGACAGCCTGCTGGCGGAATCCAACCGCCACCTTAATCAGATGTACGGCCTGCTGGAGAGCATGGACGACGGGGTGATGGCGTGGAACGAACAGGGGGTGCTGCAATTTCTCAATGTTCAGGCGGCGAGACTGCTGCATCTTGATGCCCAGGCCAGCCAGGGGAAAAATATCGCCGATCTGGTGACCCTTCCGGCGCTGCTGCGCCGGGCCATCAAACACGCCCGCGGCCTGAATCACGTTGAAGTTACCTTTGAAAGCCAGCACCAGTTTATCGACGCGGTGATCACCTTAAAACCGATCCTCGAGGCGCAAGGCAACAGCTTTATTCTGCTGCTGCACCCGGTGGAGCAGATGCGGCAGCTGATGACCAGCCAGCTGGGCAAAGTCAGCCACACCTTTGAGCAGATGTCAGCCGACGATCCGGAAACCCGGCGGCTGATCCACTTTGGCCGCCAGGCGGCGCGCGGCGGCTTCCCGGTGCTGCTGTGCGGTGAAGAAGGGGTGGGGAAAGAGCTGCTGAGCCAGGCCATCCACAATGAAAGCGAGCGGGCGGGCGGCCCCTATATCGCCGTCAACTGCCAGCTGTATGCCGACAGCGTGCTGGGCCAGGACTTTATGGGCAGCGCCCCCACTGACGATGAAAATGGCCGCCTGAGCCGCCTTGAGCTGGCCAATGGCGGCACCCTGTTTCTGGAAAAAATTGAGTATCTGGCGCCGGAGCTGCAGTCGGCCCTGCTGCAGGTGATTAAGCAGGGAGTGCTTACCCGCCTCGACGCCCGCCGCCTGATCCCGGTGGATGTGAAGGTGATCGCCACCACCACCGTCGATCTGGCCAACCTGGTGGAACAGAACCGCTTTAGCCGCCAGCTGTACTATGCGCTGCACTCCTTCGAGATTGTCATCCCCCCGCTGCGCGCCCGGCGCAACAGCATCCCGTCGCTGGTGCATAACCGGCTGAAGAGCCTGGAGAAGCGTTTCTCTTCGCGGCTGAAAGTGGACGATGACGCGCTGGCCCAACTGGTGGCCTACTCGTGGCCGGGAAATGATTTTGAGCTTAACAGCGTGATAGAGAACATTGCCATCAGCAGCGACAACGGCCACATTCGGCTAAGCAACCTGCCGGAATATCTCTTTTCCGATCGGCCGGGGGTCGATAGCGGCTCATCGCTGCTGCCGGCCAGCCTGACCTTTAGCGCCATCGAAAAAGAGGCCATCATTCACGCTGCCCGGGTGACCAGCGGGCGGGTGCAGGAGATGTCGCAACTGCTGAATATTGGCCGCACCACCCTGTGGCGCAAAATGAAGCAGTACGATATCGACGCCAGCCAGTTCAAGCGCAAGCATCAGGCCTAGCCTCCTCGATACGCGCCATGAAGAACAGGGCGTCCGACAGACGATTGCTGTAGCGTTTCAGCGCGTCGCGCAGTGGGCCAAATTGGCCATCCTCTGCCGTGCGAATGCGCTAGCGATGAGTGTGACGGGGCCCGCCGCATAACGGCGGGTAACGAGGTTAACTTTCCCCGGCGAGCGCCGGGGGAAGGCTTATTTTTTAATAACCGAGTTGAGGTCGCCGAGTTTAGCGGCGGGGTTCTTGTGGCACTGCTGCAGCATTTTCGGCACCGAGACGGTCTCGACTTCATGCCAGTCGACATAGTCCCCGCCGCTGAAGTCGGTGTTGCGATTCACTACCCAGAAGGCCACCGGGGTCATGCTTTTCGGGTTCATATCCATAAATTCCTGACAGGTCATATTCTGCGGTGTGGTTTCCTGTACCGCGAATGCCGGGCTGGTCATCAGACAGAATGTGGTCGCCGCCACGGTCAATACGAGTGCTTTAGGTAAATTCATTTTCTTCTCCAGTCATAAAATACGGCTTAAGCCCGAGCATGCTTCATCTTATTTCTCAGGACCAGAAAGCCGATGGCGCTAAATATCATTTCAACGCCGATAAATGCGGTAATAAATAACCAGCTTTGCTGCGGGTTCATTGCCAGCCACAGGCAGGCGATAATTAAATCCAGCAGACCGATAAAAATATTCCAGCCAGCGCCGCTTTGTTTTCGGGTTTTACATCCGCTGACGATGCGGGAAATACCGCCGAGAACAAATAAAAAGCCGAATAAAAAGGCCAGACTGCTCATGCCGTTGAGGGGATTGACGACAAAACTCAGGCCGAGCACGATCCAGGCGATGGCGAAGATCAGCGCCACCAGGCGTGATTTCCAGTGCTGCTGACGGAAAACAATCAGGCTGTATAGCGAATAGAAGCCGCAGATCATGAACAACATGCCGGTCACCGTGGCGAGATACCAGCCGGCGACCAATGGCCAGGCCAGACAACAGGCTCCGCAGATAAACAGCAGGGCGGCCATCATGCCGGCATGCCGTTTATATCGAATGAAGACGCGTGGGCTAAACGCATTTAAGGTGTAATTGCTAAACATAAACATAATTGCTCCGCAGATCCGGTTGGCGGCCTGACGCTGAATAAAATACGTTATGCTTTATTCAGCGGGCCAAAAGAAATGTCTGAGGAAAATAGTAGGCCGTGCCATCGCCAGGCGTAAATAAGAGTGCTGAGGTCACTTTATACGCCTTGTCTGACAGCTGTCAGACAAGGCCCGCAATATCGATTCCGGGCTCTGATTCTCAATAACTACGATATTTTTTAAGCTGGCTGCGTTTGGTGATGCTTACCGATTTTAATCAGGAGTTAACGATGAAAAAAGTCATTCTGGCGAGCCTGCTGGCAACCATGATGGGTACCTCTCCGGTGTGGGCAGCAGATAACGCGACGGCAGCGCCTGCCGCGGCAGCCACAGCGCAGGTGCAGAAAGAAGCCGCCGATGTGTTACAGGTGGCGGTTCAGGGCGCGAACGCGATGCGCGACGTCCAGTTCGCCCGTCTGGCGCTGTTTCACGGCCAGCCGGAGAGCGCCAAAAAACTGACAGACGACGCCGCCGCGCTGCTGGCCGCCGATGACGCCAGCTGGGCGAAGTTCGTGAAAACCGACGCGACAGCCAAAATGATCGCCGATCGCTATGTGGTGATCAATGCGACCATCGCCTTGTCTGAAGACTATGTGGCCACCCCGGAAAAAGAGAGTGCCATTAAATCTGCCAACGAAAAACTGGCGAAAGGCGATCAGAAAGGGGCTATCGATACCCTGCGCCTGGCCGGTATTGGCGTGATTGAGAACCAGTATCTGATGCCGCTTAACCAGACCCGTAAGGCGGTGGCGCAGGCGCAAAAACTGCTGAAAGCCGGGAAGTATTACGAAGCGAATCTGGTGCTGAAAGGCGCTGAAGAGGGCATCGTGGTGGACAGCGAGATGCTGGTGGCGGGTAACTGATCCTCGTTCCACCCTGAGAGAGCGCAGAGGAAGAGACTGACAAGGATGTCCCCTTAACGGTCGGGCAGCGGACTGCCCGACCGGAACGGCTAGCGGCCGATGAGGGCGTCGATTTCGCCATCGATCTCGCACAGGATGCCGGTGATGTGCTGTACCACCTCCAGACAGCTTGCCGGCGTCAGCGAATCAGGTCGCTTAGCCTCAAAAGGGGCGCACAGTTGTTGTAGCGCAGTAATCCCCAGGATTTGTGCTGAACCGTGCAGACGGTGCAGCGCCCGCAGAAAGGTCTGCGGTTCATGCCGGGCGATAGCCTGTCCGGCGGCCTGTAAATCTGTGGCCGACGCATCGCGGAACGTCTCCAGCATCTCAGCCATCAGCGCCTGGTCTCCCCCCGTATTTTCGGTCAGCACGCTGAGCTTCAGATGCCGGGCGGCGTTAGGTGATGCGTGGCCCACCGCTAAGCGGCTGAGCTCATGGCTCAGCGTCTGAACCGACACTGGCTTAAACAGACACATATTCATGCCGCTGGCCAGACATGCCTCCCGCGACTGCGGCAGCGCGCTGGCGGTCACTCCCCAAATCACCAGGCTCGGGTAGCGTCGGCGTAACGACGCCGCCAGCGCCAGGCCATCTTTCTTCGGCATATTGAGGTCCGTGATCAGCAGATCGTAATGTTTGCCGGCGAGCTTATTCTCCGCTTCTTCACCGTCGCAAGCTTCATCGACACTGTAGCCGATAGTGTTGAGCTGGCGTTTGAGCAACAGCCGGTTGGTGGGGTGGTCGTCCGCTATCAATATCGACAGCCCGGGCAGGGCCTGCGGCCTGACGGGCAATGCCTGTGGCGCGTGAATCGCGCAGCGACTCACCCTGACCGGCAGCGTGATGGTGAAAGTGGTCCCCACGCCCGGACGGCTGACCATCTCCAGCCGGCCCTGCATCAGCGTAACCAGCTCCTGGCAAATGACCAGCCCCAGCCCGGAGCCGGTCTGCTGGCGTCCCTGGCGCGCCTGGGCATAGCGATGAAAGAGGGTGGCCTGCTCTGCTTCACTGATCCCGCAGCCGCTGTCGCTAACGATGAGGGTCAGCTCTCCCTGTGTCTCATCCGCCTGCGCCAGCCGGCAGGAGATCTGAATCGCGCCCTCGGCGGTAAACTTCAGCGCATTGCCGATGAGATTATTGAGAATTTGCCGCAGCGCCTGAGGGTCGACCCACAGCGCGATCCCCTCCTGCAGAGGGAGATGGCTATGCAGCGCGATCCCCTTCTGCTGCGCCAGCGCGCCGAAGGTGTGGCACTGCTGCGACACCACCTGCGCCACATCGCTCCACTGTGGGGTGATCTGGTATTTTCCCGACTCAATCTTGTCGATATCGAGAATATTGCCGATAAGTCCTAGCAGGGTTTGCGCCGTCGACCCCGCCAGCTCGATCGCCTCTTTACGCTGACCGACGTTCAGCTCTGGTTTCGCCAGCAGTTCCAGAAAGCCGACGATGGCGCTCACCGGCGTGCGCAGCTCGTGGCTCATGCTGGCCAGAAAGCGACTCTTGGCTTTTGTCGCTTGAATCGCTTTGTCTTTTTCCCGCTCCAGCGCGCAGGAGAGGGCTTCCTTCTGCGCCAGCTCCTCTTCCAGCCGCTGCTGAGAGTCTTTGCGTTTGCGTACTTCCCGGCACAGGGAGAGTCCCCAGCCGAGGCTGATGGCGATCAGCACCAGCGCGAAGGCGATCAGCTGGTAAAACTGGCGGCTGTACTGGCTCCAGTTCTCTATTTGCTGGCTGGAGATTTTCGACCACTTCTCGGTCATCTGCAGAATGTCCCGCGGCGGAATGGCCTGCAGCGCTTTGTTGAGCACGGCGGCCAGCACCGGTTCATCGCGTGGGATCGCCAGCCGAATGGCGGCGACCGGGAGTCCATCGATGCGGGTGTAGTGAAGATCTTGCGGATAGTAGTGATCGATCATATAGCGGGCGGAAAGCTCCGAGGCCACGGCGGCATCCACCTCGCCTTCCTCCACCATCTTCATGGCGACACCAACGTTATCCGTCTCCACCCAGTTAACCTGCGGAAAGCGCGCTTTCAGGTCGTGGGCGGCGATCGGCCCCACCGGCAGGGCGATCCGTGACGGGCGCATCAGCAGATGCGGGTCGGGCGCGCTGCCGCGGGCGACCAGCACAAAGGCCACGTTAATGAGCGGCTCGCTGAGGGTGACGTAAGCCTGCGGCTGTGGGGTCAGGGTCGCGGCGGGCATGATCGCCCAGTCCTCTTTTTCCATGCGCTTTGCCAGATCCTGACGATTGCGCACCAGAATAGGGTCAAACTGCAGCCCGGTCTGTAGTGAGAAAATATTCAGCATATCGGCCATGATGCCGCGCAGCTCATCTTCGTCATCCACCAGGGTAAAAGGTGGAAAGTAGGGGTTAACCAGCAGGCGGATGTGACGATGCTTCCGCAGCCAGCGCTGCTCCTCAGCGGTAAAAGGCAACGGGGTATTAAGAAACGACAGATCGCCGCGGTTGAGCCAGTTTTGCATGATCCGCATCGCGGTATCGCTGTCGATGGCGTGGATAAAACGGTCAAGGAGCTGGTGCAGCGCCGGTCGATCTTCACGGGTGACAAAGCGGTTGTGCTGCTCCTGCTGACGAAAATAGTGCGTGATGACCAGCGATTGCGAGAAATATTTCGAGATGCAGTGGCCGGTGGTGATGTTGTTGCCGATGAAATACTGATTCTCGCCGCTGACCACCGAGGCGAGGGCCTGATAGTCGCTATCATAAAGGGTGATTTTGGCGTTGGGAAACGCCTGTTGAATAATATCGAAAAAGGCGCAATCGCGGGTGCAGGCTAGCTTGACGCGGCGGTCGGTGGTTAGCGGCGGCAGGGGGGATTTTAGCGAGGTGACCAGCGTCGGCCAGGTTTTGATCAGCGGTGCGGATTGAACCAGGCCCGGGGCGAGCGCATCCCGGTGCGCCACCTGAGTGAGCAGGGTATCGACCTGGCGGTCGGCCAGGGCGGCCAGCGCCTGCTGCTCGGTGTCATATTGGCGGATAACCACCTTTAGCCCGAGGCTGTGCGCCATCAGCGCCAGATAGTCGGCGTTAATCCCCTGATAGCTTTCTTCGTCGCTGTCGTAGACGATGGGCGTCATCTCAGGGAGCCAGGTGCCGACGATCAGCGTTGGCTGGGCGGCCAGCCAGGCCTTTGCCTTATCGTTGAGCGGAATATCGATCGCCGCAATGTGGGCATGGCTTTTCAGCTCCAGCTGCTTCATGGCAAACGCGGTGGGAGCGAGACTCAGCGCCAGCCCGACAATCAGGGATAAAATAAGACGAACGACCATGCCATCACCCTATTTTATTGCGTTGCGCAAAGTCATAAAGCTCAAGCAGGGAGCTGCAGCCTAATTTATCCATCAGACGGACCTTATAGGTGCTTACCGTCTTATTGCTGATATTCATTTTGCTGCCGATGGTGGTGTAGTCGATGCCGCTGAGAATATAGCGGAAGACCTTCATCTCCTGCGTTGACAGCGTATCCAGTCGGTCCTGATCGGTGATGCCGTGGGTGCAGAAGCGCTCCAGTGAAAAAGGGAAATAGCTGTAGCCATTATTGGCCGCGTCGATCGCGGCGAGGATATTATTCATTCCCTCTTTTTTACTCACAAAACCATTGGCCCCGCAGTCGGCGCTACGTTTGCCGTAAAACAGTTCATTCTTGGCGGAAATGACGATGATTTTTCCCCGGTAGCGGCGTTTTCGCAGCTGCTCCAGAACGTCTATGCCGCTGAGTTCCGGAATATCAACGTCGACGATCAGCAGGTCAGGCTGCATGGTTTCGGCGGTCTGTACCGCATGGGCGCCGCTGTCGAGTTCCGCTGCGACGGTAATGCCGTTGCTGTCGAGAAGGTTGCGAATGGCGATACGTGCCAATGGATGATCGTCAATGATTATCGCATTCATGGGGGCGTAAATCCTGATATGAAAAAAGAGGGCGATGCCTGATGCAGGTGCGGCGGGGGTTATTTTTATCGGTGCCGTAATAAGGCGCAATTGTAACACAAATCGTTTTCGGCCGGGAAAATATTGTGGATGTGTGCCTGCCGAATATATTTGCATATCGGGATGACAGCTGTAGGAAAAGGCGTTCGCTTGCTTCAGCGCTGTCTGCTGTTAAAAAAAATGCAAACGATTAATCTGCGCTTTTTAAGGTGAGGTGCCGGGAATATCGTCCGGTGACAGCTGGCAGGTAAAATAATAACAATGGTAAAAGCAAAGCGCCCCCTCTGGCGAAAATGTGCTTGGAAACGTCTGATGGCAGGAATAATCGTCCTGGCAATAAGTAACGCCGCGGTGGGAAAGGACGTGACGACCACTGAGGCGCGGACGCGCGATATGATGCGCTGTCAGGATTATCTGCAGCTGGATCCGCGCACCTGGACGCCGATGGTGATCTGGCTGATGAACGATCCTTTTTCCCTGCAGCCGCCGGAGTGGACCGACTTCCATGAAGCCGAGCTGGTGCTGACGCCGATCCTCACCGAAATCTGCCGTCAGGAGCCAGATGCCTGGCTGACTTCGCTGCGGGAACGGCTCAATTCTTATCAGCAGGTGCGGTCGCTGAACTAAGCGACCGCGGTAAAGCGGCAGAAAAAGTGACTAAACGTGCAGTTAGCGGCCAATTTCTGCGCCGAAGATCAGCAGCGGCCCGCTTTTTTCGACAGGGCGTCGCAGGTTTTGCTCGCTGGCGTCGGGTTGGCGCCGGCACAGATGGCATCCGAGACGGTGCTACTGCCGCCCAGCGGGATCAGTCCATACAGTTTCGGCTCGGCGGCTTTAGTCACATAGCAGCGATGGCGGGTGTTGCCGATGGTCGCCACAAAGTTGGTTTTCACATCCTGCTGCTTCGCATCGGAAATGGTCACCTGCGAAACATCGACATTAAAGGCAAAAGCGGCGGCTTCTTTCATTTCGCTTTCCGTCGCCATCGGTGGTTTAGCTACGCAACCCGTTAATAACAGTGCCAGACAGGTACTGACTGATATATCCCGTATTTTCATATTTTCATCCTTTTGTGTGAGTCAGCGGGTTGTATATATGAGCGACGGGAGGGGGGCGTTGATTTTGATCAGCTGGTACAGGGAAGGGGTATTTTTCGGAAATTGGCCTGAATTGTTAAAGTTATCGTGAGCAGTATGAATTCCAGCGTTGCGGGAATGAAAGGTGTTTTATGCCGACCTTGCGTAGTAAGACAGAGTAAACAGGAACGCGGCAATGATGGACTGGCTTCGGGAGGTGGACAACGCAGATGGCCTGCGCAAACTTTTGCCAGGATAGAGCACTGTCTATTTTAGCGTAAGCGTAAATTTTCCTTTTCGCGATAACGGATTTTTTTATCCTCTTAGCGGAATGGCAAGAAAATGCTGACCACGCGCATTGCTCAACGGCTTATGTTGCCATTTTATCGCTGTTCTAAAATTTAGAAACAAAAAAGCCACTCTTTCGAGTGGCCTAACTGTATGTATTTACTGCTAAAATTTGGTGGCCCCTGTTGGGTTTGAACCAACGACCAAGCGATTATGAGTCGCCTGCTCTAACCACTGAGCTAAGGGGCCGTGGCGAGGGATTATAAAGTAACTGACGGTTGCAATCCAGCGTAAAGCGCGCAGCTGCTGTTTTTATAAACAATGCATTTTCAATCCTTTATAATCATGTTTTAGCCATACAGCCGGAGAAAACATGATTAGCGATATCCTTGCGCCGGGCCTGCGCGTCGTCTTTTGCGGTATCAACCCGGGGAAGTCTTCCGCCCATACCGGCTTTCATTTTGCCCATCCTGGCAACCGCTTCTGGAAGGTCATCCATCAGGCCGGCTTTACCGATCGGCAGCTCAGGCCGGAAGAGGAGCTGCAGCTGCTGGATACGCGCTGCGGCATCACCATGCTGGTTGAGCGTCCGACGGTGCAGGCCAGCGAGGTCGCCCTGCAGGAGCTGCGCAGCGGCGGCCGTGAGCTGGTGAAGAAGATTGAGGAGTATCAGCCGCAGGCCCTGGCGGTGCTCGGCAAGCAGGCCTTCGAGCTGGCCTTTAACCAGCGCGGGGCGAAGTGGGGGAAACAGGCGATGACCATTGGCACGACCCAGGTGTGGGTGCTGCCCAATCCCAGCGGTTTAAACCGGGCGACGCTCGATAAGCTGGTGGCGGCCTATCGTGAACTGGATGATGCCCTGGCGACCCGCGGTCAGTAGCGGAGAGCGGCGGCTTTCCCCGAGCGGCCAGCGAAACGCCATAAAAAAAGCTCCCCGCAGGGAGCTTTTTAACCGGCTTTGGACGCTGTTCCGCGACGATTAATCGTCGAGGAAGCTACGCAGCACTTCAGAACGGCTCGGGTGGCGCAGTTTACGCAGCGCCTTCGCTTCGATCTGACGGATACGTTCACGAGTAACGTCGAACTGTTTACCCACTTCTTCCAGCGTGTGGTCGGTGTTCATGTCGATACCGAAACGCATACGCAGGACTTTCGCTTCACGAGCGGTAAGGCCGGCCAGCACGTCGTGCGTTGCCGCACGCAGGCTCTCGGTGGTCGCGGAATCCAGCGGCAGCTCGAGGGTGGTATCCTCGATGAAATCCCCCAGATGCGAATCTTCATCGTCGCCGATCGGCGTTTCCATGGAGATAGGCTCTTTGGCGATCTTCAGCACTTTACGGATTTTGTCTTCCGGCATCAGCATGCGCTCAGCCAGCTCTTCCGGGGTCGGTTCACGGCCCATCTCCTGCAGCATCTGACGGGAGATACGGTTGAGCTTGTTGATGGTCTCAATCATATGCACCGGAATACGGATGGTGCGCGCCTGATCCGCGATGGAGCGGGTGATCGCCTGACGGATCCACCAGGTAGCGTAGGTCGAGAACTTGTAGCCGCGACGGTATTCGAACTTATCCACCGCTTTCATCAGACCGATGTTGCCTTCCTGAATCAGGTCGAGGAACTGCAGACCGCGGTTGGTGTATTTCTTGGCGATCGAGATAACCAGACGCAGGTTCGCTTCCACCATCTCTTTCTTCGCACGGCGGGCTTTCGCTTCACCGATGGACATGCGACGGTTGATATCCTTCACTTGCTCGATGGTCAGGCCGGTCTCTTCTTCGATCTGCTGCAGCTTCTGCAGGCCGCGCTGCACGTCTTCTTTCACTTCCAGCAGCTTCTCGGACCACGGCTTGTTCATCGCCACCGCGGCGTTGAACCAGGTTTCGCTGGTTTCGTTGCCGGTGAACAGGGTGATGAAGTTTTTCTTCGGCATTTTGCACTGCTCAACGCACAGCTTCATGATGATACGTTCCTGAGTACGAACGCGATCCATCATGCTACGCATGCTGTTGACCAGGTAATCGAACTGCTTCGGCACCAGGCGGAACTGCTTGAAGACTTCAGACAGCTTCAGGATCTCTTCCTGGGCGGCGGCATGGCTACGACCTTTGGCTTTGATAGTGTCGCGCGTCAGCTCGTACTGGGTACGCAGCTCGGCGAACTTCTCACGGGCCAGCTCAGGGTCGATGCTGTTGTCGTCATCGCTGTTGTCGTCGGCGTCTTCATCTTCGTCTTCGTCTTCGTCGTCATCCATCTCTTCCTGAGACAGCTCGGAGCCAACGTGGGTGGCGGTCGGCGCCATATCTTCTTCGGCGTTCGGATCGACGAAACCGGTGATCAGATCGGACAGACGGGCTTCTTCCGCTTCCACGCGGTCGTACTGCTCAAGCAGGTAGGTGATCGCTTCCGGGTATTCGGCAACGGAGCACTGCACCTGGTTGATGCCGTCTTCAATGCGTTTGGCGATGTCGATTTCGCCTTCACGGGTCAGCAGCTCTACGGTACCCATTTCACGCATGTACATGCGCACCGGGTCGGTCGTACGCCCGATTTCGGATTCCACGCTGGAGAGCACCTGCGCGGCGGCTTCGGCAGCATCTTCATCCGCGGTGTTTTCGGCAAGCATCAGATCATCGGCATCCGGTGCTTCTTCCATCACCTGAATGCCCATGTCGTTGATCATTTGGATGATGTCTTCGATCTGATCGGAATCGACGATATCTTCCGGCAGATGGTCATTGACCTCGGCATAGGTCAGATAGCCTTGCTCCTTACCACGTTGGACAAGAAGCTTCAGCTGTGACTGCGGGTTTTGCTCCATAAGACGGTATCCACACTTAATTCGTTTGATTGGTGTCGGCAGGCGGGCTGTCGACATTTAAAGCGAGGGCGTACTTATATTATTGCCGCTGCGCCTCTGCGCGGCTGTCGGGGGCTTCCCGATCGATACTCGGCACTTAAGCCGTTAAATACGGTGTCCTTCACGTCGCTCTGCGTTCTGCTGCTGCATCAATGCAACGTGAATGACTGAGTCTGTCATTTATTTCTTCGCCAGCTCCTGGCTGATGGTCCAGAGCTCCCGGCGTTCCTCACTGCTTAAACCGTGTGTGCGATCGCGAGCAATCAACTCTTCCTGTCGCAGTTCCAGCAGTGAATCAAACATATGGTTGAGCGAGTCGGTGAAGGTTTGTTCAGCGATATCTTTATCTGCTATATCGTCCCACATCGACAGTTTTTCAAGGGTTGCGGCCTCTTTTGTGCCGCGATATTGCTCTAAAAGTTGCCCGGTTGTCAGACCAGGCTGCGCCAGACAGCTCTTCACCAGCTCGCCGAACAGGCTCAGCCCCGGCATTTTGCGCGAGTCCAGCCCCTCCAGCGGTGGGACTAACGGCGCCAGATCCGGGTTTTGCACCAGCAGTCCTATCAGTATACGCATGGTCGTGCGTTTTAGCTGTGGTGCGGGGCGCGGGGCGCCATTTTCCGCCTGTTTTGGCATTAAACGTTCAAGCTGGGCGTCATCTAAAATGCCCAGCTTGTTGCCCAGCTCCTGACGCAAATAGATGCGCAGGGTTTCGCCCGGCACCTGGGTTATCAGCGGCAGCGCCAGCGTGCTCAGCTGCGCGCGCCCGTCCGGTGTGCTGAGGTCGACCTGCGGCAGCAGGCTGTTAAACAAGAACGTGGAGAGCGGCTGAGCCTGCTCCATCCGCGCCTCGAACGCCGCTTTGCCCTCTTTACGCACCAGCGTATCCGGGTCTTCGCCGTCAGGCAGAAACATAAAACGCAGCTGGCGACCATCGGTCATGTACGGCAGCGCCGTCTCCAGCGCGCGCCAGGCGGCATCGCGGCCGGCCCGGTCGCCGTCGTAGCAGCAGATGACGTTATTGGTCACCCGGAACAGCAGCTGGATATGATCGGCCGTGGTCGAGGTACCCAGCGAGGCGACAGCATAATTGATGTCGTACTGCGCCAGCGCCACGACGTCCATATAGCCTTCGACAACCAGCAAACGCGGTGGTTCGGGGTTGTCCTGCTGCGCTTCATACAGGCCATATAGCTGACGGCCTTTATGGAATATGTCGGTTTCCGGGGAGTTGAGATACTTCGGCAGGGCATCGCCCAGCACCCGTCCGCCAAACCCAATCACCCGGCCTCGCTTATCGCGGATGGGGAACATCACCCGTTCGCGGAAGCGGTCGTAACTGCGTCCCTGATCGTTGGTGACCAGCATGCCGGCATCAATAAGCGACTGGCGGTTTTCCTGATTGCCGCCAAAACGTTTTAAAACGTTATCCCAACCTGGGGGAGCATAGCCGATGGCAAAGCGCGTAATCACCTCGCTGCTTAACCCCCGTTTTGCCAGGTACTGGCGCGCAGGGTCGGCGGCGGGCTGCATCAGAGACTGTTGATAAAACGTATTCAGACCATCCAGTAACTGGTAGAGGTTCTGCCGTTGATGGCGCTCTATCTGGCTGGGTCCGTTGCCTGCTTCATAAGGCACTTCGAGGTTGTGCATGGCGGCCAGCTCTTCGACCGTTTCCACGAACTCGAGCTTGTCGTAGTTCATCAGGAAATCGATAGCATTGCCGTGCGCCCCGCAGCCGAAGCAGTGGTAAAACTGTTTTTCACCGTTGACGGTGAAAGAGGGGGTTTTTTCGTTATGGAACGGACAGCACGCGTGAAAATTTTTGCCCTGCTTTTTCAGCTTTACCCGCGCATCGATCAGATCGACGATGTCGGTTCTGGCAAGCAGATCGCTAATAAATACACGTGGAATTCGTCCAGCCATAAGCCCCGTTATTTCTGATGACTATAAACGAAAATAAGCCGCGCATTCCTTTCGGAAGCACGGCCTTACAACTACAACTCGGTCTGAATTGAGAGCGTCGCTCTCAACAGATTAGTACAGACGAGTACGGCGTGCGTTTTCGCGAGCCAGTTTCTTCGCGTGACGTTTCACTGCAGAAGCTTTAGCGCGCTTACGTTCGGTAGTCGGTTTTTCATAGAACTCACGACGACGAACTTCCGCCAGAACACCTGCTTTTTCGCAGGAACGCTTGAAGCGACGCAGAGCTACGTCGAACGGCTCGTTTTCACGTACTTTAATTACCGGCATGTGCCTCTCACCTTTGATTAATTCGGTTTGCCGCTGGCCGCAATGCCAGCTTATTTCAAAATGGTGCGGAATTTTACTGCAACTACTGCTGCTTTGTAAAGCACCTGCGCCTTTTTTGAAAGGGACTTTTATAAGGGTGGGGAGTATACACGAAGAGAACACCAGGGGTGAGCAAAGTTTTACATCGCCGGTCATTGGACCTACACTGCGCGGTATTGAAGCGAGGTAAAACAACTCATGCGTGTACTGGGCATTGAAACATCCTGCGATGAAACCGGCATCGCGATTTATGACGACCAGCAAGGTCTGTTAGCCAACCAATTGTATAGTCAGGTGAAACTGCATGCGGACTACGGCGGCGTGGTGCCGGAGCTGGCATCGCGCGACCACGTGCGCAAAACGGTGCCGCTGATCCAGGCGGCGCTGAAAGAGGCCGGCCTGACGGCGAAAGATATCGACGCCGTCGCCTATACGGCGGGTCCTGGCCTGGTCGGCGCGCTGCTGGTCGGGGCGACCGTTGGCCGGTCGCTGGCCTTCGCCTGGAACGTGCCGGCGATCCCGGTACACCATATGGAAGGGCACCTGCTGGCGCCGATGCTGGAAGATAACCCGCCGGCGTTCCCGTTCGTCGCGCTGCTGGTTTCCGGCGGCCATACGCAGCTGATCAGCGTCACCGGTATCGGCCAGTACGAACTGCTGGGCGAGTCGATTGACGATGCGGCGGGCGAAGCCTTTGATAAAACCGCGAAACTGCTGGGGCTGGATTATCCCGGCGGGCCGATGCTGTCGAAAATGGCGTCCCAGGGTACTGAAGGCCGCTTCGTCTTCCCGCGTCCGATGACCGACCGTCCGGGGCTGGACTTCAGCTTCTCCGGACTGAAGACCTTCGCCGCCAACACCATTCGCAGCAACGGCGACGATGAACAAACCCGCGCCGACATCGCCCGCGCGTTTGAGGATGCGGTTGTCGATACGCTGATGATTAAATGTCGCCGCGCGCTGGAGCAAACCGGCTTTAAGCGTCTGGTGATGGCGGGAGGCGTGAGCGCCAACCGCACCCTGCGGGCGAAGCTGGCGGAGATGATGCAAAAACGCGGCGGTGAGGTATTCTACGCCCGCCCTGAGTTCTGTACCGATAACGGCGCGATGATCGCCTACGCCGGCATGGTGCGTCTGCAAACCGGCGCCAAAGCTGAGCTCGGCGTGACGGTCCGCCCGCGCTGGCCGCTGGCCGAACTACCTGCCGCCTAACGCAACCTGAAACAGGCCGACGTCACGTCGGCCTGCCTACCTGCCTACCTGACTACTCCATACTTTTACACAGTGAGCAGATGGCACCCTGATGCTTATGTGAATGCATCACGTCCGGGCGCTCGTACTCTTCCTCACAGCTAACGCATTGATACACGGTGGTCGAGGCGTTCCCCGCCGCGTCATAGCGCGGTTCGGCGATCCCGTCATCCACCTGCTTAATATAGTAGCGCCCGCGGGTGAGGATCCCCATCAGCGGGGTCATGAAAAAGGCGACGACCAGCGCGATCAGCGGTGAGAACGGCGCCAACGTCGTCCCCAGCAGGCCGAAGAAAGCGCAGATCGACAGCCCGGCGGCCAGGCCAAAGGAAACCACGCCCACCGGGTTAACGTTGTAGATCATGCCGCGACGATATTCCGGCTGCGCCGGGGCCAGCTTGAGCAAGCCTTTATTAAAGGTGATGTCGGTCGCCACCACCACGACCCAGGCGATAGCGAAGTTGGAGTAAAAGCCGAGGATCCACGACAGGGCGCTGAACATATCGCCTTCCATCAGCGCCAGGGCAATCGCCAGATTGACCACCACAAAAATAATCCGCCCCGGATAGCGTTTGGTGGTGCGGGTCCAGGCGCTGGTCCACGCCAACGAGCCGGAGTAGGCATTGGTGACGTTAATTTTGATCTGCGAGATCACCACCAGCACCACCGCCAGCGTCAGGGCCAGCCAGCCGGGCACCAGATTATCGAAGACGCTGACGAACTGCTGCACCGGTTCGGTATTGTGCACCGCCGGAAAACGGGTCAACAGATAGAAGCCGAGGAAGGCGCCGATGATCTGTTTGATCGCGCCTAGCACCACCCAGCCCGGACCGGCGGAAAAGACCGCCAGCCACCAGCTTTTACGGTTCTCCGCGGTTTTAGGCGGCATAAAGCGCAGGTAATCAATTTGCTCGCCAATTTGCATGATCAGCGACAGGCATACCCCGGCGCCGAGCATGATGGCGGTGATATCCACCGTCGACGCGCTGTTTTTACCAGCGAAATGCAGGAAGCCGTCCACCAGCTGCGGATCTTTGACAATCAGCCACACCACCGGCACCACCATCAGCACCAGCCACAGTGGAGTGGTCCATACCTGCAGGCGGGTCAGGGCTTTCATGCCATAGACCACCAGCGGGAGCACCATCAGGGTGGCGATCAGATACCCCATCCACAGCGGTATCCCGAGGCCCACCAGCAGCCCCTGGGCCATGATCGAGCCTTCGAGGGCGAAGAAGATAAAGGTGAAGCCGGCAAAAATAATGCTGGTGATCACTGAGCCGAAATAGCCGAAGCCGGCGCTGCGGGTGATCAGGTCAAGGTCAATGTTGTAGCGCGCGGCGGTGATCGCCAGCGGAATGCCGGTGAGGAAGATCACCAGCGCCGCCACCAGGATCGAATAGATGGCGTTGCTGGTGCCCCAGGCCATACCGATGCTGGCGCCGATGGAAAAGTCCGCCAGATAGGCGATGCCGCCCAGCGCCGTGACCGCGACGACGCCCGGTCCCCAGCGGCGGAAGCTCAGCGGGGCGTAACGTAAGGTGTAATCTTCTAAGGTTTCCCGGGAGCCGGAAGTCCGCGCTGTCGCGGGTAATTCAGGGTTGAGATCCAGTGATGACATAGTCATTCCTTAATGGTTAGGCATGACTTGAATTAGCAAACCTTATGCCATATTGCAGGGCAGGCGTGGCGGGGAGGGGAGCGCAGGGTGATAGAAGAGAGAGCAGGGGTTGCACCATCCGGACGCGTCTGCGCCCGGCTGGTGCAACAGGCCTATTTGCCGAGCATGCCTTTGTCTTCGAGGAAGGCGATAATGGTGCTCAGGCCGTCTCCCTGCTTCAGATTGGTGAAGGTCCACGGGCGATCGCCGCGCATACGCTGGGTATCGCTGGCCATCACCTCCAGCGAAGCGCCGACATAGGGGGCAAGGTCGGTTTTATTGATCACCAGAAAATCGGATTTGGTGATCCCCGGCCCGCCTTTGCGCGGGATCTTCTCCCCTTCGGCCACGTCAATGACGTAGATGGTCAGATCCGCCAGCTCCGGGCTGAAGGTGGCGCTCAGGTTATCGCCGCCGCTTTCCACGAAGATAAGGTCGAGGTTACCGAACTTTTCACTCAGCGCTTCCACGGCGGCGAGGTTCATCGAGGCATCTTCGCGGATCGCTGTGTGCGGGCAGCCGCCGGTTTCTACACCGACAATGCGTTCAGGGGCCAGCGCGCCCGCTTCGGTGAGGATGCGCTGATCTTCTTTGGTATAGATGTCGTTAGTGACCACCGCCAGCTGCCAGGTATCGCGCATCGCTTTGCACAGCGCTTCCAGCAGGGCGGTTTTACCAGAGCCGACCGGGCCGCCGACGCCGACGCGCAGCGGGTGTTTATAAGAATTCATGGCTTCTCCTAGGAACGGAATAATCGGGAGTATTGGGTTTCATGCCGGGCAGAGGCGATGGCGGCGAGCGGCGTGGCCGATCCGATATCGCCGTCCGGCGCGGCCAGTGCGCGGGGCATCGCCGCCGCGTAGTGGTCGCAAAGACGTAAAATGAGCTGCTGGGCGGCCTGCTGGCCGAAGGGCACCAGCTTGACGCCGGCCATTACGGCGCTCTCAATCCAGCTGTAGCCCAGGCTTAAGGCCATCTCGGGCAGCGCGATGCGCCAGCGCACGCCGAGCCAGGCCATCCCGGCGAGCTGGCTTTGCTGGCACAGCGTGCGCCACGGCGGCGGGCAGTCCGGCTGCCAGTCGCTCAGCAGGCGGGCAAACGCCGCGCCGCGGTTGCGCTCTTCCTCCCGCAGTTCACGGGTCTCCCGGCAGGCCAGCAGATAAGCCGTCCAGCGCCGGGCCGCGGCGATATCGCCTTGTTCGCAGGCGCGGTACAGGCGGGCGAACAGCGGCAGGTCAACGGTAAAAAAGCCTTCCGTCATCTGCCGTCGCTGCCAGCGCTCGAAGGCCGCGACGTCCGGCACCCAGCCGGCTTCCACAGCCCACTCCAGCCCCTGGGACCAGCTGTAACCTCCTACCGGCAGGTTGCTGCTGGCCAGCTGCATCAGCCGCAGGCGTTGTTCCGCTGTCGACATGCTAGTGGCTGTGAGCGTGGTGGTCATGATGAGCATGATGATGACCGTGGCTTTCGCTGGCGTAAGCGCCGGCTTCCGGCTCGAACGGCAGCTGGCCAAAGGTCACCGTCAGGCCGAACTGGCGCAGCATATCGTCCAGCACGTGATCGTGATGGTAGCGCAGCTCGCCCGGCATAATCTGCAGCGGTACGTGACGGTTGCCGAGGTGATAGCAGGCCTTCGCCAGCATAAACGGGTCGTCGCAGCGCACCACCGACACCCCTTCATCAGCGGCAATCACCTGCACAAATTCGGTGCCGTCTTCGTTACTCAGCACATCGCCGCCGCGCAGCAGCAGGCCGCGGGGCAGCAGCAGACCGGCTTCCCGGCCATCGTTGAGGGTAACTTTTACCCGGCTTTTGACGCGAACATCAATCGGCAGCGTAACGCTGGCGGTCGCGGCGGCGGGGGTCTCCAGACGTTGAGTTAAATAAAGCATCCGCACTCCTTAAAACAGAAAATAACGTTGCGCCATCGGCAGAACCTCTGCCGGCTCGCTGGTGATGAGTTCGCCATCCACTCGCACCTCATAGGTCTGCGCGTCGACGGTGATGTTAGGCTGCAGGCTGTTGTGCACCATGTCGGCTTTCTGCACCGTGCGGCAGCCTTTCACCACGGCAATCGCGCTGCGCAGGTTCAGCCGCTCGGCTACGCCATGGTCCGCCGCTGCCTGCGACAGGAAGGTGAGGCGGCAGTGATGGCGGGCGCTGCCCAGCGCGCCAAACATCGGACGGTAGTGTACCGGCTGCGGGGTCGGAATAGAGGCATTGATATCGCCCATCGGCGCGATGGCGATCATGCCGCCCTTGATCACGGTGGCCGGTTTCACGCCGAAGAAGGCAGGCGACCAGACCACCAGGTCCGCCAGCTTACCCACCTCAATGGAGCCGACTTCGTGCGCGATGCCGTGGGTCAGCGCCGGGTTGATGGTGTATTTGGCGATGTAGCGCTTCACGCGGAAGTTGTCGTTATCCCCGGTCTCCTCCGCCAGCGCGCCGCGCTGCACCTTCATGCGGTGCGCCACCTGCCAGGTGCGGAGAACCACTTCTCCGACGCGGCCCATGGCCTGCGAATCGGAGGAGGTGAGCGAGAAGGCGCCAAGGTCGTGCAGCACGTCTTCTGCGGCGATGGTTTCCCGGCGAATGCGCGACTCGGCAAAGGCCACGTCCTCGGCGATGTCCGGGTCCAGATGGTGGCAGACCATCAGCATATCGAGATGTTCGTCGATGGTGTTGAGGGTGTAGGGCAGCGTTGGGTTGGTGGAGGACGGCAAAATGTTCGGGTGGGCGCAGGCGGTGATGATGTCCGGCGCATGGCCGCCGCCGGCCCCTTCGGTATGAAAGGTGTGAATGGTGCGCCCGCCGATGGCGGCAAGGGTATCTTCCACAAAACCGGACTCATTGAGGGTGTCGCTGTGCAGGGCGACCTGAATATCCATCTCATCGGCGACGGTTAATGCGCAGTCGATCGCCGCCGGGGTGGCGCCCCAGTCCTCATGGATCTTCAGGCCAATAACGCCCGCCGCCACCTGCTCGCGTAGAGCGTCCGGCTGAGAAACGTTGCCCTTGCCCAACAGGCCGATATTAACCGGCAGGCTGTCGGCCGCCTGCAGCATGCGTGAGATATACCATGGCCCCGGGGTGCAGGTGGTGGCATGGGTACCCGCCGCCGGGCCGGTGCCGCCGCCGACCATGGTGGTCACGCCGGAGACCAGCGCCTCTTCCGCCTGTTGCGGACAGATCCAGTGAATATGGGTATCGATCCCGCCGGCGGTGACGATTTTTCCTTCGGCGGCAATCACTTCCGTCGCGGCGCCGATGGGGATGGTGACGTTGGGCTGGATGTCGGGGTTGCCGGCTTTGCCGATGGCGAAGATCCGGCCGTCCTTCACGCCGATATCGGCCTTAACGATGCCCCAGTGATCGACGATCAGCGCGTTGGTGAGCACCAGGTCAACACAGTCGGCGGCCAGCATCTGTCCCTGGCCCATCCCGTCGCGGATCACTTTGCCGCCGCCGAATTTGACCTCTTCCCCGTAGGTGGTCAAATCGTCCTCCACCTCGATCCACAGCTCGGTGTCGGCCAGGCGCACCTTATCGCCGACGGTGGGGCCGAACATGTCGGCATAGGCCTGGCGTGAAATATTACTCATCGTTTGCCTCCAGTGGGCCCATGACTTCGCTGCGGAAGCCGAAGACGGCGCGGTGACCGGCGAAGGCCACCAGCTCAACCTCGCGTTTCTGGCCAGGTTCAAAGCGTACCGCCGTGCCGGCCGGGATATTCAGGCGATAGCCGGTGGCCTGCTGACGGTCGAACTTCAGCGCCGGGTTGACCTCGGCGAAATGGTAGTGCGAACCGACCTGAATCGGCCGATCGCCGTGGTTTTCAACGACCACGCGACAGGTCGCCCGGCCGGTGTTGAGGGCTATCTGGCCGGGCTTAACGTGATATTCACCAGGGATCATGGCGCTGCCTCAGATAATCGGGTTGTGAACGGTGACCAGCTTCGAGCCGTCCGGGAAGGTGGCTTCGACCTGGATATCCGGGATCATTTCCGGGACGCCTTCCATCACCTGCTCGCGGGTCAGGACGTGACGACCTTCCTCCATTAGCGAGGCCACGCTTTTGCCGTCGCGGGCGCCTTCCATAATAAAGGCGCTGATCAGGGCCACGGATTCCGGATAGTTGAGCTTCAGGCCGCGGGCCAGGCGGCGTTCCGCCACCAGCGCGGCGGTAAACAGCAACAGCTTGTCTTTTTCTCGGGGGGTCAGTTCCATAACGTTCTCTTAAGTCAGCCAGATTCGGGGGAGTACGGGGGACTTGCCGGTGAGATGAGGGCGCAGAAACTGCCAGACGTCGCGCATCACCTGCTGGCAAATCAGATTATCGTCGCTGAGGAAGCGCACCGTCAGCAGGTGATCGGTCAGGCTGGCGCCGGCGTAGAGGCCGAGCGGCGCCAGCGCGTCGCGCACCCCGTCGAGCAGGGCATCGGTTGCCGGATAGCACAGCAGCGTGCCGACCCAGGGACGTCCAGCGATGCTGGAGAGCTCTCCCTCCTGCAGGTGCAGGCGCTCGACCAGCAGCGGCTCATCGTCCACCCATACCTCCAGCCGGTTGCTGAGGGTGCCGTGGCTGAAGGTTTCGCCGATCACCGGGCGGCCAAGGCAGAGCAGATCCCAGGCCAGCAGGGTGCTGGAGGCACACAGGTGAAAGGTGGTGGACAGCCGGGCGTTCGCCCCGGGAAAGAAGATGGCATCCTGCGGGAGCCACTCCAGGGTCGCCTGCGGGGCGAGGATCAACTGCTGGCGCAAAAGTGCTTGTGCGCCGCTGCTGCGGTAAAACTTGCTGGCGCCAGGCATGGTTATCAGGGTATGGCAGCCGGGATCAAGGTGGGCGCTAATCGTCAGTTCATCACCGCCGACGATGCCGCCGGGGGGGTGAAGCAGATAGAGGTGACAGGTCTCTTCTTCAGGGTAAAACGGGCGCTGGACGGTCAGCGGGCCGACGTGTTGGGCGCTGGCGAGAACGGTCTTGCCGCCGGCCTGCTGAAAGCGCAGATCCAGCGTGGCCTGCCAGCCTTTTTTGAGTGGTGGTAACACGGTGCCGTGCAATGTTGCGCCCCTGCAAAATCAAGATAAAACAGCAGCAATGAGTATTGATCGGCGGGAGATTATCCCGGTCATACGAAACGCTTATGTCATCTGTTACCCGCAGCGTCGCATTGGGCGCGAGGGGAAAGCGGCATAACCGCTCCGGATTATTCACCCGGATAATCATTGCCGTCAATATCCTGATCCGCTGCCTGGCCGCGGCGGAAAAGGCGCCAGCGGGAGGGACGCCGCGCCGCTGGTCGCTGGCGTGATTTTTGCTGTGGGTCACCGCTAACGCATTGTTACAAAAGAGGGATGTGGTGAAGATCGCCAATCATGACGACGTAAGGCGAAAAGGCGGGTGAGACAGGTAAATAGAAGCGGGGATCCCTCCGGCTGGCGGGGCCGGGAGGGGAGATTACTTCTCTTCTGGCGTTTTTTTCTTCTTCACACGCGTCCAGATTTTGCTCTCCTGGCGGCGCCACAGACGCTGAATGTTGTCGTGATGGCGCAGGAGGATCAGGCAGGAGAGCATCGACACCGGGAAGGTGTACTGCGGTTTAAACCACCAGACGTAGAACGGAGCGATCAGCGCGCTGACGATAGCGCCAAGGGAAGAGTAACCGCTGAGCAGGATGGTCAGCAGCCAGGTCCCGGCCATCACGCCGGTCAGGTCGAGGCCGATGGGGGCGATAGCGCCGAAGGCCGTGGCGACGCCTTTACCGCCGCGGAAATGAAAGAAAACCGGCCAGATATGGCCCACGCAGGCGGCAATCGCCACTAAACCCAGCCAGAACGGCGTCAGGCCCAGCGCCCAGGCGCCCCATACCGGCAGCATGCCCTTCAGCACATCAAAAATAAGTACCGCTACGGCCGCCCCTTTTCCGCCAATTCGTAGTACGTTAGTGGCCCCGGGGTTGCCTGAGCCGCTGTCGCGTGGGTCGGGCAGGCCAGCAAGGCGACATACCAGAATGGCGCTGGAAATGGAGCCGCAGAGGTAGGCGAGGAGTACCAGTCCAGGCGCGATTGCACTCATAACGCTGTTCCGTTTTGAAAATGTCGTTGTATTCTCTGCATCTGTGGATAATACGCATAATTCGCCGGAAGTGGTATCCGGTTTAGCTAAAAAGCAGGCAGGGCGTGATGGATATTGTATTTATAGAGCAACTTTCGGTAATCACCACCATTGGTGTTTATGACTGGGAACAAACCATTGAGCAGAAGCTGGTGTTCGATATCGAAATTGCATGGGATAACCGCAAGGCGGCCGCCAGCGATGATGTCAGCGATTGCCTCAGCTATGCTGATATCAGCGAGCGCGTCATCGCGCATGTTGAGGGGGGAAAATTCGCGTTAGTGGAGCGGGTGGCGGAAGAGGTGGCCGACCTGCTGCTGGAGACATTCCAGTCGCCATGGGTGCGCATTAAAGTCAGCAAACCTGGCGCCGTGGCTCGCGCGGCAAACGTCGGGGTGATTATTGAACGTGGCCTTAATCTGAAACAAAACTTTTCAGGTCATACTTGTTAAACAAATTGCGTTTATACCGGTCATAGCATCCGGTCATCAGGCAATTTTACTGGCGATCTTCTACCAGAACGGCAGGCGAATCCTTGTGTACGCCGTGTATGCTGCGGATTGCGCGCCCTCTGGCAGTCGGGTTGTGCCTGTTGAACGATACCGTGTTCCTGGTTTTTTTCATTTTACTTTTTTAAAGGGTTTAATTGGATGAGCGATATACACTCGCTGCTGGTGGCGGCAATATTGGGTGTGGTTGAGGGGTTGACAGAGTTTTTACCTGTTTCCAGTACCGGTCATATGATTATTGTTGGTCACCTGCTGGGGTTTGAAGGTGATACGGCAAATACCTTTGAAGTGGTTATTCAGCTAGGCTCGATACTCGCCGTGGTGGTCATGTTCTGGCGTCGCCTGTTCGGCCTGATCGGCATCCATTTCGGCAGGCCGCCGGAGCACGAAGGTAAAGGCAGCGGTCGCTTGTCGCTTATCCATATCCTTCTCGGCATGATCCCCGCGGTGGTGATGGGGCTTATTTTCCACGACACCATTAAATCTTTGTTTAACCCGGTAAACGTGATGTACGCCCTGATTGTCGGCGGTGTGCTGTTAATTGCGGCGGAAGTGCTGAAGCCGAAACAGCCGCGCGCGGTCGGGATTGACGATATGACCTATCGTCAGGCGTTCGTTATCGGCTGCTTCCAGTGCCTGGCGCTGTGGCCGGGCTTCTCCCGCTCAGGGGCGACCATCTCCGGCGGCATGCTGATGGGCGTCAGCCGCTACGCGGCGTCGGAATTCTCATTCCTGCTGGCGGTACCGATGATGATGGGCGCCACGGTGCTGGACGTCTACAAGAGCATCGGCTTCCTCAACATGGGCGATGTCCCGATGTTTGCCGTCGGCTTCGTGATGGCGTTTATCGTGGCGCTGATTGCGATTAAAACCTTCCTGCAGCTGATCAAACGGATCTCGTTCATTCCGTTCGCTATCTACCGCTTTATCGTCGCGGCAGCGGTTTACGTGGTCTTCTTCTAAGGCCTGCGCCCTCAGCCTTGCGGCTGGGGGCAACGCTGTTCCTTCCACTGCGCCACCGCCGCAATTCTCCGCCGCGTCAGCTCCTCGCGAATTTCCGCCCCTTTAAACCCCGCCGCCACCACCTCTTTGGTGGAGACCGACCGCGCCACTTCCCAGGCCTCTAATAGCAGGCGCCCCTGCGGATAATCGCTAGCCTCGAAACCGGTGCGCCCGCGAACGTCGGCTTCGCTGGTGAGGGCGATCTGCTGCACGCGCTGCGGTTTACGCCAGGCGTCAATGCTGTCGAAGAGTTTGACGAGGGTTTTCGGCTGCAGGATCGGCAGGGTGTGGATCAGATCATGATACTCCGCCACCAGTTTCGCGAGATCGCGGATATCGTTCGGCACCCGCAGACGCGCGCAGAGCTGTTCCACTAGCTTGACTCCCGCCGGGCCATGGCCGTGGTGACGCGGCCAGAGCGCTTTCGGCGTCAGCCCTTTGCCGAGGTCATGGCATAGGGTGGCGAAGCGCACATCGACGTCCGGCGACAGCATCGCGGCCATCGTGACGGTCATCAGGGTGTGCAGGCCGGTGTCGATTTCCGGGTGCCATTTGGCCGGGGCCGGCACGCCGTACAGTGCGTCAATCTCCGGGAACAGCACCTTGAGGGCCTGGCAGTCGCGCAGCGTCTGAAAAAAGACCTGCGGGTTGCGGGTGGTCAACGCGCTTTCCGTCTCTTTCCACACCCGCTCCGGCGTTAAATGGGCCAGTTCGCCGGCCTCAACCATGGCGGCCATCAGGGTCTGGGTCTCTTCGGCAATGCGAAAACCGAGATGGGCATAGCGGGCGGCAAAGCGCGCCACGCGCAGCACGCGCAGCGGATCTTCGCTAAAGGCGGGGGAGACATGGCGCAGCAGACGCTGGCGGAGATCGTTTTGTCCGCCGTAGGGATCGATAATTGCGCCGTCGGCATCCTGGGCGAGGGCGTTGACCGTCAGGTCACGGCGCAGCAGATCCGCTTCGAGGGTGACGTCCGGGGCGGCATAGCAGGTAAAACCGGTATAGCCTGCGCCGGATTTGCGCTCGGTGCGGGCCAGGGCATACTCTTCCCGGCTTTGCGGATGAAGGAACACGGGAAAGTCGCGGCCTACCTGCTGATAGCCCGCGTCAAGCATCTGTTGCGGGGTGGCGCCCACCACCACCCAGTCTCGGTCTTTGACCGGCAGTCCTAACAGCGCGTCGCGCACCGCACCGCCGACCAGATAACTCTTCACGCCTGATTCTCCCGTATCTGTTTTTTGCAAGATGATACGTAAGTCTGGCAGAGAAGACGAATTAGTTCATCCACCGGTCTTTACGTTTGCGGCTTGGCACCAGATGCGGCAGAACCAGACCCAGCAGCAGACCGACGCCCAGCACGCCGCCGCCGTACATAAACCACTGCATGATAATGGTGCGCTGTTTGTCATCAAGCTGCAGATTCGCCGCATTCACCTTCTTCTGCGCGACAACCAGCTCGTTTTTCAACTTTTGGTTCTCGTCTTTCAGCGCGTTGATCACGCTGTCGCTGCCGGCGACTTTCTTCTGCATATCCGCCGTGCGCTGGTTCCAGGTGGCGTCGATATTATTCAGCTTATCGGTCAGCGTTTTGACCTGGTTTTCCAGATCCGGGACGCGGGTGCGCAGGCTGGGCTCGTTGCTCAGCTCTTTCAGCGGGATCCAGGCAGTACGCCCATTGGCGTCGCGGATCTGCGCGTAGCTGGTGCTGTCGTTGGTTTGCAGCACCGCCACTTCTTCCCCGGCGTTGATGGTGCCGACCAGACGATAATTATCGCCCGGGCCGCTGCGAACCCAGGTGTTAAGCTCATCGGAAACGTAGCGCTTTTCTTCTGCGTGAACCGCCGTGGCGGCGCTAAGCGCGAGCAAAGTAAAAGTAATCAGGCGTAATTTTGGCATCAGGTCATCGTTTGGTCATAAAAAGTGGAACGATAGTAGAGGCATCGCCAGAGCGACGCAAAGTTTTCCGCCACAATCGGAATCATCCAGGAGGTGGCCCGGCAAAAAGCGCGTTGCATGGCGATTCGCCGCAAAATACTATCTACTGACAAAAAATATCGTCGTAAGTTCGCCGCAATTTGTCGGCGCAGCACAGAAGCGGAAGAATTCAGTCATGGCTCAAGAAATCGAACTTAAGTTTATCGTCGCTCAGGATGGGGTAGAGACGCTGCGCGAGCAGCTCAATGCGCTCGAGGCGAAACATACGCCCGCGGGCCAGTTGCTGAACATTTATTACGAAACCGCCGATAATTGGCTGCGTCGTCACGACATGGGGCTGCGCATCCGCGGCGATCAGGGCCGTTATGAAATGACGCTGAAAATCGCCGGTCGGGTGGTGGGCGGCCTGCACCAGCGCCCGGAATACAATATTCCCCTGGATAAACCGGAGCTGGCGCTTGAGCGCCTGCCGGCGGAGGTCTGGCCGCAAGGGGAACTTCCGACCGCGCTGGCGGAGCATGTCCAGCCGCTGTTCAGCACCGATTTTGCCCGTGAACGCTGGGTGATCCAGGAAGGAAAGAGTGAGATTGAGATTGCCCTCGATCGCGGCGAAGTGAAGGCGGGCGAGCATCAGGAGCCGATCTGCGAGCTGGAGCTGGAGTTGCTCGCCGGGGAGACCGCCGATCTGCTGCGCTTCGCGCATCGTTTGCTGGAGAGCGGCGTCCTGCGTCAGGGGAGCCTGAGCAAAGCCGCGCGCGGGTATCATCTGGCGCAAGGCAACAATGAGCGCCCGGTGGCCCGGCTGGCGGTGCTGCCGGTGGCGGCGAAGGCCAGCGTGGAGCAGGGGCTGGAGGCGGCGCTGGAGAGCGCCCTGGCGCACTGGCTGTATCACGATGAGGTCTGGCTGCGCGGCAACGCGAAAGCTAAAGCGGAAATCCTGCTGGCGTTGGCCCGCGTGCGCCATGCCCTCGTGCTGTTCGGCGGCATCGTGCCGCGGAAGGCGACCACCCACCTCCGCGCCTTGCTGAACGACGCCGAAGCCGCGCTGCTGGCCGCGGACACCGCCGAGGAGGCGTTATTCCGCACCGAGGTCGTCGCCGCCAAACTGGCGCTGACCGAATGGCTGGTCCAGCGCGGCTGGCGTCCGTTCCTCAACGAGGCGGGAGAGAAAAAAATAGCCGGATCGTTCAAACGGTTTGCCGATATTAACCTCTCGCGGGTGGCGGCCGAGCTGCGCAGCGCCGTGCAGCATCTGGCGGTTGAAGATGCCGCCGACCAGTTGCCGAAGCTGTCCCGCGATATCGACAGCGTCCAGCTGCTGGCGGGCGCCTATGGCGACGCCGTCGCGCCGTGGCTGGAGAACTGGCAGGAGCTTCAGCGTGCGATAGAGCATGACGACCGCAGCGTCTTTGAATATTTCCGTCGCCAGGCGCTGGCTGCCGAGCCGTTCTGGCTGCATAGTGGAAAACGATAATTACAGGCCAGGGAGCCCCTATGATGCCGCTTTCTTCGCAGTTACAGCAGCACTGGCAGACGGTCGCTGACCGCCTGCCAGCGGATTTTCCCGTCGCCGAACTGAGCCCGCAGGCCCGGTCGGTGATGGCGTTCAGTGATTTTGTCGAACAGAGTGTGATCGCCCAGCCAGGCTGGCTGAACGAGCTTGCGGACTCCTCGCCGGAGGCGGAAGAGTGGCGGCATTACGAGACCTGGCTGCAGGATCGCCTGCAAGCGGTGGCTGACGAAGCGGGGTTGATGCGAGAGCTGCGTCTTTTCCGCCGCCAGATGATGGTCCGCATTGCCTGGGCGCAGGCGCTGTCGCTGGTAAGCGAAGAAGAGACGCTGCAGCAGCTGAGCGTCCTGGCAGAGACCCTGATTGTCGCCGCTCGCGACTGGCTGTATGCCGCCTGCTGTAAGGAGTGGGGAACGCCCTGCAACGCTGAGGGTCAGCCGCAGCCGCTGCTGATCCTCGGGATGGGAAAGCTGGGCGGCGGCGAGCTGAACTTCTCTTCCGATATCGATCTGATTTTTGCCTGGCCTGAGCATGGCGCCACCCGCGGCGGCCGCCGCGAGCTGGATAACGCCCAGTTCTTTACCCGCCTGGGGCAGCGGCTGATCAAGGCGCTCGACCAGCCGACGCAGGACGGCTTTGTCTATCGGGTGGACATGCGCCTGCGACCGTTTGGCGACAGCGGGCCGCTGGTGCTCAGCTTTGCGGCACTGGAGGATTATTACCAGGAGCAGGGCCGGGACTGGGAACGCTACGCGATGGTGAAAGCGCGGATCATGGGCGATAACGACGACGCCTACGCCAGCGAGCTGCGCGCGATGCTTCGCCCCTTCGTCTTCCGCCGCTATATCGACTTCAGCGTGATCCAGTCGCTGCGTAACATGAAAGGGATGATCGCTCGCGAAGTGCGGCGTCGCGGGCTGAAAGACAACATCAAGCTCGGTGCCGGCGGGATCCGTGAAATTGAGTTTATCGTGCAGGTCTTTCAGCTGATCCGCGGCGGTCGCGAACCTGCGCTGCAGCAGCGGGCGCTGCTGCCGACGCTGGCGGCGATTGATGAGCTGCATCTGCTGCCGGAAGGCGACGCGGCGCTGCTGCGCGCGGCCTATCTGTTCCTGCGCCGGCTGGAAAATCTGCTGCAGAGCATCAACGATGAGCAGACCCAGACTCTGCCGCAGGATGAACTGAACCGCGCCAGGCTGGCGTGGGGGATGCATACTGACGACTGGGAGACGCTGAGTGCGCAGCTGGCGAGCCATATGGCCAGCGTGCGGCGGGTGTTTAATGAGCTGATCGGCGATGATGAGGCTCAGTCGCCGGATGAGCAGCTCGCCGAGTACTGGCGCGAGCTGTGGCAGGATGCGCTGGAAGAAGATGACGCCAGCCCGGCGCTGGCGCATTTAAACGACGCCGACCGCCGCAGCGTGCTGGCGCTGATTGCCGATTTCCGTAAAGAGCTGGATCGGCGCACCATCGGCCCGCGCGGCCGCCAGGTGCTGGATCAACTGATGCCGCATCTGCTGAGCGAAATCTGCTCGCGCGCCGATGCGCCGCTGCCTCTGGCTCGGATCACGCCGCTGTTGACCGGGATCGTCACTCGCACCACCTATCTTGAACTGCTGAGCGAATTCCCCGGCGCGCTGAAGCACCTGATTACGCTCTGCGCCGCGTCGCCGATGGTCGCCAGCCAGCTGGCGCGCCACCCCCTGCTGCTTGATGAGCTACTGGATCCCAACACCCTCTATCAGCCGACGGCGACCGATGCCTATCGCGATGAGCTGCGTCAGTATCTGCTGCGGGTGCCGGAAGAGGATGAAGAGCAGCAGCTGGAGGCATTGCGCCAGTTCAAGCAGGCGCAGCAGCTGCATATCGCCGCGGCGGATATCGCTGGCACGCTACCGGTGATGAAGGTTAGCGATCACTTAACCTGGCTTGCCGAAGCCATCCTCGACGCGGTGGTGCAGCAGGCATGGGGACAGATGGTGGCCCGCTACGGCCAGCCGACCCATCTGCACGATCGCCAGGGGCGCGGCTTCGCCGTCGTCGGCTACGGCAAGCTCGGCGGCTGGGAGCTGGGCTACAGTTCCGATCTCGACCTGGTGTTCCTCCATGACTGCCCGCCGGAGGTGATGACCGACGGCGAGCGGGAGATCGACGGCCGTCAGTTCTACCTGCGGCTGGCTCAGCGGATCATGCATCTGTTCAGCACCCGCACTTCGTCCGGTATTCTCTACGAAGTTGACGCCCGGCTGCGCCCTTCCGGCGCGGCGGGGATGCTGGTCACCACCGCCGACGCGTTTGCCGACTATCAGCAGAACGAAGCCTGGACATGGGAGCATCAGGCGCTGGTGCGCGCTCGCGTGGTCTATGGCGACCCGGCGCTGCAGGCGCGATTTGACGCCATTCGGCGCGATATTCTGACCACCGTGCGGGATGGCGCGACCCTGCAGACCGAGGTTCGCGAGATGCGCGAGAAGATGCGCGCCCACCTTGGCAACAAACATGCCGATCGTTTTGATATCAAAGCCGATGCCGGTGGGATCACGGATATTGAATTTATTACCCAGTATCTGGTCCTACGCTATGCCAGCGACAAGCCAAAGCTGACCCGCTGGTCTGATAACGTGCGTATTCTCGAGCTGCTGGCGCAGAACGACATCATGGACGAGGAGGAAGCGCGAGCTTTAACGCACGCGTACACCACCTTGCGTGATGCGCTCCATCACCTGGCCCTGCAGGAGCTGCCGGGACACGTGGCGCCGGAGGCATTCAGCCGGGAGCGTGAGCAGGTCAGCGCCAGCTGGCAGAAGTGGCTGATGGCTTAACTATAAAATCGGGTGTGCTATTATCGCGCGCAAAGTTTGCGTCTCGCAGGAGAGAGTCATGAAAGTAACGCTGCCGGAGTTTGAACGTGCAGGAGTGTTGGTGGTGGGTGATGTGATGCTGGACCGCTACTGGTACGGCCCCACCAGTCGTATTTCCCCGGAAGCCCCGGTGCCGGTGGTGAAGGTGGAAAATATCGAAGAACGTCCTGGCGGCGCGGCAAACGTAGCGATGAACATCGCCTCCCTGGGGGCGACGTCGCGCCTGGTGGGATTGACCGGGATTGATGACGCCGCTCGCGCGCTGAGCCAGGCGCTGGCCAACGTCAATGTGAAGTGCGACTTCGTCTCCGTCCCGACTCACCCGACCATCACCAAGCTGCGGGTGCTGTCGCGCAACCAGCAGCTGATCCGCCTCGACTTTGAAGAGGGCTTCTCCGGCGTTGATCCGCAGCCGATGCACGAGCGCATTCAACAGGCGCTGGGCGCCATTGGCGCGCTGGTTCTCTCGGATTACGCCAAAGGGGCGCTGACCAGCGTCCAGACGATGATCAAGCTCGCCCGTGAAGCAGGCGTGCCGGTGCTGATCGATCCGAAAGGTACCGATTTCGAACGCTATCGCGGCGCAACGCTGCTCACCCCGAACCTCTCTGAGTTTGAAGCGGTGGTGGGCAAGTGCCAGGATGAAGCGGAGATCGTTGAGCGCGGCATGAAGCTTATCGCCGAATTCGAACTGTCAGCGCTGCTGGTGACGCGCTCAGAGCAGGGGATGACGCTGCTGCAGCCGGGGCGTCCGCCGCTGCATATGCCGACCCAGGCTCAGGAAGTGTACGATGTCACCGGCGCCGGCGACACGGTGATTGGCGTACTGGCGGCGACCCTGGCGTCCGGCAACACCCTGGAAGAGGCCTGCTATTTCGCTAACGCCGCGGCGGGCGTGGTGGTCGGTAAGCTGGGGACCTCCACCGTTTCCCCTGTCGAGCTGGAAAACGCGGTCCGCGGGCGGGCTGAGACCGGCTTTGGCGTGATGAGCGAAGAAGAACTCAAACAGGCGGTTGCGGCGGCGCGCAAGCGCGGCGAGAAAGTGGTGATGACCAACGGCGTCTTCGACATTCTGCACGCCGGCCATGTCTCCTATCTGGCGAATGCGCGCAAACTGGGCGACCGTCTGATCGTGGCGGTCAACAGCGATGCCTCCACCAAACGACTGAAAGGCGAAACCCGCCCGGTAAACCCGCTGGAGCAGCGGATGATCGTGCTGGGGGCGCTGGAGGCGGTCGACTGGGTGGTCTCCTTCGAAGAAGATACACCGCAGCGCCTGATTGCCGGGATCCTGCCGGATCTGCTGGTGAAAGGCGGCGACTACAAACCGGAGCAGATCGCCGGCAGTGAAGAGGTCTGGGCGAACGGTGGCGAAGTGCTGGTGCTCAACTTTGAAGATGGTTGCTCAACCACCAACATTATTAAGAAAATACAAAAAGATAGCGAAAAATAACCGTTTCGTTATTCCCCCGCCATAACGGTGCGGCATCACGGCCTGCGATAGCGATATCGCGGGCCGTTTTTATTTAATGATGTGGAAAATGATTTGGCGCAATAAATAATCATATTAAGCGCATTTTTCGTACAAATGGCGTTAAGGTAAGCGTAAATACTGAAGTGAGTAAAAGGCATATGACTGATCAGAACATCCACCGCTGAAGGAGTATGCGCATGAACCATAACGACATGTATTCAATGAAGAATTTTGATTTTTTGGCACGAAGTTTCGCCAGAATGCACGCCCAGGGCCAGCCAGTTGATCTTCAGGCCATCGTCGGCAATATGGATGAAGAACATCGTGAATGGTTTTGCCAGCGCTATGAACTGTACTGCCGTCAGGTCAACAGCCCGGCGGAAGCCGCACACTAAGCCAACGCAAACGGGCCCCTGAGGGCCCGTTTTTTTACTGCTGCTCTTCGCTGCCAGGCGTCGTCGCCGGGCGGTTTTCGAGGTCATTCAGGCGCTGTTCCAGCAGCGCCAGTTTTTCGCGGGTCCGCAGCAGAACCTGAGTCTGCACGTCAAACTCTTCGCGGCTGACCAGGTCCAGACGGGTCAGCTGCGACTGCAGCGCCTGGCGGATTTTCTTTTCAACATCCTCACCCAGATCGCGAAGTCCTTTTGGCATCGACTCATGGACCTGGCGGGCGATTTGTTCAATTTTTTTCGGGTCAATCATGGTGGTTTCCTGCTCGGGTCGGATGATTGATCATTGTAGTGCGAACCAGGCCGCCTATAAACCAGAAATGTTTGAAGCTTATGCATTGCCGAGGATAGTCAATAGCGTTATAGTTATCTCGCTTATTCTCAGGGCGGGGCGAAATTCCCCACCGGCGGTAAATCAACCACGGCGTTGAAAGCCCGCGAGCGCTTCCCGTGACTACGGGAAGGTCAGCAGATCCGGTGTAATTCCGGGGCCGACGGTTAAAGTCCGGATGGGAGAGAGTAACGGCACAGTCGGGCCCAGGCCCGCTCGCGTTGACTTTTGCCGCTAAACCGGCGCTCCTAAGACTGCCCTGATTCTGGTAACCATAATTTTAATGAGGTTTTTTTACCATGAATCAGACGCTCCTTTCTTCTTTTGGTACCGCTTTTGAACGTGTGGAACACGCTTTGGACGCCCTGCGCGAAGGCCGCGGCGTGATGGTGCTTGACGATGAAGACCGTGAAAACGAAGGCGATATGATCTTCGCCGCCGAAACCATGACCGTAGAGCAGATGGCGCTGACCATTCGTCACGGCAGCGGCATTGTGTGCCTGTGCCTGACCGAAGATCGCCGCAAACAGCTGGATCTGCCGATGATGGTGGAGAACAACACCAGCGCCTACGGCACCGGCTTTACCGTCACCATCGAAGCGGCGAAAGGCGTGACCACCGGCGTTTCCGCTGCTGACCGCGTGACCACCGTCCGCGCGGCGATTGCCGACGGCGCGAAACCTTCCGATCTCAACCGTCCTGGCCACGTTTTCCCGCTGCGGGCGCAGCCGGGCGGCGTACTGACCCGCGGCGGCCACACCGAAGCCACTATTGACCTCGTGACCCTCGCTGGCTTCAAACCGGCAGGCGTGCTGTGCGAGCTGACCAATGACGATGGCACCATGGCGCGCGCGCCGGAGTGCATCGCGTTCGCTCAGCAGCACAATATGGCGGTGGTCACGATTGAAGATCTGGTGGCCTATCGTCGCGAACATGAGCGTAAAGCCAGCTAATCAGCGGCTCACAACGCCAGTGAAAACAGCCCGCTTATTAGTGGGCTGTTTTGTTTCTGTGCCTTAACCGATGCCCATCGTCTGGAGCACCACCAGACTCAGCCCCATCACCGACATCCCGCACAGGACGCCATAGCTCGGGTTGCTTTGCGGATCGATCTCTTTCGCCAGCGGCATCAGTTCATCGACCGACAGCGCCACCATAATCCCGGCGACGGCGGCCATGATTGCGCCCATGACCATCGGCGAGACCAGGCTACCCAGAATCAGCCACGCCAGCACGCCGCCCAAAATCTCCGCCATGCCGGAAAGACCGGCCCAGAGCACCGCCTTACTGCGCGATCCGGTGGCGGCATATACCGGCCCGGCAACGGCCAGTCCTTCAGGAATATTGTGCAGGGCGACGGCAAGCGCCACACCCATGCCAAGCTCGAGGTTGTTGCTGGCCGTGACATAGGTGGCGATCCCTTCCGGAAAGTTATGCAGGCTGATACCCAACGTCAGCAGAATGGCGGTGCGGCGTAAATTGCGCGGGCGCGGCGCGGCGGGGGTCATCAAATCCTGCGGGTGGGCATGCGGCAGCAGGCGATCGAGACCAAAGTAGCCCAGCAGGCCGAAAACAAACATTCCGTAGCCGAGCAGCGGCGACATGTCCTCGGCGGCCAGCGCGGCAGGCAGCATTTCCATCAACGAAATCAACAGCATGATCCCGGCGGCAAAGCCGAGGGAGAAGCCCAGCAGGCGGTTAGAAGGTTTCTGGCCAATCACGCCGAAAATGGCGCCTATAAAGGTTGCGCTACCGGCTAACAGCGTCAATATTAAGGGTGATGACATCGCTTCTCTCCCTGCGAAAATAAGTGCATAGGAGTATATTGCCTGAGGATGCGCGTACGGGACAGCTCCCTTTACCGCGAATTACATTCAAATTTTCTGACGATCATCATCATGGTTATCTGAGTTTATCCTGGCGCAAAAGCGCGTAATGTGAGCACATCACATTGACACCCTAAGGATATCATCATGTCCCGTACCCGAATGCCCGCGTTGTTTCTCGGCCATGGCAGCCCAATGAACGTGCTGGAAGACAACCGCTATACCCGCGCCTGGGCTCACCTGGGCGAAACCCTGCCGCGTCCGAAAGCGATCGTGGTGGTCTCTGCGCACTGGTTCACGCGCGGTACGGGCGTGACGGCGATGGAGGCCCCGAAGACCATTCACGACTTTGGCGGTTTCCCGCAGGCGCTGTATGACACCCATTACCCGGCGCCGGGCTCCCCGGCGCTGGCGCAACGGCTGGTGGAGCTGCTCTCGCCGGTGCCGGTCACTCTCGATAAAGAAGCCTGGGGATTTGACCATGGCTCGTGGGGCGTGCTGATCAAGATGTATCCGCAGGCGGATATCCCGATGGTTCAGCTGAGCATCGACAGCACCAAACCGCCGGCCTGGCATCTCGAAATGGGGCGAAAGCTGGCCTCGCTGCGTGATGAAGGGATTATGCTGGTGGCCAGCGGCAACGTGGTGCACAACCTGCGTACCGCCCGCTGGCATGGCGAGAACACGCCGTATCCGTGGGCGGAGTCCTTCAACAACTACGTGAAGGCGAATCTGCAGTGGCAGGGCCCGGACGATCAGCACCCGCTGGTTAACTACCTGGCACACGAAGGGGGCTCGCTCTCCAACCCCACGGCGGAGCATTTCCTGCCGCTGTTATACGTGCTGGGGGCATGGGATGGCGTTGAGGCGATTTCGACCCCGGTCGATGGCATCGAGATGGGTTCGCTGAGTATGCTGTCGGTGGTGGTTGGCGCCTGATAAAAATTGAGCTCCGGCGGCGGTATCGTCGCCGGAGCGCGACATTATTCGACGAAAATGTGCGGATAGAAACGCGACAGATCCTGGGTAATCAGCGCCCGGTCTTCACGAATGCCGATCCCGGCGGGCTGATCGTTGATGAGCCAGCTGCCAATCAGCGTGTAGCTGTCACCAAACTTCGGCAGCGGGTAAAATTCCTGCACGATAGTGCCTTCTTCCCCATACGGACCTTCCACCGACTCCACCACCTTGCCCTGTTCAACGATCGACACGTTGGCGCCTTCGCGGGAGAAGATCGGCTTAATGACGTACTTCTCCATCTCCGGATGGGCATCTTCGCTGAAGTAAGCCGCCAGCAGATTCGGGTGATTGGGGAACATTTCCCACAGCATCGGCAGCAGCGCTTTGTTGGAGATGATGCTCTTCCACGCCGGCTCCAGCCAGCGAACGCCGGCGTCTTCCAGCTTGGTGGAGAACATCTCCCGCAGCATAAACTCCCACGGATAGAGCTTGAACAGGTTGCCAATCACCTGATCCTGGAGATCGGTAAACTGGCCTTTTTCACCCAGCCCAATATCTTCGATGTAGAGGAATTCCGTCGCCAGCCCCGCCTCGGCGGCGCAATCCTGCAGATATTGCACGGTGCCGCGATCTTCAACGGTATCGCGGCAGCAGGCCATATGCAGCAGCTGGAAGCCAAACTGCTCGCGCAGCTCACCGAAGCGATCGATCAGCTTCTCCTGCAGGCTATTGAACTGGTCGCTGCCCGCCGGCAGCTTGCCGGCGTTGAGCTGGTCTTCCAGCCAGATCCACTGGAAGAAGGCCGCTTCATACAGCGAGGTCGGCGTGTCGGCATTGTTCTCCAGCAGCTTCGGCTCGCCGACGCCATCCCAGGCCAGGTCGAGACGTGAGTAGAGTGACGGCTGGTTGGTTTTCCACGACTGGCGCACAAAGCCCCAGGTGTGTTTAGGGATGCGGAATTTGGCCATCAGCTCATCGCTGGCGATCACTTTTTCCACCACCTGAAGACACATCTGATGCAGCTCGGCGGTGACCTCCTCCAGCTTTTCCACCTGGGCGAGGCTCAGCTTGTAATAAGCCTCTTCGCTCCAGTAAGGCTCGCCGTACATGGTGTGGAAGTTGAAGCCGTATTCGGTCGCTTTCTCGCGCCAGTCCGGGCGCTCGGTAATGCTGACTCTTTCCATGTTGCTTAGCCGCCCATTGAGCGAGAAGAAGAGGTTGAGCCTGCGGCGCTACGCTGCATAGTCGACTGCTTCGCCACCGACTCGCCGAAGCCCCCGCGGGTGACGGTCGTGGTGGTTGCCGGTTTCGGCGCCATCGCGGTTTTCGGCACGTTCATGGTGCGGCCCGGCTGGGCGGCGCCATAGCTCTTACCGCTGGCGTCAGTGTACTGACCGTAGGCCGGGCTGGCAGGGTTTTTGGAGCTGAACAGCGGCTGCTGTTGCGCCATGCCGCCGCCCATCAGGCGGCCCATCATGTAGCCGGCCATCAGCGGCATCCAGAAGCTGCCGCTGCTTTGCGCCTGGGCCTGGTTTTCCGGGGCGACGCCCGCCTGGGCAGGCGTTTGCTGGCACTGACCTTCGCCAAACTCGGCGACGCAGTCTTCGCGGGTGGCATATTTCGGCGCGGTGCGCTCTGCCTCTTTCACCGCGTTGGTGTAGGCCGTGGTGCATTCGGCTGCTTTGCCCGGGTTGGCGGCGGAGCAGTCATCGGCGTTCTGGTACAGCGAGACCGTTTCGTCGCTTTTTTCACAACCGGCAAGCATAAAGACCGCGGTGACGGCCAGGGCGACCGGCGTCAGGTGACGTGCGCTCCAGCTTTTGCGGAACGACGAATGATTAATATTTTTTGTCCGTTTCATATTTGTCTTCCAGGACCCAGTGGTATGGCGTGTGTTAACGCTCAGGATAGAGGATGAGTGGTGGAAAATGAAGCGAAGAGGGGCGCTAAGCGGGGGATCTTTACGTTGCCTTACGTTTAACGCATCGCCTGTCCGACGGACAGGCGATGCGCGTCACAGTATGAAAATTACTGACGGAACGGATTGCTGCCGCTGCTATGGGTCGTCGTCCGTGCGGACGCCGGCTTCATAGCCGCAGTCGTGTTGCCGTAACCATCGGCAGTGGCATCCTGCTGCGGATTCTCCGGCGCGACGCTGTCGGCAGAGGTCGAGATCGGTTTGCCCAAGGTGTTGTTCAGGGCGATCAGATCCTGCTCGTTCAGCGTACCTAACGCCGACTTGATGTTCAGCTCGTTGATCAGGTAGTTGTAGCGCGCATTAGAGAGCTGCTGTTTGGCGTTGTACAGCGTGGTGGTGGCGTCGAGGACGTCAACGATAGTACGGGTACCCACCGAGTAGCCAGCTTCCATCGCATCCAGGGAGCTTTGCGCAGAGACCACCGCCTGTTTGTAGGCGTTGATGCTGCTGATAGAGGCATTCACGTTGTTAAACGAAGAACGCACGGTCTGGACCACGCTGCGGTGAGCGCTTTCCAGCTGCTCGCTGGCGCCGACGAAATTGTACTGCGCCTGTTTGACCTGCGAGTTAACCATCCCGCCCTGGTACAGCGGCAGGGAGAAGCTCAGGCCGATTTTGTTCTGACCGATATCAGCATCTTGCGAGGTGCTTTTTGAGCCGCTGTAGCGGTTGTTGGAAACGCCAGACGAGGCGTTTAAATCCAGGGTCGGCAAATGGCCGTCCTGCGCCTGGCGAATCTGCTCGCGGGCCAGGTCCTGATTCAGACGCGCCTGCAGCAGCGACAGGTTGCGGTTCTCCGCTTCCTTCAGCAGGGCGTTCACCGCCTGCGGTTTGCTGGTTTTGAAGCCGTCTACGTTCAGGGAGGCCAGCTCCGGGTAGTAGTTGCCGGTAACCTGGCGCAGCTCTTCCACGGCGTTGTCGAGATCGTTACGTGCGGTCACTTCGTTCGCCAGCACGGCGTCGTATTGTGAACGGGCGTTCTGCACGTCGGTGATCGCCACCAGACCGACGTTAAAGCGCTGGGTGGTTTGATCCAACTGGCGGTAAATTGCCTGTTTCTGCGCTTCGGTATAAGAGAGCGTGTCGATGGCGGCCAGCACTTTGAAGTAGGCCGTCGCGGTATTCAGAATCAGCGTTTGCTGATCGGTCTGATACGTGACATCCTGAATGCCTGCCGCTTTTTCCTGCAGCGTCAGGGCGCGCCATTTCGACATATCAAACAGAACCTGCGTTAACTGCAGCGAGCCGCTGGTGACGTTAGAATTCTGGTCTTTATAATCACGGAAGCCGCTGGTATAGGTATAATCCGCTCCCAGCCCGAGCTGAGGCAGTAATGGACTGCGCGCTTCGTTGATCTTTTCGAATGCGGCGTCACGATCGGCTGCCGATTTACGCAGATCGGGGTTGCTGATGCGCGCCTGCTGGTAAACCTGAAGCAGGTTTTCCGCCTGGCTCATGGCGCTGAACCCGGTCAGGCTCAGGCCGATAAGAATGGGGAGCAATTTCTTCATTTGCATTCCTTGTTGTGAAGCATTTAGCGCTGGTCTAATTCTAAGAAAAATTCCGCTGATTGTATCGATTCTGCCGCCGTAAAAAGTTGGCGTTACGTGCCATCCGGCGGTAATTTGCACCAATCTAACATACGGACCGTAAAACGGTAGCCAAACGGTCTGGAAATCCCTCATTTCGGATTAGCAGGACATAACAATGAGCAAACCCATCCACCAGGGAATTACCTTCTCCAAAAATGATGTAGAAATTATTGCACGCGAAACGCTGTATCGTGGTTTTTTTTCACTCGATTTATACCGTTTTCGCCACCGCCTGTTTAACGGCGGCATGAGCGGCGAAGTCACCCGTGAAATTTTTGAGCGCGGGCATGCCGCCGTCTTGCTACCCTTTGACCCGGTGCGGGACGAAGTGGTGCTGGTCGAACAAATCCGTATCGCCGCCTATGATACCAGCGAGAGCCCGTGGCTGCTGGAAATGGTCGCCGGCATGATCGAGGCGGGTGAGACGGTGGAAGATGTCGCCCGTCGGGAAGCGCTGGAAGAGGCCGGGCTTGAAGTTGGGCGGACGAAACCAATATTAAGCTATCTGGCCAGTCCTGGCGGCACCAGTGAACGGTTATCGATCCTGGTGGGCGAAGTTGATGCATCGACGGCAAAAGGCATTCACGGCCTGGCCGAGGAAAATGAGGATATTCGGGTGCATGTGGTAAGCCGGGAGCAGGCTTACCAGTGGGTAGAAGAGGGGAAAATCGACAACGCAGCCTCTGTCATCGCCTTGCAATGGCTGCAATTGCATTATCACAATTTACGAAACGAGTGGACAAAATGAAGCGTTATACACCTGACTTCCCTGAGATGATGCGCCTGTGCGAGACCAATTTCGCCCAGTTGCGCCGCCTGTTGCCGCGAACGGATGCAGCGGGTGAGAAGGTGAGCTATCAGGTGGGAAGCGCGCAATATCGGTTAACGATAACGGAATCAACCCGCTACACTACTCTGGTGGCGATAGAGCAGACTCTGCCAGCGGTGAGCTACTGGAGTCTGCCATCCATGACCGTTCGCCTCTACCATGACGCCATGGTGGCCGAAGTGTGTTCGAGTCAGCAGATCTTTCGCTTCAAAGCGCGATATGATTATCCTAATAAAAAGTTGCATCAACGCGACGAAAAGCATCAAATTAACCAGTTTCTGGCCGACTGGCTGCGTTACTGTTTAGCACATGGAGCGATGGCGATTCCGGTTTGTTAGCGTCGTTAAACCTAAGGACACCATTTGGAAAGCCTGTTAAACCTACCTCTGGCTGGTGAGGCCAGAGTCAGGATCTTACAAATTACTGATACTCACCTGTTTGCTGAAAAACATGAAACGTTGTTAGGCATCAATACCTGGGAAAGCTATCAGGCCGTACTGTCGGCCATTCATGCCTCACAGCGTCCATGCGATTTGATCGTCGCAACAGGCGATCTGGCGCAGGATCACTCCTCCGCGGCCTACCAGCATTTTGCTGAGGGCATCGCGAGTTTTGCTGCACCCTGCGTCTGGCTACCGGGCAACCATGATTTCCAGCCGGCGATGTACAGCACCCTGCAGGAGTCGGGCATTTCCCCCGCCAAGCGCGTGTTTCTCGGCGACCACTGGCAGATCCTGCTGCTGGATAGCCAGGTGTTTGGCGTTCCCCATGGTGAGCTGAGCGACTTCCAGCTGGAATGGCTCGAACATAAGCTGGCGGAGGCGCCGGAGCGTTATACCTTACTTCTGCTGCATCATCATCCGCTGCCGGCCGGCTGCAGCTGGCTGGATCAACACAGTCTGCGCAACGCCGGCGCGCTGGACAGCGCGCTGAGCGCCTGGCCGCGGGTGAAGCATCTGCTGTGCGGCCATATTCATCAGGAACTGGATCTCGACTGGAATGGCCGACGTATGATGGCGACGCCGTCGACCTGCGTTCAGTTCAAGCCGCACTGCGCCAATTTCACCCTCGATACGGTGTCGCCGGGCTGGCGCTGGCTGGAGCTTCACCCTGACGGAACGCTGACCACCGAAGTGTGCCGCCTGGAAGGCGCGGCGTTTCATCCGGATATTGCTTCAGAAGGCTACTGATGGCGACGCTTCTTTATCTGCACGGCTTTAACAGTTCCCCGCGCTCGGCGAAGGCGACGGCGTTAAAGACCTGGCTGGCGCAGCACTATCCTGAGATCGCCATGGTGGTGCCTGAGCTGCCGCCTTACCCGGCGGAAACGGCGGAGCTGCTGGAGTCCATCGTGCTGGAGCACGGCGGCGAACCGCTGGGGGTCGTAGGGTCGTCGCTGGGCGGCTACTACGCCACCTGGCTGTCGCAATGCTTTATGCTGCCAGCGGTCGTGGTTAACCCGGCGGTGCGGCCGTTTGAGCTGCTGAACAATTTTCTCGGCCACAATGAGAATCCGTACACCGGGCAGCAATATGTGCTAGAGTCTCGCCATATTTACGATCTCAAAGTCATGCAAATCGACCCGCTCGAAGCGCCGGATTTACTCTGGCTGCTGCAGCAGACCGGGGATGAAGTGCTTGATTACCGCCAGGCCGTTCATTACTACGCCTCCTGCCGGCAGACGGTGGAGGAGGGCGGTAATCACGCATTTGTCGGCTTTGACGATCATTTCACTCAGATTATCGAATTTCTCGGCCTGCGCTAAACGGCCCTGAACGACCTACGAATACACACCATGACGCAATCTTCATATAATGCTGATGCCATTGAGGTACTCACCGGGCTAGAGCCGGTGCGCCGCCGTCCGGGCATGTATACCGACACCACCCGTCCTAACCATCTTGGTCAGGAAGTGATTGATAACAGTGTGGACGAAGCGCTGGCAGGCCACGCCAAACGCGTGGAAGTGATCCTTCACGCCGACCAGTCCCTCGAGGTGATTGACGACGGGCGCGGGATGCCGGTCGACATTCACCCGGAAGAGGGGGTGCCGGCGGTTGAGCTGATCCTCTGCCGACTGCACGCGGGCGGTAAGTTTTCCAACAAAAACTACCAGTTTTCCGGCGGCCTGCACGGGGTGGGGATTTCGGTGGTCAACGCCCTGTCTAAACGCGTGGAGGTCAACGTGCGTCGCGACGGTCAGGTCTACAGCATCGCCTTTGAGAATGGTGAGAAAGTAGAAGACCTGCACGTCACCGGCACCTGCGGTAAACGCAACACCGGGACCAGCGTCCATTTCTGGCCTGACGAAAGCTTCTTCGATAGCCCGCGCTTCTCCGTTTCGCGTTTGACCCACTTGTTAAAAGCGAAAGCGGTGCTGTGCCCGGGCGTGGAAATTGTTTTCCGCGATCAGGTCAACAACAGCGAGCAGAGCTGGTGCTATGCCGATGGCCTTAACGACTACCTTAGCGAAGCGGTGAACGGCCTGCCGCTGCTGCCGGAAAAACCCTTCGTCGGCACCTTCTCCGGTGAGACGGAGGCGGTGGACTGGGCGCTGCTGTGGCTGCCGGAAGGCGGCGAGCTGCTGACCGAGAGTTATGTCAACCTGATCCCGACCATGCAGGGCGGGACGCACGTCAACGGCCTGCGCCAGGGGCTGCTGGACGCGATGCGTGAGTTCTGCGAGTACCGTAATATTCTGCCGCGCGGGGTGAAACTGTCGGCGGAAGATATCTGGGATCGCTGCGCCTACGTGCTGTCGGTGAAGATGCAGGATCCGCAGTTCGCCGGGCAAACCAAAGAGCGCCTGTCGTCGCGTCAGTGCGCGGCGTTCGTCTCCGGCGTGGTGAAAGACGCCTTCAGCCTGTGGCTGAACCAGAACGTGCAGGCTGCGGAGCTGCTGGCGGAGATGGCCATCTCCAGCGCCCAGCGTCGTCTGCGCGCCGCCAAGAAAGTGGTGCGCAAAAAGCTGACCAGCGGTCCGGCGCTGCCGGGTAAGCTGGCCGACTGCACCGCCCAGGATCTGAACCGTACCGAACTGTTCCTCGTCGAAGGGGACTCGGCGGGCGGGTCAGCCAAGCAGGCGCGCGATCGTGAATATCAGGCGATCATGCCGCTGAAAGGCAAGATCCTTAATACCTGGGAAGTCTCTTCCGATGAAGTGTTAGCTTCGCAAGAAGTGCACGACATTTCGGTGGCGATTGGTATTGACCCGGATAGCGATGATTTAAGCCAGCTGCGCTACGGCAAAATTTGTATCCTGGCGGATGCGGACTCCGATGGCCTGCACATTGCCACGCTGCTGTGCGCGCTGTTCGTGAGACATTTCCGGACTCTGGTGAAAGAGGGGCACGTCTACGTGGCGCTGCCGCCGCTGTACCGTATCGACCTCGGCAAAGAGGTTTACTACGCGCTAACGGAAGAAGAAAAGACCGGCGTGCTGGAGCAGCTGAAGCGCAAGAAAGGCAAGCCAAACGTCCAGCGCTTTAAAGGTCTCGGCGAGATGAACCCGATGCAGCTGCGGGAAACTACCCTCGACCCAAATACCCGCCGCCTGGTGCAGCTGGTGATCAGCGATGAGGATGAGCAGCAGACCACGGCGATGATGGATATGCTGTTGGCCAAGAAGCGTTCTGAAGACCGTCGCAACTGGCTGCAGGAGAAGGGCGATATGGCGGACCTGGAAGTGTAAGACCGCACGCTGCGCCAGACGTAAAAGGGAGCCTCAGGCTCCCTTTTCTTATTCCGTTTCAGCGTCGGCGGGCTTAGACGCCGGCCTGCAGGATACGGATGGTGGTCTCCAGCACATCGCCTTTGACCGCTTCCGACCAGGCTTTCATGTGCGGGGTCTGCAGGTGCGCTTCAAGATGCGCGACGCTTTCCCACTGCTCCACCATGACGATAGAGTCAGGAGCGGTGGTCTGGAAGCTGACGCCAGCGGCATGATCCACCATAGGCGCATAGCCGTGGCAGCCGGCTTCCTGCAAAACGGTCGGAATAATTTTCGCGAACTGATCGAGAACCGCCTGGCGGTGGTGCTGGCCCGGACGGGTACGGATTTCTGCAATCACTGTTAACATGGTTAACTCAACTCCTTCTGTGTGGATCTTGTCATACTCCAGGTTCCAATAACTCGAAATATGTAGAGCATAGACCCCTAGTTAACCAAAAATTTCCGCCAGATGCTTGCGATATTCTGCGATATACCGTGGGACATCAGGCATTTTTATCACGTCGTTGGCGATAAAGGTTGGCAGCGCCTCCATACCCAGGAACTGGTTGGCTTTATGGAACGGCAGGTAAACGCCGTCAACGCCAACGCCGTGGAAGAACTGCTCTTTGTCGGTGAAGGCCTCCATTGGCGCGTTCCAGGTCAGGGAGAGCATATATTTTTTCCCCTGCACCAGGCCGCCGGAGCCATATTTTTTGCTGGCGTCGGAGCGGGTACGGCCGTCGCTGGCGTACAGCGAACCGTGGCCTTCGGTAAAGACGTCATCCATATATTTTTTCACCGTCCACGGGGCGCCCATCCACCAGCCCGGCATCTGCCAGATCACCACATCGGCCCAGAGGAAATTCTGCACTTCGGCTTTTACGTCGTACTCGCTTTCGGCGCGAACGCTTTTAACATCGTGCCCGGCGTCGCGCAGATAACTCTCCGCGACCTCGGTCAGGGTGTCGTTCAGTTGGCCATTCGAGTGGGCGAATTTTTTTGCGCCATTGATAATCAGGATGTTGCTCATCATTTGTCCTCAATCTTGAAAATTTGCCGACGATCTTACCCCGCGAAGCGGGGCAGTAAAATGAGCAAAATGTGCAAAGTCTTTTGCTAAATGAGCAATAATCCCGCTACCAGCCAACGCGGGCTTCGAAGCCCCCGTCGCGGGCGTTGGCAAACTCGACGCGCATGCCATGCAGCGAGGCGATGCGCCGGACGATAGACAAGCCCAGGCCGCTGCCCGGAGCATCCTGACCAGGCGGGCGGTAAAAACGTTCGCCGACGCGCGCCAGCGCCTGCGGGCTGATGCCGGGGCCGTTATCGCGGACCCGAAACTCGCGGGCGTTGAGGGTGATATCGACCTGGCTGCCGCGCGGGCTGTAGCGCACCGCGTTATCCAGCAGATTGCGCACCAGCAGGCTGAGGAGCAGCGGCTGGCCGGTGCGGGAGATGCCAGAGGCATTAAGATGCAGGCGCAGCTCAATCCCGGACTGCTGCGCCGGGTGGTACATCTCCATTACCGCCGACTGCAGCAGGTCGTCGAGGGCGACCGGCTGCAGGTCGTCCAGCTGGGCGAGCGAGTCCAGCCGCGACAGCGTCAGCAGCTGATCCACCAGACGGGTGGCGCGATCGATCCCCTGATGGAGCTGAGCCAGGGCTTTCTCCCGCCCTTGTGGATCGTCCAGAGAGAGCTGGGCGACTTCAGTCTGCACCTTCAGCGCCGCCAACGGGCTGCGCAGCTCGTGGGCGGCATCAGAGGTAAACCGACGCTCGCGCAGCATGACGTCGTGGGTGCGCTGGAACAGCTGATTCAGCGCTTCGACCAGTGGGCGGACTTCAGGGGGGATCTTCTCCACGCTGAGCGATTCCGCCGAGTCCGGCGCGCGCAGACGCAGCGTGCGCGCCAGATGTTTCAACGGCGCCAGTTCGCGGCTTAACAGCACGATGAGCAGCACGAACATCAGCGGCAGGGCGACCATCCACGGAGTGAGCTGTGAGGTGACAATGTCCATCGCCATTTCGCGGCGATAATCCCACTCCTGGCCGACGGCGATGCGGTGGCGGCCATCGGCGGTGGTTAACCACAGGAAGCGCCACTCGTCATCATCGCCGCGCAGGTAGCCATCGCTAAAGCCCTCACGCTGCGAGTGCCACTGTATATCCTCTCCGTTCTCGCCGTCGTTAAGCACCATTTTGCCGTCGCGGGTGAAGATGGCGAACGCCAGCGCATCGTCGTCGATGTGCCCGTGGCGCACCTTTTTCTTTTCCCCGAGCGATACCGGCGGGGCGCGCAGTTCATCGAAATGCATGGCGCTCAGGCGGCGGGCGAACAGCAGCTGCTGGGTATCAAACAGCTTATCCAGCTTTTTACTGGTCTGCTGCCAGGCGATCACGCTGGCCACGCCCCAGGCGGCGGCGGTCAGCACGGCAAACAGCAGCGTCAGGCGCAGGCGCAGGCTCAGGCGGGCAAGTCGTTTCATGCGTCACCCAGGGTATAGCCGATGCCGTGGACGGTGCGGATAAATTCACTGCCGAGTTTGCGCCGCAGATGGTGGACGTGAACTTCCACGGCGTTGCTGGAGACCTCGTCGTCCCAGTTGTAGAGCTTTTCTTCAATAAGCTTACGCGGCAGCACGCGCCCGGCGTTACGCAGCAGCAGTTCCAGCAGGGCGAACTCCTTCGGCTTCAGCGTCAGGCTTTCGCCGTCGAGGCTGGCGGTTAAGCGGTTCGGGTCAAGGCGTACCTTGCCGTGGCGCAACTCGCTGCTGCTCTGGCCGTGGGCACGGCGGATCAATGCTTCGAGGCGGGCCGCTACCTCAATCAGGGCGAAAGGTTTGCACAGATAATCATCGGCGCCCAGGCGCAGCCCCTCCACCCGCTGGCTGAGCGCATCGCGGGCGGTGAGGATCAGCACCGGTTCATGGCGGCCTTTGTCGCGCCACTCGCGCAGAATCTCGAGGCCATCAACGCCAGGAAGAGTGAGATCAAGAATTGCCGCGTCGTAGGGGGCGCTGTATAGGGCGTTTTTGCCCTCCAGCCCGGCGGTAAACCAGTCGATGCTGAAGCCCATTTTGCTTAGCCCGGCCTTAATGCCATCGCCGATTAACTTGTCATCTTCCACCAATAATATGCGCATTTTCCCTCCTGCCAACCCGGCTGCTCTGCGCAGTAAACCGCGTTGAAGCGGGTGATGTACAGCATTAAAATTTCTTTTTTCCCCTTAAGAAGTCGTTAAGTTTTGTCGGGCGTAATAGGAGCCATATCAACACGAAGGGAGAACACATCATGAAGAAAATTGCTGCGATGACCGCGATCGTTGCCCTGGTTTCCATGCCGGCGCTGGCTGCCGGACAGGGCGGGTATACCGGTCCTTCTGCGACCACGCCGGCAAGTTCAACCACCCAGGGCGGCGGCTTCACCGGCCCGAGCGGCGCGATCACCACCGTCACCAATGTCAAATCGCTGCGGGACGATACCTGGGTGACCCTGCGCGGCAAAATCACCGAGCGCGTTTCCGACGATCTGTATAAGTTCCAGGATGCTACCGGAGTGATCAATGTCGATATCGACCACAAACGCTGGAACGGCGTCACCGTCGGCCCACAGGACACGGTAGAAATTCAGGGGGAAGTCGATAAGGACTGGAACTCGGTGGAAATCGACGTTAAACAGATCCGTAAAATCGCGCCATAAGTCTCCGTTGGATAAGCGCAAGATCGGTCAGGCATCGCTATCCTCGCTCTGTCAGAGTATGTCGCGAGGAGGAGACGATGAACGATATTAAGGCCAGCCCGGGGTATGTCGGGCGCTTCCAGCGCGTCTGTAGGTACATTGCGCACCATCTTGATGAGCCGCTGTCGCTGGAGATGCTGAGCGCGATAGCGCACAGTTCGCCTTACCATTTTCACCGGCAATTTAGCGCTTATACCGGCATTCCCTTGTACCGGTATATTCAGTGGTTGCGTCTGCGTCGCGCCTGTTGGCGCCTGGCGTTCAACCCCCGCGATAAAGTCATCGATATTGCCCTTGATGCCGGATTTCAGAATGCGGAGTCGTTCAGTCGTGCCTTCCGTACCGCGTTTGACCAAAGCCCGACCCAGTTCCGTCAGCAACCGGACTGGGCCGAGTGGCATCGACGCGTACCGAAACATACGCTACAGGAGCAAACGTCGATGGACGTCAACATTATTTCGTTCCCCACCACCCGGATAGCCGTACTGCAACATCGCGGCAGCCCGGACCTTGTCAACGCCACCGCCGCGCGTTTTATCGCCTGGCGTAAAACGAGCGGATTATCGCCCATCGCCACCTGCGATACCTGGGGGATCGCCTGGGACGATCCGCAGACCACCCCGCAGGGGGAATTTCGTTTTGACATCTGCGGTACGGTCGCACGGCCGGTCGGTGAAAACGCCTTTGGCGTGATTAACGGCGAAATCCCCGGCGGACGCTGCGCCGTCGTGCGCCATCACGGCTCGCTGGACACGCTGGCGAACAGCGTTTGGTTTCTCTATCGCGACTGGTTACCCGCTTCAGGCGAGACGTTACGGGATTTTCCGGTGTACTTCCGTTACCTCAATTTTGTCCATGAGGTGGCTGAGCATGAGCTGCAAACCGATATTTATCTGCCGCTGGCCTGATTAAGGTGACGGAATCCTCAACCGATCTCACGGCCTGTGACTCAGGGCGTGAGATCGGGTATTATCGCGGGTAGTTTTGCCGTCCGAACGGTCGGTACCCAGATTGAGGATCCACGATTAATGAGCGATATGGCAGAGCGCCTTGCGCTGCATGAATTTACGGAAAATGCTTACCTGAACTACTCCATGTACGTGATCATGGACAGGGCATTACCGTTTATTGGCGATGGCTTAAAACCGGTCCAGCGTCGCATCGTCTATGCGATGTCCGAACTGGGGCTGAACGCCAGCGCCAAATTCAAAAAGTCCGCCCGCACCGTCGGCGACGTGCTGGGTAAATATCACCCGCACGGCGACAGCGCCTGCTATGAAGCGATGGTGCTGATGGCGCAACCCTTCTCCTATCGCTATCCGCTGGTGGATGGCCAGGGGAACTGGGGGGCGCCGGACGATCCGAAATCCTTCGCCGCCATGCGTTACACCGAATCCCGCCTGTCGAAGTATGCCGAGCTGCTGCTCAGCGAGCTGGGGCAGGGGACGGTCGACTGGGTGCCAAACTTTGACGGCACGCTGCAGGAGCCGAAAATGCTGCCGGCGCGCCTGCCAAACATCCTGCTCAACGGCACCACCGGCATCGCGGTGGGCATGGCGACCGATATTCCGCCGCACAACCTGCGTGAAGTAGCGAAAGCGGCGATTACGCTGATTGAGCAGCCGAAAACGACCCTCGACGAACTGCTGGATATTGTCCAGGGGCCGGATTTCCCGACCGAGGCGGAGATCATCACTTCGCGGGCGGAAATTCGCAAAATCTACCAGAACGGACGCGGCTCTGTGCGCATGCGCGCGGTGTGGAGCAAAGAGGACGGCGCGGTAGTGATCAGCGCGCTGCCGCACCAGGTCTCCGGCGCCAAAGTTCTGGAGCAAATTGCGGCGCAGATGCGCAATAAAAAGCTGCCGATGGTGGATGACCTGCGCGACGAATCGGACCACGAAAATCCGACCCGTCTGGTGATCGTCCCGCGCTCCAACCGGGTGGATATGGAGCAGGTGATGAACCATCTGTTCGCCACCACCGATCTGGAGAAGAGCTACCGCATCAACCTCAATATGATCGGTCTCGACGGCCGCCCGGCGGTAAAAAACCTGCTGGAGATCCTCAGCGAATGGCTGGTGTTCCGTCGTGATACCGTACGTCGCCGTCTGAACCACCGGTTAGAGAAGGTCCTTAAGCGCCTGCATATCCTCGAAGGTTTGCTGGTGGCGTTCCTTAATATCGATGAAGTCATTGAGATCATCCGCACGGAAGATGAGCCGAAGCCAGCTCTGATGTCGCGCTTTGCCATCAGCGAAACCCAGGCGGAAGCGATTCTGGAACTGAAGCTGCGCCATCTCGCCAAACTGGAAGAGATGAAGATCCGCGGCGAGCAGAACGAGCTGGAAAAAGAGCGCGATCAGCTGCAGGCGATTCTGGCCTCTGAACGTAAGATGAACAATCTGCTGAAGAAAGAGCTGCAGGCCGATGCCGATGCTTTCGGCGACGATCGCCGCTCGCCGCTTCACGAGCGTGAAGAAGCGAAAGCGATGAGCGAGCATGACATGCTGCCGTCTGAGCCGGTGACTATCGTTCTGTCGCAGATGGGCTGGGTGCGCAGCGCCAAAGGGCACGACATTGACGCCCAGGGCTTAAGCTATAAGGCGGGCGACAGCTGGAAAGCCTCGGCGAAGGGCAAGAGCAACCAGCCGGTGGTGTTTATCGATACCACCGGGCGCAGCTATGCCATCGATCCGATTACTCTGCCCTCGGCGCGTGGCCAGGGTGAGCCGCTGACCGGTAAGCTCACGCTGCCGCCGGGCGCGACCGTGGAACATATGCTGATGGAAGGCGACGATCAGAAACTGCTGATGGCCTCCGACGCCGGCTACGGTTTTGTCTGCACCTTTAACGATCTGGTGGCGCGCAACCGCGCCGGTAAAGCGTTGATCACCCTGCCTGACAACGCGCATGTGATGCCGCCGCTGGTCATTGAGGACGAGTCCGATATGCTGCTGGCCATCACCGCCGCCGGGCGGATGCTGATGTTCCCGGTCAGCGATCTGCCGCAGCTGTCGAAAGGCAAGGGCAACAAAATCATCAACATTCCCGCGGCGGAAGCCGCCGCCGGCCAGGACGGCCTCGCACATCTGTTTGTCCTGCCGCCGCAGAGTACGCTGACCATTCACGTCGGCAAACGGAAGATCAAACTGCGTCCGGAAGAGCTGCAAAAAGTCACCGGCGAGCGCGGCCGCCGCGGTTCGCTGATGCGCGGGCTGCAGAAAATTGACCGTGTTGAAATTGACTCGCCGCGCCGCGCCGCGGCAGGCGATAGCGAAGAGTAAGCGCTTCTCCTCCCGTCTTTGACGGGAGGAGGCGAAAAAATGCCGCAAAATCGTTGTTTATTCAGGCGTTGCGATTAACAATGTCCATCATCAGGGACCCAGGAAGAACGGTCCCGGCCTGCGCAGAACTCGTGAGCCTGCCTTCTGCCAGCAGCGAATAATTCTAAGCGGTTTGGGTTTTAGAGGTAGCTATGCTATTCATTTTTCGAGTAATTTTCGTGGTCATTTATTGCATCGTGGTGTGCATACTTGGCTGTCTGTACTGCTTGTTCAGCCCGCGTAATCCAAAACACGTTGCCACTTTCGGCCATCTGTTTGGCCGCTTATCCCCGGTGTTTGGCCTGAAGGTGGAGCTGCGCAAACCTGCCGACGCGGAAAGCTATGGCAACGCGATCTACATCGCTAACCACCAGAACAACTATGATATGGTGACGGCGTCTAACATCGTGCAGGCCCCGACGGTTACCGTGGGGAAAAAGAGCCTGCTGTGGATCCCGTTCTTTGGCCAGCTGTACTGGCTGACCGGTAATCTGCTGATTGACCGTAATAATCGAACCAAAGCGCACGGCACCATTGCCGAGGTCGTTAACGCCTTTAAAAAGCGTAAAATTTCGTTCTGGATGTTCCCGGAAGGGACCCGCAGCCGCGGCCGCGGTCTGCTGCCGTTTAAAACCGGCGCCTTCCACGCGGCTATTGCCGCCGGAGTGCCGATTATTCCGGTGTGTGTCTCGAATACATCGAATAAAATAAAGCTCAATCGCTGGAACAACGGTCTGGTGATTGTGGAAATGCTGCCGCCGGTGGATACCAGCCAGTTCGGTAAAGACAACGTGCGCGCGCTGGCGACGCATTGCCGCGAGCTGATGGCCGCCAAAATCGCTGAGCTTGACAACGAAGTGGCCGAGCGCGAAGCGGCCGGCAAGCAATAAGACAGGAAACGCCGCCACCGCGCGCGTATGCTGGCGGGAAACGAATTCCCTTTTTCATTTGTCAGTATGTCATGGAGTTAATATGTCACTCAGTCGGCGTCAGTTTATTAAGGCTTCCGGCGTAGCGCTGTGCGCTGGCGCCGCGCCGCTGAAGGCCCATGCCGCCGGCCAGCAGCCTGCGCTGCCGGTTCCGCCGCTGCTGGAATCCCGTCGCGGTCAGCCGCTGTTTCTGACGCTGCAGCGTTCGCACTGGTCGTTTACGCCAGGCACCCGCGCCCCCGTCTGGGGGATCAATGGCCGCTATATGGGGCCGACGATCCGCGTCTGGAGCGGAGACGACGTCAAGCTTATCTACAGCAACCGTCTGACAGAGAACGTCGCGATGACCATCCGCGGCCTGCAGGTGCCGGGCCCGCTGATCGGCGGCGCGGCGCGCATGATGTCGCCGAACGCCGACTGGGCGCCGGTGCTGCCGATCCGCCAGAGTGCGGCGACGCTGTGGTACCAGGCCAATACGCCGAACCGGATGGCGAAGCAGGTCTATAACGGTCTGGCCGGCATGTGGCTGGTAGAGGATGAGGTGAGCAAGAACCTGCCGATCCCTAACCACTATGGCGTCGATGACTTCCCGGTGATAATTCAGGATAAACGGCTGGATAACTTCGGCACGCCGGAATATAGCGAACCGGGCAGCGGCGGCTTCGTCGGCGACACGCTGCTGGTCAATGGCGTGCAGAGCCCCTATGTCGAAGTGTCGCGCGGCTGGGTGCGACTGCGCCTGCTGAACGCCTCCAACTCCCGGCGCTATCAGCTACAGATGAGCGATGGCCGACTGCTGCATGTCATTTCCGGCGACCAGGGGTTCCTGCCGGCGCCGGTTTCGCTCAAGCAGCTGTCGCTGGCGCCGGGGGAACGGCGTGAAATCCTGGTCGATATGACCAACGGCGATGAAGTGTCCATTACCTGCGGCGAAGCGGCGAGCATTGTCGACCGTATCCGCGGCTTTTTTGAACCGTCCAGCATTCTGGTCTCCACGCTGGTGCTGACCCTGCGCCCGACCGGGCTGCTGCCGCTGGTCACCGACAGTCTGCCGGTGCGTCTGCTGCCGACCGAGCTGCTCTCCGGTACGCCGATCCGCAGCCGGGATATCACCCTCGGCGACGATCCAGGGATTAACGGCCAGCTATGGGATCCGCAGCGTATTGATATTACGGCGCAGCAGGGGACCTGGGAGCGCTGGACAGTGCGCGCCGACCGCCCGCAGTCGTTCCATATTGAAGGGGTGATGTTCCAGATCCGTAACGTCAACGGTTCGACCCCTTTCCCGGAAGACCGCGGCTGGAAGGACACCGTGTGGGTCGACGGGCAGGTCGAACTGCTGGTCTACTACGCCCAGCCGTCGTGGCCGCACTTCCCGTTCCAGTATCTGAGCCAGACGCTGGAGCTGGCCGACCGCGGTTCGATTGGCCAGATGCTGGTGAATCCTGCGCCATAATCTCTTCGACCCTGGCCGGCATACGGTCAGGGTTTGAGAAAATCCTCCTTCATTTCCACTATCATTCCGGCTTATAATCCACGCCCTTTTGGTTATTTTTTTATCATTTTCCCCGGAAGCAATATGAGCGCAATATCCCTGATCCAACCGGATCGTGACCTTTTTTCCTGGCCGCAATACTGGGCTGCCTGTTTTGGCCCTGCGCCATTTTTACCGATGTCGCGTGAAGAGATGGATCAACTTGGCTGGGATAGCTGCGACATTATTCTGGTGACCGGCGACGCCTACGTCGACCACCCGAGCTTCGGGATGGCCATCTGCGGCCGTATGCTGGAAGCGCAGGGGTTCCGCGTGGGGATCATCTCCCAGCCGGACTGGAACACCAAAGACGACTTCATGCGTCTGGGCAAACCGAACCTGTTCTTCGGCGTGACCGCCGGCAACATGGACTCGATGATCAACCGCTACACCGCCGACCGTAAGCTGCGTCATGATGACGCTTACACCGCCGGCAACGTGGCGGGCAAGCGTCCGGACCGCGCCACCCTGGTCTACACCCAGCGCTGTAAAGAGGCGTGGAAAGATGTGCCCGTGATCCTCGGCGGCATCGAAGCCAGCCTGCGCCGTACCGCCCACTATGATTACTGGTCCGATACCGTGCGCCGCTCGGTGCTGGTGGACTCCAAGGCCGATATGCTGATGTTCGGCAACGGCGAGCGTCCGCTGGTGGAAGTGGCTCATCGCCTGGCGATGGGCGAAACCATCGATCAGATCCGCGATGTGCGCAATACCGCCATCATGGTGAAAGAGGCCCTCCCGGGCTGGAGCGGCGTTGACTCCACCCGTCTGGATACCCCGGGCAAAATCGACCCCATCCCGCACCCGTATGGTGAAGATCTGCCGTGTGCAGACAACAAACCGGTGGCCCCGAAAAAAGCCGAGGCTAAAGCCGTTGTCGTGCAGCCGCCGCGGCCAAAACCGTGGGAAAAGACCTATGTGCTGCTGCCCTCCTTCGAGAAGGTGAAAGGCGATAAGGTCCTGTACGCTCACGCCTCGCGCATTCTGCACCATGAAACCAACCCCGGCTGTGCCCGGGCGCTGATGCAAAAGCACGGCGAGCGCTACATCTGGATCAACCCGCCGGCAATCCCGCTCTCCACCGAAGAGATGGACAGCGTTTTCGCGCTGCCCTACAAGCGCGTGCCGCATCCTTCCTATGGCGATGCGCGCATCCCGGCGTATGAGATGATCCGCTTCTCTATCAACATCATGCGCGGCTGCTTCGGCGGCTGTTCGTTCTGCTCGATCACCGAGCACGAAGGACGCATTATCCAGAGCCGTTCTGAGGATTCGATCATCAATGAGATCGAAGCCATTCGCGACACGGTGCCGGGCTTTACCGGCGTGATCTCCGATCTCGGCGGACCCACCGCCAACATGTATATGCTGCGCTGCAAATCGCCACGCGCCGAGCAGACCTGTCGCCGTCTCTCCTGCGTCTACCCGGATATCTGCCCGCACATGGATACCAACCATGAGCCGACGATCAACCTTTACCGTCGCGCCCGCGAGCTGAAGGGCATCAAGAAGATCCTTATCGCCTCCGGGGTACGCTATGACATCGCGGTCGAAGATCCGCGCTATATTAAAGAGCTGGCGACCCACCACGTCGGCGGCTATCTGAAGATCGCGCCGGAGCATACCGAAGAGGGCCCGCTGTCGAAGATGATGAAGCCGGGAATGGGCAGCTACGACCGCTTTAAAGAGCTGTTCGACACCTATTCGAAGCAGGCGGGTAAAGAGCAGTATCTGATCCCGTACTTTATCTCCGCCCACCCGGGGACCCGTGATGAAGACATGGTGAACCTGGCGCTGTGGCTGAAGAAGCACCGCTTCCGTCTCGACCAGGTGCAGAACTTCTATCCGTCGCCGCTGGCGAACTCGACCACCATGTATTACACCGGCAAAAACCCGCTGGGCAAGATCGGCTATAAGAGTGAAGAGGTGGTGGTGCCGAAGGGCGATAAACAGCGCCGTCTGCACAAAGCGCTGCTGCGCTACCACGATCCGGCCAACTGGCCGCTGATCCGTCAGGCGCTGGAGGCGATGGGCAAGAAACACCTGATTGGCTCTCGTCGCGACTGCCTGGTGCCGGCGCCGACCCTGGATGAGATGCGCGAAGCGCGTCGCCAGAACCGTCATACCCGCCCGGCGCTGACCAAGCACACGCCGATTGCGCATCAGCGTTCTAACGGTGGCGCAACGGCGAAAAAGCCCGTCAAACGGGGTAAAGTCGCCGGGCGTTAAGCCTGACTTTGCGCCCGGCTGCGTTTCGCTGGCCGGGTGGTTTCTCAAGCCGGGCACGCATCAGCGCAGCCCGGCTTTTTTACCTGTTATCCGCCGAACTGATCGGGGTCAGGACCCAGACGCTTGCCCTGATCCAGCTTCGCAATCTCACCCAGCTCCTCTTTATCCAGGCGGAAATCCCAGACGTTAAAGTTTTCGGCGATGCGCGACGGCGTGACGGATTTCGGGATCACCACCAGACCGCTGTCGAGATGCCAGCGGATGACAATCTGCGCCGGCGTTTTACCATATTTATCAGCCAGCTGATGGATGACTTTCTGATCGAAGACGCCCTTACCGCCCTGGGCCAGCGGGCTCCAGGATTCGGTCTGGATCTTGTGGGTGGCGTTCCAGGCGTGCAGCTGCCGCTGCTGAAGCAGCGGATGCAGCTCTATCTGGTTGATCACCGGCGCGACGCCGGTTTCATCAATCAGCTTCTGCAGATGCGGCACCTGGAAATTACACACGCCGATGCTCTTCGCCAGCCCCTGCTGCTGCAGCTCAATCAGCGCCTGCCAGGCCTCGACGTAATGGCCGATAGCCGGCACCGGCCAGTGGATTAAATAGAGATCCACATAGTCCAGTTTCAGCTTGCTGAGACTCTCTTTCAGCGCCTCGTGCGGCCGTTTTTGATCGTCGTTCCATAGCTTGGTGGTGATGAACAGCTCATCGCGATTGACGCCAGCGCTTTGCAGCGCGTTACCGACGCCAGCCTCATTTTGGTACGCGGCGGCGGTGTCAAAAGAGCGATAACCGACTTCCAGCGCCTTATGAATGGCGGAGACGACTTCCTCGTTGCCAGCTTTCCACACGCCGAGACCCAGCTGCGGCATCAGGTTGCCGTCGTGTAGTTTTATAACGGTTGGATGTGTCATGCCTTCCTCCTGTTAATGAACTCGGCGAAGCAGGATCCGCCGAGGGGTAGCATTAAGTCTGGACGAAATAGCTAAAAACGGTAGTAAAAACACCCCTCCCCGACGTTTGTTTAACGTAAGGAGAGGTGAATCAGGCGGGGTAACTTAGCGGGCAGCCTCGTAGATACGGCGGCTGACCTCCAGGGTGATATCCTGATGCTCGCCCAGTTTGGTCATGCCGTGCTCTTCCAGTTTCGCCAGCAGCGCCGGGATGGAGCTCCCGTCGAGACCGTAATCGGAAAGGCGGGTCGGCACCCCCATCTGCTCGAAGAACTGGCGCGTCGCGGCGATGGCGGCGTCGATGCGCTGGTCGTCGGAGCCCTCGGTGATATGCCACACGCGCTCAGCATATTGCAGCAGCTTCTCGCGCTTGGTATCGCGCTTCTCATTCCACAGCGCCGGCAGAACGATAGCCAGCGTCTGGGCGTGATCGAGACCATGCATCGCCGTCAGTTCGTGGCCAAGCATATGCGTTGCCCAGTCCTGCGGCACGCCAGCGCCGATCAGGCCGTTCAGCGCCTGGGTCGCGGCCCACATAATGTTGGCGCGCACGTTATAATTTTCCGGCTCCTGCAGCGCTTTCGGGCCATCCTCGATCAGGGTCAGGAGAATGCCTTCGGCGAAGCGGTCCTGAATTTTGCCGTCAACCGGGTAGGTGACGTACTGTTCGACGGTATGGACGAAGGCGTCAACCACGCCGTTGGCGACTTGGCGCGGCGGCAGGGTATAGGTGTAGACCGGGTCGAGGATCGCGAACTGCGGCTGAACGTGCGAAGACATAAACGCGCGTTTGTCGCCGGTAGTTTTCCGCGAAATCACCGCCCCTTTGTTTGATTCAGAACCGGTCGCCGGCAGAGTGAGAACCGAGCCCATTGGAATGGCGCTGGCGATCTTACTGCCATAGGTTTCCAGAATTTCCCACGGATCAATGTTGGCGTCATAGTGGGCTGCTGCCGCGATAAATTTAGTGCCATCCAGCACCGAACCGCCGCCGACCGCCAGCAGGAAAGTGACCTTCTCTTCGCGGGCGAGCTTCACCGCATTCATCAGGGTTTCGTAAGACGGGTTCGGCTCGATGCCGCCAAATTCAAGGACGTCCAGGCCATTCAGGGCGGTCAGTACCTGATCCAGGACGCCCGTTTTTTTCACGCTGCCGCCGCCGTAGGTGATCAGTACGCGAGCTTCCGCCGGGATCTGTTCACGCAGCTTTTCAATCGCGCCTTTGCCAAACAGAATGCGGGTTGGGGTATGCAGGTCAAAATTATTCATTGCTTGGGTCCTCCAAAGAGTAAAACTGCCGACAGGGACGATACCGCTGCCCGATGACGGTTATTGTGGTCCTCGCGCCGTTGCCCCTCAATGCACATTTCTGCCTATGTCTTGCCTATTTCTCCATATGGCTGGAGAATCCGCGGCGACCTGCGCACAATATATAGGTGAAGAAACATCGGGAGAGACGGTGGCAATGCAACACGCAGAGATATGTCGGACACTGACAGAGAAGGTTAACCAGCTGAAAGATAAGCACGAAATGTTAAGTTCGCTGCTACCTGACGTTCGCCTGCTGTACGGGACGCAGCCGGGACCGCGGATGCCGGTGATGTACCAGCCGGGGATCGTTTTTCTCTTTTCTGGCCATAAAATTGGTTATATCAATGAGCGGACGTTTCGCTACGATACAAACGAATATCTACTGCTGACCGTACCGCTGCCCTTCGAGTGCGAAACCTTTGCCACCCCGGAGGTGCCCCTGGCCGGGATGCGCCTGAACGTCGATATCCTGCAGCTGCAGGAGCTGCTGATGGACATTGGCGAGGATCCGCTGTTTCAGCCCGCCGTTGCCTCCAGCGGGATAAACTCCGCAGTGCTTTCGGAGGACATCTTGTGCGCTGCTGAACGGCTGCTCGACGTGATGGAACGGCCGTTGGACGCGCGGATCCTTGGCAAGCAGATCGTCCGTGAAATCCTCTACTATGTGCTGACGGGACCCTGCGGCGGCGCGCTGCTGGCGCTGGTCAGCCGGCAGACCCACTTCAGCCTGATTAGCCGCGTGCTCAAGCATATCGAGAGTCAGTACACCGAAAACCTCAGCGTCGATCGGCTGGCGGCCGAAGCGAATATGAGCGTGTCGGCGTTTCACCATAATTTTAAAGCGGTGACCAGCACTTCGCCTCTGCAGTATCTGAAAACCTACCGTTTGCACAAGGCGCGCATGCTGATGATCCATGACGGTATGAAGGCCAGCGCGGCGGCGATACAGGTGGGCTATGAAAGTCCTTCCCAGTTCAGCCGCGAGTTTAAGCGCTACTTCGGGATGACGCCCGGGGAAGACGCCGCGCGTATTCGTATGATGCAGGGGATGTAAGACCGGGGGAGGGAGCAGGCCGGGCGGGCGCAGCCCCCCGGCAGTCAACGTCAGGCGCTGCAGTATTTCTTTTTGATCACCACGAACAGCGTGCCGAGCAGGCCAGCCAGCAGTAGGGCAATTGGCAGGATCATCAGGCAGGTCATCACCTGATCTTCATGACGTTTCACGAACGGGATCATGCTCAGCGCATAGCCGAGGCCCGTGACCACGCCGACCCACAGCAGGGCGCTCAGCCAGTTGAAGAACTGGAAGCGGCGGTTCGGCAGACCGGAAATCCCCGCCATGGTTGGCAGCAGGGTACGGACAAAGGCCAGAAAGCGGCCCGCGAGCAGCGCCAGCAGACCGTGGCGGTCAAACATGCAGGTGGCGCGCTGATGGTACTTATGCGGCAGGTGCGCCAGCCAGCCTTTCACCGTTTGCGTATTGCCCAGCCAGCGCCCCTGTACATAGCTCAGCCAGCAGCCGAGGCTGGCGGCGGCGGTCAGAATGGCGATAGTGGGCACAAAGTCCATGACGCCTTTAGCAATCAGCGCGCCGGCGAGCAGCAGCAGGCTGTCTCCAGGTAAAAAGGAGGCAGGCAGCAGCCCGTTTTCCAGAAACAGGGTCGCGAACATAACCAGATATACAACGCCCACAACATGAGGGTTCGCCAGTGCGGCAAAATCATGTTGCCACAGCGCGGCGACAATCTCTTGAATGACAACCATGGACTTTCCTAAGTGGTACCGTATTGTTGACTAGTGTACTCCTGAAGAGACCCGAGCACCTTGATCCCGGGCGCAACAAAAGCGGCCGCTCCGATAAAAAGCGTCCGCTATTGTTGCCACTGACTGTCACTTTACACGATACGCGCGAAGCCCGCTGCTAAATCCGCCTGCAGATCGTCAACATTTTCGAGACCAATGTGCAAACGGATCAGCGTGCCGCTGAAGTCGACTTCCGCATCCGGTCGGATGTGAGCGATTTGCTCCGGCTGATTGGCCAGTATCAGCGATTCAAAGCCGCCCCACGAGTAGGCCATGCTGAACAGGCTGAAGTTGTCGAGATACTCTGCCAGCTCAGCGTCGTTGAGACGCTTGTTGAGCACAAACGAGAACAGCCCGCTGCTGCCGGTAAAATCGCGTTTCCAGAACTCATGGCCTTTACTGCCGGGCAGGGCGGGGTGGTTGACCCGCGCCACCTGCGGATGCTGCGCCAGCCACTCGGCGATGCGCAGGCTGCTTTCATGATGCTGACGCAGGCGGACGCCCAGCGTGCGCAGGCCGCGGCTGGTCATATAGGCGGTATCGGCGTCCAGCATTTGCCCCATCAGATAGGCATTCTCACGCAGCTGCGGCCAGCAGCGCGCGTTCGCCACCGCGGTGCCGACCATGGCGTCGGAGTGGCCAATCAGGTATTTGGTGCCTGCCTGGATGGAAATATCAATGCCAAAATCCAGCGCTTTGAACAGGATCCCCGCCGCCCAGGTGTTATCGATCATGATAATCGCTTCCGGCGCGACCTGACGCACGGCGGCGACAATCGCTGGCACATCATGCACTTCCATGGTGATGGAGCCGGGTGATTCCAGGAACACCACGCGGGTCTCCGGCCGAATAAGTTGGGCAATATCAGCGCCGATTAAGGGATCGAACCAGCTGGTGGTGACGCCGAGTTTAGCGAGAATTTTGGTACAAAAGTCCTGGCTTGGCTCATAAGCGGTATTGGTCATCAGCACATGGTCGCCCTGCTCGACAAACGCCAGGATAGTGTTGGCTACCGCGGCGGCGCCGCAGGGGAAGAGGGCGCAGCCGGCGCCGCCTTCCAGCTCGCACATCGCTTCCTGCAGCGAGAAGTGGGTCAGGGTGCCGCGACGCCCGTAAAACAGCTCGCCGTTGGCCCGATTGCGAGTGGCGTGCTTTTTGGCCTCTACGGTGTCGAAAACCAGCGATGACGCGCGCTGGATCACGCTGTTCACTGAGCCCTGGGTGTACTTTTTGCTCCGCCCGGCGTTGACCAGCGCGGTATCAAGATGTTTATCAGCCATGTTGATGAACCTGTTTTTATACGTCTGGACGTCTAAACTAGCATGATTCTTCTTTTCTGTACCAGCGCGCTGCCGATACAGGCGAAAATTTTACCAGGCCCGCGGTTAGCCACTTTTTTACTGCGTAAGCGCAAGGAAAATAAACGTGATTTGCTGCACAGTGTAAATACTAATGAGAACCACTATCAATTCGATGTCGTTTTGATATTATTGAGGGCAGATTTTGTGATTATCGTCGTGGAGATAGAGCGTGGGTAATAATTTGATGCAGGCGGATCTCTCCGTTTGGGGTATGTATCATCATGCTGATATTGTCGTTAAGGTGGTGATGATTGGCCTGATTCTGGCGTCAGTCGTCACCTGGGCCATCTTCTTCGGCAAAGGGGCGGAAATCCTCGCCAGTAAGCGTCGCCTCAAACGCGAACAGCAGCAGCTGGCGGAAGCCCGCTCTCTCGATCAGGCCAGCGATATCGCCAGCGCCTTTGAGGCGAAAAGCCTCACCACCCAGCTTATCAATGAAGCGCAGAACGAACTCGAACTCTCCGCCGGCGCCGAAGACAATGAAGGCATCAAGGAACGAACCGGTTTCCGCCTTGAGCGCCGCGTCGCGGCCGTCGGTCGCCATATGGGGCGCGGCAACGGCTACCTGGCCACCATCGGCGCCATTTCGCCGTTCGTTGGCCTGTTCGGGACCGTCTGGGGCATCATGAACAGCTTTATCGGCATCGCTCAGACCCAGACCACCAACCTTGCGGTGGTGGCGCCGGGCATCGCGGAAGCGCTGCTGGCGACGGCCATCGGCCTGTTCGCCGCCATCCCGGCGGTGGTCATCTATAACATCTTCGCCCGCATGATCGGCAGCTATAAGGCCTCACTCGGTGACGTCGCCGCTCAGGTACTCCTGCTGCAAAGCCGCGACCTGGACCTCAGCGCCAGCGGCGTGAAGCCGGTGCGCAGCGCGCAGAAATTACGGGTAGGTTGATCGGCTATGGCGATGCGTCTTAATGAAAATCTGGACGATAACGGCGAAATGCATGAGATCAACGTGACGCCGTTTATCGACGTCATGCTGGTTCTGCTGATTATCTTTATGGTGGCCGCGCCGCTGGCGACGGTCGACGTGAAGGTGAATCTGCCGGCCTCCTCCAGCCAGCCGCAACCGCGACCGGAAAAACCTATCTACCTGTCGGTGAAGGCGGATAAGAGCATGTTCCTCGGCAACGACCCGGTGACCGAAGCGAATATGATTAACGCCCTGGATAGCCTGACCGCCGGCAAAAAAGATACCACCGTCTTCTTCCGCGCGGATAAAACCGTCGATTACGAGACGATGATGAAAGTGATGGATACCCTGCATCAGGCGGGATATCTCAAGATCGGGCTGGTGGGCGAAGAGACCGTCAAAGCGAAGTAACCTACCCCTTTTCACTTATCTCCTCAGGCTGGCCTTGCGCCAGCTTTTTAATAGGTGATGCAATAACTTGTAAGACCAATCTTATAGATGTGTGACAACTTTCTCAGTTAACAGAAAACATAAACCCGTTGCGAAAAATGACAATAGGATAGTTTTTATCCTGCCTCTACAGTGAATACCACTTCATCTGAGAGGGGTTATATTGTGAATCACGATAATAAACTGTCATTTGCGGAGAAGCTGGGATATGGCATGGGAGATGCAGCCTGCGGTATCGTTTACTCTTCGGTAACCATGTTTTTGACATGGTTTTATACGGATATTTACGGGCTCTCAGCTGCCGCAGTCGGAGTGATGTTCCTGGTGACGCGGGTTCTGGATGCGATTACCGATCCGCTAACCGGCATTGTTGCAGACCGTGTAAAGACCCGCTGGGGCCATTTTCGCCCGTGGCTTATCTGGTTTGCCGTACCTTATGCCGTGCTGGCGGTAATGACCTTCACGACCCCGGAATTTGGCGCATCGGGTAAACTGGTTTATGCCTACCTGACCTACACCTTACTCATGCTGTGTTACACCTTTATCAATATTCCTTACTGCGCATTGGGCGGAGTCATTACGCGTGATGAGAAGGATCGCCTTTCAGCCCAGTCATATCGTTTTACGATCTCTTCTCTGGCCGGTCTGATGGTTTCTGTCGCAACCCTGTTCCTGGTGGATTTTTTCGGTAAAGAAAATAAGCAGTTTGGTTTTCAGGCGACAATGGGAATCATGGGCGCGATCGCTATTGTAATGCTGGCTTTTTGCTTTTTCTCTACCAAAGAACGCGTGGCTCCAGCTGTTGAACAGCAGGGGAGCATACGCGAAGATCTCCGTCAGCTGCTGGCGAATGACCAGTGGCGTATTGTGGCGATAATTACTTTTTTCTCCAGTATGGCCGGGGTTATGCGCAGCGCCGCCACGCTCTATTATGCAACCTACCTGATGTTAGGCGGCGTGGAGTCAGCGGCAGGAACGGCCATGAAATCAGCATTTGTTTCCACCAGCGTCGTTGGCACGATTATCGGCAGCATCGCCGCCGGATGGCTGGCCAAGCGCTATCGTGCGGTATCGCTGTTTAAAAATATCAACCTCCTGCTGGTCCTGGTTGGCGTCGTAATGTTCTTTGTGCCGCCGACCTGGCTGCCGGTGGTGTTCCCTTTATACTTCCTGGTCGGCTTCTTCCATCAGATGTACCAGCCGTTTAAATGGAACATGATGGCCAACGCTGCCGATTATGGCGAATGGAAGTTTGGCCGTCGCATCACGGGATTATCCTATTCCGGTAATCTGTTTGCTTTGAAAATGGGCATGGCGGTTGCTGGTGCCGCCGTAGGTTTTTCGCTTGGGCTATTTGGCTATCAGGCGGGCGTAACGGCGCAGACTCCGCTGGCGACAATGGGAATTGTGGGGCTGTTAACGCTCGGTCCATCACTATCTTACCTGCTCCTGTGGTGGCTGGCGCGTTTCTATAAGCTGGATGACAAAATGATGCAGACAATTCAGCGCGAGCTGTCCATGCGTCAGCAGCAGGGGCATTCAGAGACGCATTTGCCGCTAAACGCCGTTCCGGAAAAGGCCTGAGGAGATGCGAAACATGACCCCTTCTGAATACCAGAATCCTATCTTATGCGCCGATTATTCCGACCCGGATATCGTGCGCGTAGGCGATGATTTCTTTATGGTCTCTTCCAGTTTTAACCATATGCCCGCTTTACCGATCCTGCATTCAACGGACCTGGTTAATTGGACTATCATCAACCACGTTATGGATGAACTGCCGCTACCTGGTTATGACCGGTATCAGCCAGGTAAGGGCGTATGGGCGCCGTCGATTCGCTGGCATGATGGCAAGCTGTGGGTCTGCTTCAGCACGCCCGATGAAGGTATTTTTATCTGCCATACCGAGGATCCATGGGGGGAATGGAGCGCTCCGCACTGCCTGCGCGAGGCCAGAGGTTGGATAGATCCCTGCCCGTTCTGGGACGACAATGGTCAGGCCTGGTTGGTACATGCCTTCGCCCATAGCCGCAGCGGCATCAAGCATAAATTGCAGTTGTTTGCGATGGCGCCGGACGCCAGCGAATTGCTGGGCGAAGGGCAGATTATCTATGACGGCTGCTGCGATTTACCTACCCTTGAGGGGCCAAAGGTTTATCAACGCGCCGGTTGGTACTACATCTTTGCTCCTGCGGGCGGGGTTGAAAATGGCTGGCAGACGGTACTGCGCGCGCGACAGATGACGGGGCCTTGGGAAGCCAAAAACGTGCTTTTCCAGGGAAACACGTCGATAAATGGACCACATCAGGGCGGCTGGGTGGAGGGTGAGAAGGGCGAATGCTGGTTTGTTCATTTCCAGGACTTACATCTCTATGGCCGCGTGGTTCACCTCCAGCCGATGTCCTGGGGTAACGATGGCTGGCCGCGTATCGGTGAGCAGATTGGCAACTGCGGCGTCGGACAGCCGGTTTTACGTTGGCCGCGTCCTAAAGGGTTAACGCCTTCACCGGCGTTGGCGCCGCAAACCAGCGACTATTTTGCGCAAGGCCAACCGGGTATACAGTGGCAGTGGCAGGCTAACCCCAGCCCTGAGTGGCTGTTGCCGGCGGAAGGCGAACTTCGATTACGCTGCGTCCCATTATCCGAAGTCGATGGACAGAGAGCGTTATACTGGGCGCCGCAGCTGTTGCTGCAGAAATTTCCGGCGCTAACTTTTAGCGCGAAAACAAGCGTAACGTTATATGCCGCTCAGGACGGTGATGCCGGAGGCCTGATCGTATACGGCGAACGCTACGCCGCTTTGCTGGTGGAGTTTGGGCAAGGGAGTTACCGGCTCGTGTGGCGACACGGTTGGATGAGCGATGCGGGCGTAGTGCGCGAAACTCGTCAGGTTCTTGCTGAGCTTAAGTGCGGCAAGTGTCAGCTGCAGGTTGCCGTAGGCGAAGGCGGCCTGTGTCAATTTTCCTGGCGAGCCGAGGAGGAGTGGCGGAAGGTTCCTCTTTGTTTTGCTGCCGGGAAGGGAAAATGGGTCGGTGCGAAATTTGGCCTGCTGGCTGCTTCAATGGTTGGCCTACAAAGCGAGGGCTACTCCGCTTTGCAGGACTTTGAGGTCATACTTTAAAGAAACCGTTTCTGGCCGCCTGCAGATGACGCGGGCGGCTGATGTTGCATAAGCGTTACCCTGTTGCGATATAATGGCGGCCGTTTATGTTAACTGACAGGATCTTATGGAACGCTTTCTGGAAAATGCTATGTACGCCTCGCGCTGGCTGCTGGCGCCGGTTTATTTTGGCCTCTCGCTCGGTCTGATTGCGCTGACCATCAAATTTTTTCAGGAGATCTTCCACATACTGCCGCATATTTTTAGCGTCAGTGAGTCGGATATGATTCTGACCCTGCTGTCGCTGGTGGATATGACCCTGGTGGGCGGTTTGCTGGTGATGGTGATGTTCTCTGGATATGAAAATTTTGTCTCGCAGCTGGATATTAACGAAGGTAAAGAAAAACTCAGTTGGCTGGGCAAAATGGACGCGACTTCGCTGAAAAATAAGGTTGCCGCCTCCATCGTGGCGATCTCCTCTATTCACCTGCTGCGGGTGTTTATGGATGCGAAAAACGTCCCGGACAATAAGCTGATGTGGTACGTGATTATCCACCTGACCTTCGTGCTGTCGGCCTTTGTGATGGGCTACCTCGATCGTCTGACCAAAGTGAAACACTAATCCCTTCTCTCCCGGCGGTGGCAGCTGCCGGGCTTTTTTCTCCCCGTTTCTGCTTTACTGCGCTGGCGTATGTCCGGGCTTCTGCTTTGCTTAAAAGGCGATAAACAATGGAGGCAGGGTGATGACGCGATTAACGGCCAAAGATTTCCCGCAGCAGCTGCTCGAGTATTATGACTACTATGCCCACGGTAAAATCAGCAAACGCGAGTTTCTCCAGCTGGCGGGGAAATATGCCGTCGGCGGGATGACCGCGCTGGCGCTGTTTAATCTGCTGAAGCCCGACTATGCCCTGGCAGAGCAGGTACCGTTCACCGACCCGGATATCCGCCCGGAGTATATTCATTATCCCTCTCCTGACGGCCACGGCGAAGTGCGGGCTTACCTGGTGACGCCGACGAAAATAGCCGATAAAGCGCCCGCCGTTGTGGTGGTACATGAGAACCGCGGCCTGAATCCCTATATTGAAGACGTCGCCCGGCGGGTAGCGAAAGCGGGGTATATCGCGCTGGCGCCGGATGGCCTGAGCTCCGTCGGCGGCTATCCGGGGAATGATGATGAAGGCCGCGCGCTCCAGCAGAAAGTCGATCCCGTGAAGCTGATGAATGATTTTTTTGCGGCGGTCGCGTTTATGGCGAAGCATCCGCAGGCGACGGGGAAGGTCGGTATCACCGGTTTTTGTTACGGCGGCGGCGTCAGCAACGCGGCGGCGGTCGCCATTCCGGAGCTGGCCTGCGCGGTGCCGTTTTACGGCCGCCAGCCGCCGCTGAAGGAGGTCGATAAAATTAAAGCGCCGCTGCTGCTGCACTATGCCGGCCTCGATAGCGGCATTAATGAAGGCTGGCCTGCCTATGAACAGGCGTTGAAGGAACACCATAAAGTCTACGAGGCCTATCTCTATCAGGGCGTGAATCACGGCTTTCATAATGATTCTACGCCGCGCTACGATCGGGCTGCGGCGGATCTGGCCTGGCAACGCACGCTGGCATGGTTTGATAAGTATTTACGCTAACGCAAACGTCATAAATAGCGCTACCGCTCGCTCAAAAAAAACGCTATATAATTTATTATATAACGATTGGGAGAGCTTGATGGAAAATCATTTTGGCAAAGGCTTAATGGCGGGGCTACAGGCATCCTATGCTGATACCGCCGCGCATGCGGCGAATTTTTGCGCCGACTATAAACGCGGGTTTGTGCTTGGTTACTCGCACCGCATGTTTGAAAAAACCGGCGACCGCCAGCTCAGCGCGTGGGAGGCGGGGATCCTGACCCGTCGCTATGGCCTTGACAGAGATATGGTGATGGACTTCTTCAAAGAGAGTGGTTCCTCGACCGCGATGCCCTACTTTATGGCGGGCTATCGGCTGGAAAGCTAACAACCGGAGGCGGTTGCCTCCGGTGGGTCAGAGCGTTACGCCTGGCGCTTATCTTCCGTTTGGGTGTCAAAGTCGCGGGCGTCGTGGCGCTCATGCAGCTGCTCATTGAGCGGGCCGTTGGTGCGGTTCACGATGCGTCCCCGCTTGACCGCCGGGCGGTTGCCCACATCCTGCGCCCAGCGCAGCACGTTTTTATAGCTCCCGGCGTCGAGAAACTCCGCTGCGTTATAGACATTGCCCAGCACGACGTTGCCATACCACGGCCAGACAGCCATATCGGCGATGGTGTACTCCTCGCCGGCTACATAGCGACCGCGGGCGAGCTGTTTGTCCAGCACGTCGAGCTGGCGTTTGGCTTCCATCGTAAAGCGGTCGATCGCGTACTCGATCTTCACCGGCGCATAGTTATAGAAGTGGCCGAAGCCGCCGCCCAGGAAGGGCGCGGCACCCTGCAGCCAGAACAGCCAGTTAAGGGTTTCAGTGCGACCGGCGGGATCTTTCGGCAGGAAGAAACCAAATTTTTCCGCCAGATAGAGAAGAATGTTGCCGGACTCAAATACCCGGGTCGGCGGCGTGGTGGAATGGTCGCTCAGCGCCGGGATCTTCGAGTTCGGGTTGATCTCGACAAAGCCGCTGGAAAACTGATCCCCTTCGCCAATGCGTATCAGCCAGGCGTCGTACTCCGCGCCGCTGACGCCTAACGCCAGCAGCTCCTCCAGCATGATCGTCACCTTCTGGCCGTTGGGCGTGCCGAGTGAGTATAGCTGGAGCGGATGGGTTCCCACCGGCAGGACGCGTTCATGAGTCGCGCCGGAAACGGGACGGTTGATGTTGGCGAACGCGCCGCCGCTGTTTTGCTTCCATTCCCACACTTTTGGTGGCTGGTAGTTTTGCTCTGACATGCTGGTTTGCCTTTTTCGTGGATGTACAAAAAGTGTAGCAGGTGACCTCAGGCCATAATCCGCGCGGCCCACACGCTGACATCATCGCCGCTGCCCAGATCCGGCTGCACCAGGCCATTGACCATAAAGGTCGGCGAGACATGGATGCCGTTCTGGCGGGCATATTTACTGTGCCATTTGATCACGTCCTGCAGCTCCGGGCGGGCAAAGGCGGCCCCCAGCAGCACGTGACTGTAGCGCTCAATGCGTTCAATGATTTGCTGCGGGGTGGCATTCATGTTCGGCCCGCTGCAGTGATCGGTAAACTCAAACTCTTCCCGATGGTCTGCCACGGCCTGCATCACCTTATGCGCCTGCTCTCTGCCATGCGGCAGGGTGGACGCGGCGAGGATGCAGCGGACAATCACCCCAGAGAACAGATGCCACGGCTGCGATTGCAGCCGTATCTTGATGGTTACGTTATCGGCGCCGACCTCATCGAGCAGATCGTCGAGTTTATTAAACGCGCGGACAGAGTAGGGGCAGGTGGGCTCAAGGAACACCTCAAACGTCCGCGGGCCGTGTCCCCAGACCAGCGGTTGGGCATTCAGATGCGAGGGTGTGCTCATTGTCGACTCCTGATGTTGCGTTGTTTTTTGTTATATCACCGATAACGATATCACTTCTGCTTCCGGCTGCAGGGTTATTTTCCTTAACGGCACGATTAGCGAAACGAATGAGTGGTATCATCGTTACACCTCTGTCTGGTAAGTGCCTGCGGCAGGATAAGAAGAGGGAGTTTTGTTTCGCCAACTGCCCGGGCTGCATTAATTTGAGGTCAGGCTAAATGAGCAAAGGATCGACAAGCAGTGACGCCCCGTTTGGGACATTGTTAGGCTACGCGCCCGGCGGCGTAGCGATTTATTCATCGAATTACAGTAGCTTAAATCCACAGGATTATCCGGATGACGCGACGTTTCGCAGCTACATCGGCAATGAGTATATGGGGCATAAATGGCAGTGCGTGGAGTTTGCGCGCCGCTTTCTGTTCCTGACCTACGGGTTTGTCTTTACCGATGTGGGGATGGCCTATGAAATCTTCTCCCTGCGCTTTCTGCGCGAAGTGGTCAATGACAACATTCTCCCGCTTCAGGCCTTCGCCAACGGCTCCCGTCGTCCGCCGATCGCTGGTTCGCTGCTGATCTGGCAGAAGGGCGGCGAGTTCAAGCACACCGGCCATGTCGCGGTGATCACCCAGCTTGTCGGCAATAAGGTGCGCATCGCCGAGCAGAACGTCATTCACTCGCCGCTGCCGCAGGGCCAGCAGTGGACCCGCGAGCTGACCCTCGAGGTCAACGCCGGCCGGTACACCATCAAAGATACCTTTGCCGATACCGAAATTTTAGGCTGGATGATCCAGACCGCCGATACCGAACACAGCCTGCCGCAGCCGGTACTGCCGGGTGAGGCGATGGCGATCAAGGGCGCGCGGCTGCCGAACAACGGCCAGTTCCGCGGCAAATGGCTGAACGAGAAAGATCCGCTGCAGAAAGCCTACGTGGCGGCCAACGGCCATTTTATCAATCAGGATCCTTATCAGTATTTCACTATCAGCGAAAGCGCCGAACAGGAGCTGATTAAAGCCACCAACGAGCTGCACCTGATGTATCTGCACGCCACCGATAAGGTGATGAAGGATGATAACCTGCTGGCGCTGTTCGATATCCCGAAAATCCTCTGGCCGCGTCTGCGTCTCTCCTGGCAGCGCCGGCGTCATCATATGATCACCGGGCGCATGGATTTTTGCATGGACGAGCGCGGGCTGAAGGTATACGAGTACAATGCCGACTCCGCCTCCTGCCATACCGAAGGCGGGCTGATCCTCGAGCAGTGGTTGAAGCAGGGCTACTATGGCACTGGTCACAATCCGGCGGAAGGTCTGCTCGATGAGCTGGCGGGAGCGTGGAAACACAGCCGGGCGCGGCCTTTCGTGCACATCATGCAGGACAAGGATCTGGAAGAGAATTACCACGCGAAGTTTATCCAGCGTTCGCTGACCCAGGCCGGTTTCGAGAGCAAAATTCTCTTTGGCCTCGATGAACTGCGCTGGGATGCGGCCGGCCAGCTGATCGACGCCGACGGGCGGCTGGTCAACTGCGTCTGGAAAACCTGGGCATGGGAAACCGCCATTGAGCAGGTGCGCGAAGTCAGCGCCGATGAGTACGCGGCGGTGCCGATTCGTACCGGGCATCCGCAGAATGAGGTGCGACTGATTGACGTCCTGCTGCGTCCTGAAGTATTGGTATTCGAACCCCTGTGGACGGTGATCCCGGGCAACAAAGCGATCCTGCCGGTGCTGTGGTCGCTGTTCCCGCATCATCGCTATCTGCTTGATACCGATTTTGTGGTTAACGACGAGCTGGCGAAAACCGGCTATGCCGTGAAGCCCATTTCCGGACGCTGCGGGAACAATATCGACCTGATCGGGCCTCAGGATGAGGTTCTGGATAAGACCAGCGGCCAGTTTGTCGATCGCAAGAATATCTACCAGCAGCTGTGGTGCCTGCCGAAAGTGGATGGCAAGTATATCCAGGTGTGCACCTTTACCGTCGGCGGTAACTACGGCGGTACCTGCCTGCGCGGCGATTCGTCGCTGGTGGTGAAAAAAGAGAGCGACATAGAGCCGCTGATCGTATTGAAAGACAAAGCGTGACGTGCTGACCCCGGATAGCGGCTCCTGCCCTGTCCGGGGAGAGCGCAGAGACACGAACAAGGATAGCCCGGACTGGTAAGCGCCGCCGGGGAACACCTGCAACAAAGCCAAGATAATTAACACAACAACAAGACAGAAAAGGAAAATAGTATGCACGATCGGCGTCTCGCCGCCCGCGCGGGTGAACTCAAGCCCTCCGCCGTCCGCGAACTTCTCAAGCACAGTAAACTGCCGGGCGTGATCTCGCTTGGCGGCGGCATTCCGGCACCGGAACTGTTTGATACCGAAGGCCTGGAGCTGGCGGTGCAGAAGGTGATGAGCGAGCGTTTTCATGACGCATTTCAGTACGGTCTGACGGAAGGCTACCCGCCGCTGCGTCAGGCGGTGAGTGAAATCTGCCACTCCCGTGGCGTGACCTGTTCAGCCGCTCAGGTCTATATCACCTCCGGCTCCCAGCAATCGCTGGATATCGTTGCCCGCACGCTGCTCGATCCAGGCGATACTATCGTCGTTGAGCGACCCACCTATCTGGCGGCGCTGCAGGTGTTTCAGCTGGCGCAGGCCAATATTCTCAGCGTCGATACCGATGATGATGGGATGCTGGTGGAGCAGTTGGCCGACCTGCTGGAGACCACCCGCGTCAAAGCCGTCTACCTGGTGCCGACGTTCGGCAATCCCGGCGGCAAAACGCTGAGCGAGGCGCGTCGTCGCCGGTTGGTTGAGCTGGCGAAAAAATATGATTTCGTCATTCTGGAAGACGATCCCTACGGCGAAATTAGCTTTACAGACGCCGTGCGACGCCCGCTCTATCAGCACGCTGTTGAGCTGGGCTGTGAAGATCAAGTGGTTTACACCTCGACGTTTTCAAAGATCCTCGCGCCGGGGATGCGTATCGGCTGGATCGTCATGCCGGACTGGCTGGCGCAGCAGACGGTGATCGTGAAGCAGGCGGCGGATCTGCATACCAATATGCTGTCGCAGGTGATCACCGCGGAATACCTCAGTCTGAACCGGCTGGATAACCAGATTGCGTTGATTCGCGAAGACTATCGCAAGAAGTGCGTGGCGCTGGCCGATGCGCTGGAAAGCCGCCTTGGCGAGCACCTGGAATTCAGCCGCCCGCAGGGGGGGATGTTCCTGTGGGCGCGTTTCCGCTATCCGTTCGATACCATGGAATGGATGAAGAAAACGCTGGAAAACGGCGTGGTGTACGTTCCGGGAGAAGCGTTTTATCACGATAATCCGGATACCCGTACCCTGCGTCTTTCCTACTCAACGGTGTCGGAAGCCGGGCTGCTGACCGCCGTTGAGCGGCTGGCGGCCTCCCTGTAACGGCCCTGCTGTGCGCCGCTTACCGGCGGCGCATCCTCTTCGCTTCAATAGCGAGAGGGAGTGACGCTAGCGTTCAGCGCTGGGGTCACTCCGTATCGACGATGCGATCATCCAGCCAGACCAACATCAGCGCTGCGAGAAAAGCCACCGCAAAGGTACCAATAAACAACCACATAGATGTCCCTCACGGGTTAATTATTTTGCTGATTTTACCGGAGAACGATCGTTTCGGTCGGAGATGGAGATTTTTGTCCCAGCCGAATGGCTGGCGAGAGAGAAAAAGTCATCGGCATCAATATCGAAGTTAAGAATAATTTCCCTGTATTCCCCACCGTTAATTAACGCTTTGGCTTCTTTAACACTACTGGCAATAATGACAGGCATCAGTTTTATCTCATTTTGAAAACTGAGAAGCAAAATAAGAGTTAGTTCGTACCAGATCAACTACTTTTTATCGTATACGACTGCAGAAAAAAACGTCCTCCTGTGGCTCGGTGATAGAGGAGGATTTTGTGACAGCGATCGGCTCGTCAACAGCGGGATCTTATCGGGCGCTGTGACGGGCTGCGGTTTCGCCAGCCCGCCGGGATTATTTACCCTGCTGTTTTGCTCGTAATATCTCGCCACAGCGCTGCTGGTCCTGACGCAGCGCCTGCTGTTCCTGCGGGCTGAGCTGATGCCAGGTGTCCAGCATCCGCTGCCCTAGCGCCGGCAGGTAATGTGCTTTATGCAGCGCGTAGTCAGAATTCCCCCCCTCGACGATGTTTTGCATATCGTGGAGGAACTGGCGGCTGTCATCATGATCGATCACGCAAAATACCGCCCGGTAGTAAGCTTCGTCTTCCTCGGTGTAATGCGGAGTGAACCACCAGACCAGCAGCACGGTAAGCGCCAGCAGCGGGATAATAAAGAGTAATTTTTTCAACATCAGTTTTTCGGCCGGAGACAATCAGCCGTCAGTGTACCTGCAACAACGTCAGGATGTAAGCGCCGGCCCCGGCGGGCCGGCACTGGCTAGTAGCCGACCGGGTAGATGCGGCCGGTTTGCACCCCTTCAATGCTGCGGCGATAGGCCTGTGCTACGGCGGCGGCGGGAACGCTGGCAAAGCCAGGGAAAAAGTCGCCGTAGGCCGCCAGCGACTCGCTGAGCACGGTGGGGCTGATGAGATTGATGCGGATCCCGCGCGGCAGTTCGCAGGCGGCGGCCCGCACAAAGCCTTCCAGACCGGCGTTGACCGTCGTGGCATTGACCCCCTGAGCAATGGGTTCCTGCGCGACAATACCGCTGACCAGAGTAATCGACCCGCCGTCGCGCAGGAAATGCTGGCCGACCAGCGCCAGGCGAATTTGCCCCAGCAGCTTGTCCTGCAGACCGAGGTTGAACTGGCTGTCGGTCATGGTGCTTAACGGCCCAAAGTGTAGATTACCGGTGGTGGAGACGATGGCATCTACTTCACCCGTTTGGGCAAATAGCGTCTCGACGCTCTCCTGCGAGGTGATATCCACCTGATAATCCCCCCGGGTGCGGCCGACGCGGATAACGTCATGTCTCTGGCTCAGTTCTTCGCTGACCGCGCGACCAATGGTGCCGCTGGCACCGACAACGATAATTTTCATGGCAGACTCCTGATGAGGTGAGAGGCTATTCTTTAATAAAACGGATATCGGATAAACTGGCTAAAAGTTAGGACATTACTAACCAGAGGTTAGCAATATGGATAAGCTGCGAGGGATGGAGACGTTTATTGCCGTGGTGGAGTGCGGCAGCTTTACCGGGGCGGCGTCGCGCCTGGGGCTGTCGGCGGTGATGGTCGGGAAATATATCGCCCAGCTGGAAACCCAGCTGGCGACGCGCCTGCTGGAGCGTAACACCCGACGCCAGAGCCTCACCGACGCCGGGCGGGTCTATTTTGACGAAGCGAAACGGGTGATGGAGCAGGTCTCCATCGCCGAAAGCGCCGTTGAGCGGCTGCGGCTGGCGCCGGCCGGCACCCTGCGGGTGAGCGCGCCCACCTCGTTCGGCGCCAGCGTGATCGCGCCCCTGACCGCCACCTTTCTGCAGGCCTGGCCAGCGGTCCGGGTGGAACTGGATCTGACTAACCGGATGGTCGATCTGGTGGATGAGGGGTTCGATCTGGCGATCCGCATTGGCGAGATCCATCAGGAGGATCTGGTGGCTCGCTACCTGGCGCCGTATCGGATGGTGATCTGCGCCGCGCCGGCTTATCTGGCGCGTTACGGAATGCCAGGGAGGCCGGAAGATCTCGCCGATCATCTCTGCCTGTCCCATACGGTCTGGACCGCCCGCAACGAGTGGCGGCTGCCGGGCGTAGAGGGAGAAGTGCGCTGGAAGCGCGATGCGGTTTTGCGCTGTAACGATGGCTATGCGCTGCGCCAGGCGGCGATCGCCGGGGCTGGGCTGCTGATGCAGCCGGAGGTACTGCTGGCCGATGCGCTGGCCAGCGGCAGCCTGGTGCGGGTGCTGGAGGCGTGGACCCCACAGCCGAGGCCCGTGCATCTGCTCTGGCGCCAGGATCGCCGGCCCCTGCCGAAGCTGACGCAGTTTATCGCCCACCTTCAGCAGGGAATGCCTGACGCGCTGGCGACGACCCGCGCGTCGGAATAATCACTCCTCCCGAAGCGCCTGCTGCCAGTCGGCAATCAGATCGTGAGGATCTTCGATCCCGACCGACAGGCGGATCAGCTGCGGCGTGATGCCGTTCGCCAGGCGCTTCTCCAGCGGGATCGAGGCATGGGTCATGCTGAAGGGCTGGCTCACCAGGCTCTCGACGCCGCCCAGACTCTCCGCAAGGGTGAACCAGCGCAGCTTGCTGATGATGCGTTCGGCGTAACCGTCATCGCCTTTCACCACTACCGAAATCATGCCGCCGGGCAGGGCCATTTGCCGGCGCGCCAGCTGATGGTGCGGGTGCGAGGCCAGCCAGGGGAACCAGACTCGCTCTACCTCCGGCTGCTGTTCCAGCCATTCGGCGAGCTGCAGCGCGTTCGCGCTGTGGCGCTCCATCCGCAGCGCCAGGGTGCGGATGCCGCGTAGCGTCAGGAAGCTGCTGAACGGGTCGAGTACGCCGCCTACCGCATTCTGCAGGTAGCCAAGCTTCTCCGCGAGCGCGGCGTTATCGCCGACCACCGCCAGGCCGGCGACGACATCGGAATGGCCATTGAGGTACTTAGTCGCGGAGTGGACCACAATATCAAACCCGTGCTCCAGCGGGCGATGGATCGCCGGCGAGGCGAAAGTGTTATCGGCGACGCTGATCAGGTTATGGCGGCGCGCGATAGCGGCGATAGCGCTGAGATCCGCCAGCTTCAGCAGCGGGTTGGTGGGCGTTTCCACCCAGATCATGCGCGTATCGGGGCGGATCGCCGCTTCAATTCCCGCCAGGTCGTCGGGTTTCACCCAGCTCACCTGCAGACCAGCGCTACGGCGGCGTACGTTTTCCAGCAGGCGGTAAGTGCCGCCATACACATCATCGACCGCCACCAGGTGACTGTCCTTATCCAGCAGCTCCAGCACGGTGGCGATGGCGGCCAGCCCGGAGGCGAACGCGTAGCCGCGCGTACCGTTTTCCAGGTCGGCGATCGCCGTCTCCAGCGCATGGCGGGTAGGATTCCCGCTGCGGGAATATTCATAGCCAGTATGCTGCCCCGGCGCCGGCTGAGCGAAAGTGGAGGTGGCATAAATAGGCGGCATCACTGCGCCGTGGCTGTCGGTGAAGGTTCCGCTATGTACGCTCAGGGTGTGGATGGATGACATAAAAAATTCCTTATTGTGCTACTTGGTTACGCCAGGCGGTCAGTACATCGCTGCGGGTGACCAGGCCAAGAAAACGCGCGTTGTCAGCGATCACCGCCACCAGACCGCGATCGAGAATGGCCTGCAGTTCGCTCTCTGGCGCACGCTTATCGAGAGTTTCAACATGGCGGCTCATCGCTTCGCTGACCGGCAGGGAGAAGCGTTGGCGATCGCCCTGTACGTGGCGGATCAAATCCCACTCATCGACGATGCCGACCACGCGGCCATCCTCCAGAACCGGCAGCTGGGAGATGTCATACAGCCGCATGCGGGTAAAGACCGCGGCCAGGGTGTCGTCCGGCGCGGCCGTGACGGTAGCGCCTTCGTCATGGCGCAGGGCGATAAAATCACTGAGATCGCCCTGTTCGGGGCGGGCGATTAGCCCTTGCTGGCGCATCCAGTCGTCGTTGAACATTTTTGACAGGTATTTATTGCCGCTGTCGCAGGCGAAGGTCACCACCCGCTTCGGACGGCTTTGCGCCCGGCAGTAGCGCAGTGCGGCGCTGAGCAGGGTGCCGGTGGAGGATCCGGCCAGCACACCCTCGACCTGCAGCAGCTGGCGCGCGGTGTGGAACGCTTCGCGGTCGCTGACGCGATAGGCGGTATGCACCCCCTCCAGCCTGGCCAGCGGCGGGATGAAATCTTCTCCAATCCCTTCGACCAGCCAGGATCCCGTTTCGCCGTAGCGTCCGGTATCAACCTGATCGGCAAGGATCGAGCCCGCCGGATCGGCGAGGATAAATTCCGTTTTCGGCGAGTGTTCTGCAAACCAGGCCTGAAGCCCGCCCAGCGTGCCGCCAGAGCCAACGCCGACGACGATGGCGTCGATGTCGCCCTCCAGCTGCTGGAAAAGTTCTGGCGCGGTGGAGGTCGCGTGCGCCAGCGGATTAGCGTCGTTGTTAAACTGGTCGATATAAAAAGCCCCCGGCGTTTCATCGGCAAGGCGGCGGGCATAATCCTGGTAATAGGCCGGGTGACCTTTATTGACGTCGGAACGGGTGAGCAGCACCGTCGCGCCCAGCGCCCGCAGGTGAAAGATTTTCTCGCGGCTCATTTTGTCCGGCACCACCAGGATCAGGCGGTAATTTTTCTGCGCCGCGATCAGCGCCAGGCCGAGGCCGGTATTGCCGGCAGTGGCTTCGATAATTGTCCCGCCGGGCGCCAGTTTGCCCTGACGCTCGGCTTCGTTAATCATCGACAGCGCAACCCGATCTTTAATTGATCCGCCCGGGTTCTGATTTTCCAGTTTTAAAAACAGACTGCAGGGCCCGGTATCCAGTTTGTGCAACTGGAGCAGGGGAGTATGACCGATCAGGTCGCTCACGGAATGAAACAGTGACATAACCATTTACCCACTCGTTTAAGATATTTTTGCATGGTAGGTCTGTGAAATCGGTAATTTAAAGAACATTTATCTGTCATTTAGCGCAAAATGGAATATAAGATGCTGTTCAGCCATCCGGAGGGAAAGCAGGGTAGCCGCCTGGGCGGATCGATTGCCAGAAAAGGGCGTTTTTAGCCGTTTTTAACGACAGAATGGCGATTTGAATCAGCGGGTTATCTGATATTTGAAAATGTATTTGCGAAAAGATTCTATGGGGAGAGGCGGTCTGCGCTGGCCGTTAAGTGGCAGCTGGCTCACCAGGAGAAAAGTGCAGCAGAGAAATCACGGGTTAGCGATGTTCGATGAAGAGTCCGGCTACAGAAGAGCAAAAACCCGCCTTGTGGGCGGGTTCTTTAAATAGTGGTGCCGGACTCGGACTAACGCCGCAGGCGTTGAACAGCGCGCGTGTCGCGCTGGCCCCGAAGGGGTGAGCCGCTGTGCGGCGAATAATCGAACGCAGTTCGATGGAGAGTCCGGCTACAGAAAAGCAAAAACCCAGCCATAGGCTGGGTTCTTTAAATAGTGGTGCCCGGACTCGGAATCGAACCAAGGACACGGGGATTTTCAATCCCCTGCTCTACCGACTGAGCTATCCGGGCAACGGGGCGCATTAAACCGTAATCGCCGCGCCTCGTCAACGAAATTTATCTGTTTTGCAGCAGACTGAACAATCTATCACCACATTGCGCTAAAAGCACGCGTCTTCAGGCAAAAAACAGCGTCCAGGCCGCTGAGATCGGCATCGCCAGCACCAGCGCAGGCAGCATATTCACCACGGCAAACATTTTTATTCCGCAGATGCGCAGCCCGGTGGCCACCAGCAGCATACCGCCGACGGCGCTGAAATCCGCCAGCATCATCGGCGTGGTGAGCGGCATAATGATCGCCGCGCAGGCCGCGAGGGTCAGCTGGATAAGTAGCATCGGTACGCTGATGGCGGCGACGGCAATGCCCAGGGTACAAGCGAAAATGGTGGCGGTGAAAAAATCGAGAAACGCTTTGGCAATCAGAATGCTGGCGTCGCCGGTCATCCCTTCGCGCATGGCGCCGAAGACGCCGGTGCCGCTGGCGCAGAACAGGACGATAATCGCCACACAGCTCTGAATATAGGAGTCATGAGCCGAGGCTTTTTTCTTACCCTTCGGCGTCAGCAACTGCTGGAGCTGACTGACCAGCGTATTAATCCCTTTTTCCATATTACAAATTTCGCCGAGCAGCGTTCCCACCAGGGTCGACAGCACCATCACCGGCAAATTGGCGCATTTGATCACCAGTAAAATGCCGATGCCTAATGACGCCAGACCAAAAATTGAGGTCATGGATGTGCGGATCCGTTCCGGCAACCGCTGGCTGAGTAAGGCGCCTAACACGCCGCCGACCAGCACCGCGCTGGCATTAATAAAAGGTCCTGTAACCACGCTGACTCCTGTTAAATATCCCTGATAACCGAATGATTATGACGTTAACCCGCCGTGAAAGCTTGTGTATCCGTGATATAAGTGCATACGGTTTTCATCTTGCGCCTGTCGGGGAAAGGTGCCATGATTGCGCGAATTTTCTCCTCCCTGATATGAGGCCGCCGATGACGACACTGCCATTACCTCGCCAGCGACGCCGCGCACAGATGCGTGGGCTGCCTCATCTTGCTACGCTTACCCCTCTGTTCACCATGCGGTGAAGGACACGTATGCTCACTGTAGGGCAACAGTAAGATCGGACGCGTCTGCTTTTACTGATGTCCGGCGGTCGGAGCTGAATCCGTCAGACCCGGACACATCGTTGGGCAAGGTTTCCCTTGCCTGAGATTTTTACACTCCCGATACGGGCATTTGCGCTTATGAAATCCATGCACATTGCCGCCAGCTGCGAGCTGGTCACCCGCTTGTCCACCCACCGTCGCGTTGTGGCGCTGGACAGTACCGATTTTACCGATGTGGCGGCAGTCGTCATCACCGCGGCGGACAGTCGCAGCGGCATCCTCGCCCTCCTCAGGCGTAGCGGATTTAACCTGCCGGTCTACCTGCTGAGCGAGACGGCGGTCGATAAGCCGGAGGGGGTACAGGCGGTGATCGCCGGTAAAGATCAGGAGTGGCTGGAGCTGGAAGCGGCGGCCTGCGATTATGAAGCGCGTCTGCTGCCGCCGTTTTTCAATACGCTGACCCAGTACGTCGAAATGGATAACAGCACCTTTGCCTGTCCGGGACACCAGCACGGGGCCTTTTTCAAAAAGCATCCCGCAGGCCGCCAGTTCTATGACTTTTTTGGCGAAAACGTCTTTCGCGCCGATATGTGTAACGCCGACGTAAAATTAGGCGATCTGCTGATCCACGAAGGGTCGGCCAAGCACGCGCAGAAGTTCGCCGCGAAGGTCTTTAATGCGGATAAAACCTACTTCGTCCTTAACGGCACCTCGGCGGCCAACAAAGTCGTGACCAACGCGCTGTTGACCCGCGGCGATCTGGTGCTGTTCGATCGCAACAACCACAAGTCAAACCATCACGGGGCGCTGATTCAGGCTGGAGCGACGCCTGTCTATCTTGAAGCCGCGCGCAATCCGTTCGGCTTTATCGGCGGTATTGACGAGCGCTGCTTTGATGAGCGCTACCTGCGGGATCTCATCCGTGAAGCGGCGCCAGAGAAAGCCACGGCCTCTCGCCCGTTTCGTCTGGCGGTGATCCAGCTCGGAACCTATGACGGCACGGTCTATAACGCCCGCCAGGTGGTCGATAAAATCGGCCACCTCTGCGATTACATCCTGTTCGACTCGGCGTGGGTGGGCTATGAGCAGTTTATCCCGATGATGGCCGACTGTTCGCCGCTGCTGCTGGAGCTGACCCCGGACGATCCGGGCATTTTTGTCACCCAGTCCGTTCACAAGCAGCAGGCCGGTTTCTCGCAGACGTCGCAGATCCATAAAAAGGATAACCATCTGCGCGGCCAGGCGCGCTTCTGTCCGCACAAGCGGCTGAATAACGCCTTTATGCTGCATGCCTCTACCAGCCCGTTTTATCCGCTGTTCGCCGCACTGGACGTCAACGCCAAAATCCACGAAGGCGAGAGCGGCCGCCGCCTGTGGGCCGAATGCGTGGCGCTGGGCATCGAGGCGCGCAAAGCGATCATCGCCAATTGCAAGATGATCCAGCCTTTTATTCCGCCGATAGTGGCGGGGCGCCCGTGGCAGGATCATCCGACTGAGGCGATCGCCCGGGAGCGCCGTTTCTTCAGCTTCGAACCGGGCGCGCGCTGGCATGGCTTCGAGGGCTATGCCGACGACCAGTATTTTGTCGACCCGTGCAAGCTGTTGTTGACCACCCCGGGCATCGACGCGGAGAGTGGGGAGTACAGTGAGTTCGGCATCCCGGCGACCATTCTGGCGCATTACCTGCGGGAAAACGGCATCGTGCCGGAGAAGTGCGATCTCAACTCGATTCTGTTCCTGCTGACGCCGGCGGAAAGCGCCGAAAAAATGGCGCAGCTGGTGGCGATGCTGGGGCAGTTTGAACAGCATATTGAAGCGGATACGCCGCTGGCCGATGTGTTGCCGACCATCTATAACAAATACCCGGTGCGTTATCGCGACTATACCCTGCGCGAACTGTGCCAGGAGATGCACGATCTGTACGTCAGCTTTGACGTGAAGAGCCTGCAAAAAGAGATGTTCCGTAAACGGAGCTTCCCGCGGGTGGTGATGAATCCCCAGGATGCCAACCGCGAATTTATCCGCGGCGACGTGGAGCTGGTGCGTCTGAGCGAGGCGGAGGGCCGCGTCGCGGCGGAAGGGGCGCTGCCGTATCCGCCGGGGGTATTATGCGTGGTGCCCGGTGAGGTCTGGGGTGGCGCTGTACTGCGCTATTTCCTTGCGCTGGAAGAGGGGGTTAATATGCTGCCGGGCTTCTCGCCGGAGCTGCAGGGGGTATATAGTGAGACGGATTCGGACGGCATTAAGCGGCTGTATGGCTACGTGCTGAAGGGATAAAAAATGCCCCGCTGAACCGGCGGGGCGTTTTGCTTTTGACGATCACGCGCTCTGCTGCGCGGCGGTCGGTTGTCTGACGTGTTTGTATTTGAACAGCGCCACGAAGGCAAAAGCCAGCACCAGCGAATAGCCGGCGAAAATCAGCCACACGCTCTGCCAGTTAGTGATCCCTTCGACGGTAAAGTGCTCCACCACTTTGCCGCTCACCATGCCACCGAGAATACAGCCGAAGCCGTTGGTCATCATCAGGAACATGCCCTGGGCGCTGGCGCGGATTTCCGGACGCACCTCTTTCTCCACGAACACTGAACCAGAGATGTTGAAGAAGTCGAAAGCGCAGCCGTAGACGATCATCGACAGCACCAGCAGCACGGTGCCGAACGGTGTCGGATCGCCGAAGGCGAACAGGCCGAAGCGCAGCATCCACGCCACGATACTGATAAGCATCACGTTCTTAATGCCGTAGCGGCTGAGGAAGAACGGAATGGTCAGGATAAACAGCGTCTCGGAGATCTGCGAGATCGACATCAGCACCGAGGCGTGTTCGACGATAAAGCTGCCGGCAAACAGCGGATCTTTATCGAAGCTGTGCAGGAAGGTATTACCGAACATGTTGGTGATTTGCAGCTCGGCGCCTAGCATCATCGAGAAGATAAAGAAGATTGCCATGCGCTTGTTTTTAAACAGCGCAAAAGCGTTAAGCCCCAGCATCTCCGTCCAGCTTTGATTACGCTGGGCGTTAGCCACCGGGATCGTCGGCAGCGTCAGGGTGAACAGCGTCAGCAGGACCGACAGCGTCGCGCCAATGTACAGCTGCATATGGCTCAGTTCGAAGCCGGAGAAGCTTACGCCCCACATGGCGAAGATAAAGCCGATGGTGCCCCAGATCCGGATCGGCGGGAAATCGGTGACGATATCCAGCCCCGCCGACTGCAGGCGGTAGTAAGAGATTGTGTTAATCAGCCCCAGCGTCGGCATATAGGCCAGCGAGTTGAGGAGGATCACAAGGAACATCTCGCCCGGCGTGGTGACCTGCGCCGCCAGATACAGCGTCAGCGCGCCCACCAGATGGCAAGCGGCATACACCCATTTGGCGCTGATCCACTTATCGGCGACGATGCCGAGCAGCGTCGGCATCAACACCGCGGCGATACCGAGCGAGCTATATACTGCGCCGATAGCCGCGCCATCAAACTTCAGCGTGACAAACATGTATGAGCCAAGCGTGGTGAGCCAGCTCCCCCAAAGGCAGAACTGCAGGAACGACAGTATTTTGAGCTGCAGCTTAAGATTCATGTAGTTATCCTCACGAATGTGGGCTTGTTATGTTTTTAAAATAACATTAATCCCGTTATTTTGATGCGATTCTATCATTCACCAGCTGAAGGCTTCTGTTAACTGCCGCAGAAAACCGAAAGATATTCCACAGTATGGCGCAGAAAAAAAGCGGCCTCAGCGCGTGGCTGAGGCCGGTGTCAGGAGGGGGTTATTTACGGCGGTAGCTTTTCTGCGCCGTGTTAACTTTATACAGATAGCGGCGCGATTCCGCCGACGGGTGACGGGTGGTCAGCGTCTGGTAGACGTCACCTGGCGCCATGCTGTTGATGATATTGGCCGCCTGGACTTTATCGCTGGAGAAGACCCGCAGCACGCTGCCGGCGCCGCCGTTATAGGCGGTGATCACCGCGTAGCGACGCGAGGTGGGGTTATCGATGCCAGCAAGGTAGACATTGTTCAGCATCGCCAGGTAGGCAGTACCGGTGTCAATGTTATTCGCCGGGTCGAACAGATAGCTGCGGCTTGGCAGGCCCGATTTACCCTGGGAACGGAAGACGTCTCTGCCGGCGCTGTGCTGGACTACCTGCATCAGCCCCATGGCGTCGGCATGGCTGACCGCATAAGGGTTAAAGGAGGATTCGGTCTGCATAATCGCGAGGATCAGCGACTCATCAACCCCATACTTACGCGAGGCCTGACGCACCATGCCGAGGTATTTATGCGCACGTTTGTCGAGGTGGTTCGGCACCAGGTTGATGGTGATGCTGTAGACCACGCGCAGGCCGTTGTTGCGGCTCTTCAGGCGTGTTTGCAGCAGATAGTCGGCAAAGCGCGCGGCGCGCCACTCCCAACGAATCGATGCCCCGGTGTTATCCACCACCTGGCCATAGAGGAACGGCTCTTTGGAGATCTGAATGTCATCGACATCGGAATAGAGGTCGATGGAGTTGGGGTCATCGCCCATCAGCAGGGTTTTGACGATCGCCTGGCGCAGTCGTCCGCGCGGATCGGTGCCGGCGATGGTCTCGACGGTGATCGTCCCTTCATCAAAGTTGATGTGGCTGCGGGTTTGATACTGGTCGGTGTATTTGACGTAGTCCTTCGGCCCGGCGAGCAGGACTTCGTTGTACCCCCAAATGTTCTCGATGTTGTGGGCAAACTGGCCCATCAGGATATCAAAACCGTTGGTATCCTTGACCCAGGCCTCGTTGTATTCGGCGCCTTTTTTATTGGAGCTGGAACACGAAACGAGCAACGGCGCAATCAGCGCGAGCGCTAAGTATTTTTTCATCATTCCGGGCGTGCGTGTTGTGTTTGTTTTTAAAAGGCCGCAGGGCCCTTACTGTTTTTCCGGCGGCGTATAGCCTTCGATGTGCACGTCTTTCCCTTCAAACAGGAACTGCACCATTTCCTGTTCCAGCAGCTTGCGGTGCTCCGGGTTCATCATGCTGAGCTTTTTCTCGTTGATCAGCATGGTCTGCTTGTGCTGCCACTGCGCCCAGGCTTCTTTGGAGATTTCGTTGTAAATGCGCTTCCCGAGTTCGCCCGGATACAGCTGAAAATCCTGGCCGTCCGCTTCACGCTGCAGGAAGGTACAAAAAATGGTTCTGCTCATAATCAATCCTCTTTGATAGCCGAAAATTTATACCGGCGTTCCGGCTTTTAACTGTTGCAACAAGCGCTCCACGGGGGCCGCCAGACCGACCGACGGCGGCTGCGCTAAGTTATACCAGAGTGCGTTGCCTTCATCCATGCATGCGCCAGATGAGTGCACTGTAAGCCACATCGGCACAATATCCAGGTGGAAATGGCTGAAAGTGTGGCGAAAAGCGGTGAGCTGCGTCAGATTATCGGCCTTAATCTGGCGCTGTGCCAGCCACTCGCGCAGGCCCGCTTCGTCGGCAAACTGCGGAAAACAGAACAATCCGCCCCACAGACCCACCGGCGGACGTTGGGCGAGAAACACCTCGTCACCGTGCTGCATCAGCAGAAAATAGCCGGTGCGTTCCGGAATGGTCTGCTTCGGTTTTTTGCCCGGATATTCTGCCCATGAATGATTGGCGTAGGCCACGCAGCCGTTGCTCAGCGGGCACAGTTCGCACTTCGGCTTCGAGCGGGTGCAAACCATCGCCCCGAGATCCATCATCGCCTGGTTAAAACGCTCCACGCCCTTCGCCGGCGTGACCGCTTCGCTAATCTCCCACAGCCGTTTTTCCACCTCTTTTTTCCCCGGCCAGCCGCTGACAGCATAGCAGCGGGCGAGCACGCGCTTCACGTTGCCGTCGAGAATCGGATAATGCTGACCGAGCGAAAGCGATAAAATGGCCCCCGCCGTTGAGCGCCCGACGCCGGGAAGCGCCGCCACTTCGTCAAAGGTCTGCGGGAATTCGCCGCCGTGCTGCGTCGCCACCTGCTGCGCCGCTTTGTGTAAGTTGCGCGCCCGCGCGTAATAACCCAGTCCGGTCCACAGATGCAGCACTTCATCCAGCGGCGCGTTGGCGAGATCGACCACCGTAGGGAAACGCGCCATAAAGCGTTCAAAATAGGGGATAACCGTGGTCACCTGGGTTTGTTGCAACATCACTTCGGAGAGCCATACTTTGTAGGGCGTCTTGGCGATTTGCCAGGGCAGGGTTTTACGCCCGTATTTGTCGTACCAGTCCAGGACCTGGGCTGAAAATTGCGTGGCGAGAAAAGTCAAAGCTACGGCTCCGGGATCGCGATTACAGGGGGGCAGATTGCAGCATAAGGGCGAGTGGCTGTAAACCCTTGCATCCGCCGGGTAACTTTGGATAATGCCCGTTTTCCGAACACATTCACAAGCAGACCAAACTTTTATGAAAAACGACGTCATTTCTCCGGAATTCGATGAAAACGGTCGCCCGCTGCGCCGTATTCGTAGCTTCGTCCGTCGCCAGGGCCGCCTGACGAAAGGGCAGCAGCATGCGCTGGATAACATTTGGCCGGTGATGGGCGTTGAATTCAACGATGCGCCGCTCGATTTCGCCGCCCTGTTTGGCCGCGAAGCGCCGGTCACCCTCGAAATTGGCTTCGGGATGGGCGCCTCGCTGGTGGCGATGGCAAAAGCCAAACCGGAACAGAATTTCCTCGGCATCGAAGTGCACTCCCCGGGCGTCGGCGCCTGTCTGGCCTCGGCCGAAGAAGAAGGTGTGCAAAACCTGCGCGTGATGTGTCACGATGCGGTGGAAGTGCTGCACACTATGATTCCGGATAACTCGCTGAATATGGTGCAGCTGTTTTTCCCTGACCCGTGGCATAAAGCGCGCCATAATAAACGTCGTATCGTACAGCCGCCTTTCGCCGAGCTGGTGAAAAGTAAACTGAAGCTCGGTGGCGTCTTCCATATGGCGACCGACTGGGAAGCCTATGCCGTCCATATGCTGGAAGTGATGTCCTCACTGGAAGGGTATCGTAACCAGTCGGCAAGCAACGATTACGTACCGCGCCCGGAATCGCGCCCGGTAACCAAATTTGAACAGCGTGGCCATCGTCTCGGCCACGGCGTATGGGACTTAATGTTCGAGAGGGTGAAATAATGGCCAAGAATCGTAGCCGTCGTCTGCGTAAAAAAATGCATATCGACGAGTTTCAGGAGTTAGGCTTCTCCGTCGCCTGGCGTTTCCCGGAAGGGACCAGTGAAGAGCAGATCGACCAGACGGTCAACGATCTGATCGAAGAGGTGATTGAGCCGAACAAGCTGGCCTTTGACGGCAGCGGCTATCTCTCCTGGGAGGGGCTGATCTGCATGCAGGAGATCGGTAAATGCACCGAAGAGCATCAGGCCATCGTGCGCAAATGGCTGGAAGCGCGTAAGTTAGAGGATGTGCGCACCAGCGAACTTTTTGACGTCTGGTGGGACTAAGTTTGACAAGGGTCGGCAACTGCCGGCCCGTTTTGTCTTAAGGGAGTTTTATGATGCGTAAAACGCTGCTGGCGGTGGCGCTCTCCGTCACCGCTTTGTCTGCCCATGCGGACTACCAGTGTAGCGTCACGCCGCGTGACGATGTGATCCTCACCCCTCAGCAGGTACAGGTGAAAGGGGAAAACGGCAATCTGGTGATCAAACCGGACGGCAACCTGACCTTTAACGGCAAGGCTTATGCGCTCAGCGCCGCCCAGCGCGAACAGGCGCAGGATTACCAGGCCAGTCTGCGTAGCAGCCTGCCGTGGATTGACGAAGGCGCGCGTTCGCGAGTCGAAAAAGGCCGCAAGGCGCTAGATAAAATCATTACCGAACAGGTCGGCGCCAATAGCAGTATGCACGGTCGTCTGACCAAGCTGGACGCGCAGCTGAAAGAACAGATGAACCGCATCATTGAGCGCCGCAGCGATGGCCTGACCTTCCACTATAAAGCCATCGACCAGGTGCGCGCCGACGGCCAGCAGCTGGTAAATCAGGCGATGGGCGGCATTTTGCAGGACAGCATTAACGAGATGGGGGCGAAAGCGGTGCTCAAAGGCGGCGGCAACCCGCTGCAGGGCATTCTCGGTAGCCTCGGCGGTCTGCAAACCGCTATCCAGGATGAGTGGAAAAACCAGGAGGCCGATTTCCAGCAGTTTGGTAAAGACGTCTGCAGCCGGGTGGTCTCCCTTGAGGACAGCCGCAAAGCGCTGGTTGGCTCGTTAAAATAGCTTGATTTCGCTACCTGCGCCCGCAGGTAGCGACGACGCTCAGGCGATCACATCAGCCCCAGCAGCTGTGGAATAAACAGCGAGATCGGCGGGATATAAACAATCATCATCAGCGCGATCAGCAGGGCGGCGTAGAACGGCAGCAACGGTTTGATGAGCTGCTGAATTTTCACCCCTGAAATGGAGCAGCCGACAAACAGCGCGCTGCCAACCGGCGGGGTCAGCAGGCCGATGCACAGGTTAGCGACCATCATGATGCCGAAATGAACCGGGTTCATGTCCAAATCCTCAGCAATGGGCAGAAATATCGGCGTGAAAATCAGCACCGCTGGGGTCATATCCATAAAAATGCCGACGATTAGCAGCACAATGTTAATCAGCAGCAGGATCACCACCGGGTTTTCCGACACCCCCATTAGCGCATCGCTTATCATGTAGGGAATATCGGCATTGGTCATCGCCCACGACATGCCCACCGAAAAGCCAATCAGCAGCAGCACAATAGAGGTCATGACTACCGATTCCAGAATCAGCTTCGGCAGATCGCGCCACTTCACTTCCCGATAGATCAGTACCGACAGGATAAAGGTGTAGACCACGGCGATGGCAGAGGCTTCCGTCGCGGTAAAAATGCCGCCAAGGATCCCGCCCATCACAATGATGACCAGCAGCAGGCTGGGCAGAGCATCGAAAAAGGCCTTTGCCGCCTGGGCGCAGGTCGGCCGTTCGGAAACCGGATAGCCGCGGCGTTTAGCGATGCAGCCGCAGACCAGCATAATAGCCAGGCCCATCAGGATGCCCGGCAAATAGCCGGCCATAAACAGCGAGGCCACCGAGACGCCGCCTGCGGTCAGGGAAAAGACGATCAGGACGTTTGACGGCGGAATAAGCAGACCCGTGATGCAGGATGAGACGTTTACCGCTGTGGAAAAGGTCGGATCGTAGCCTTTCTGCGTCTGAATGGGATTCAGCGTCCCGCCTACCGCCGCGGCGGCCGCGACGGCTGAACCGGAAATCGAGCCGAACATCATATTGGCGAGCACGTTAACGTGCCCCAGCGATCCGGGCACTCGCCCAACCATCACCTGCGCCAGATTGATTAAGCGTATTGCAATCCCGCCGCTGTTCATCAGGGTTCCGGCAAAGATAAAAAAGGGGATGGCCAGCAGCGCGAAGTTATCAAGCCCGTTCGCCAGGCGTTGAGACACGGTTATCACCGCGATATCCCAGGGAAACATCAGCAGCATCGAGCCAACGGTAGCGATACCGATGGCGAAGGAGATGGGAACGCCGATAAAAACCAGAATAAAGAAAACGCCAAATAGCGTCAGTGCAATAGCGCTATCCATGAGTTGCTCCTTCTTCTGCATGTTTCATGGCTTTCAGGCCGTTACTGATAAAACACAATGCGTAAAACATCATCATGATGCCGGTGAGCGGCAGGATCAGATACACGTAGCCCATGGGGATCTGCATCGCGGCTGAGACCTGGGCGGTCGACAGCGTTTTTGCAATCAGTTTTACGCCGCCGGTCACAATCACTGCGCCGGCAAACAGCAGGATCAGCAGGTTAATAATGACGCTGAACAGCGCCTGCCTGCGGGGAGAGAGCGTCATGGTGAGTAAATCAATCACCAGGTGACGCTGGGCGCCGAGGGTGTAGGCCGCGCCCAGTAGCCCGACCCAGATCATTAAGAAGCGCGCCAGCTCATCGGTCAGGGTGCTTGGCTGGTTAAGCACGTAGCGGCTGAATACCTGCCAGACGACGCAGACAACCAGCGCAATCATTACAGCGACAGAGAAGGCGGCGATGGTGCGGTCCACCGCCAGCTTGATGCGGTTAAGTATCATCGTTGATTTCCTGGTGAAGACGGGCCAGCGGCTGGCCCGTTAATGGTTATTCCGCGGCAGCTTCAAATTTGGCCAGCAGGGCGGCCTGTACAGGATCTTTTTTAAAGTCATCGAATAGCGGCTGCACGGCGGCGCGGAACGGCGCTTTATCCACTTTGATAATTTCGCCCCCCATGGCTTTGGCCTGCGCGCGGGTATCGGCGTCGATTTTCCGCCACAGCTGTTGCTGAAAAACCTCTGACGCTTTCGCCGCTTTGATCAGGATTTGTTTCTGATCCGGCGTCAGCTTGTCCCAGGTTTTACTGGAGATAACGAGGAAATCAGGGATGGAGGCATGCTCATCTTCAGAGAATACTTTCGCGATTTCGATATGGCGCGTCTGCACCCAGGAGGGAACGTTATTCTCCGCGCCGTCCACCACCCCCTGCTGCATGGCGGTATAAACTTCACCAAAGGAGATGGGGGTTGGGGAACCGCCCATTAATTCGACCATTTTTAACGTTGTCGGACTGGCCTGAACGCGGATCTTCAGTCCTTTTAAATCTTCCGGCCTGGTGATGGGCTTTTTTGCATAAAAACTTCGCGTCCCGGCGACATAAGCGGAAAGGGCAAAAAATCCTTTCTCTTTCGTCGAGTTCATTATTTCTTTACCCACCTCGCCGAAGACCACGTTATTGAAGTGGTTCTGGTCGTTAAACAAGAATGGTAAATTATATATGGCGTAAATATTATCGAAAGATTCCAGATCGCTGGCGGAACCTTTGGTCATATCCAGCGCGCCATTTTGTAATAACTCCATGGTCTCGCGCGCGCTGCCCATCTGACTACTCGGGTAAATGCGAATCTTCATCTTACCGTCAGAAAGCTGGTTTACCTCTTTGGACATCTCCTCAAACGCCTGATGCACCACATGGCTGCGCTCAAGGTTATGCGCCAGTTTTAATGTTATTTTTTCAGCCGCGACGGCACCTGCAGAGAGTAGGGCCAGTAAAGCTATACCTACCAGAGAACGAGAAAAAGGATATTTTTTCATGAGTTGGCTCCATGCACTTGGGGTAATGGGTCAATATCTTAAGCATCATGCTTTATTTCTGTATGACATATTATCTTTGTTGTCGTACATCTTTAAGCTGCCTGACTCACACTTTCTGGCAATGAGGTAATGAAATAACCGATCTTATTGAAGGATTGATATTTGGTTTGTATTAATTAATGCAAATTAATTTGAGAGTGGAATATTTAATAACAATGGAACGGATGTAATGAGGTATATATGGCGGAGGAATCGAGTGATTCCCATTCCCGCCATATTGCTGCCGGGAATGGGATAACGATATTTATTCGCTGAGGAATAGTTCGAGAAGAGAATTTAAAAACAGCTTTCCATGCTCGGTAATCTGCCAGTTCTGCGCGTCTTCCTGCAGATAGCCGTGGGCTATCGCCGCGTCCAGCTGCGGACGGATCGCCGCTTCATCAAGACCGGTATAACGGCGGAATTCCGCGCGCGGCGCGGCCTCCAGCAGGCGAAAACGGTTCATAAAGAACTCAAACGGTTTATCCGCCTCTTCCACATCATGCTGGCGTTCGAGGTAGCGGCCTTCCATATAGCCGCGCGGGTGGCGGGTTTTGGCGGTACGCAGGATGCGCCCGTCCGGGAAGGTTATCTTGCCGTGCGCGCCGCAGCCGATGCCGAGATAGTCGCCAAAGCGCCAGTAGTTGAGATTGTGCTGACACTGATAGCCCGCTTTGGCGTAAGCGGAAGTCTCGTACTGCTGGTAGCCGGCGGCGCCCAGCAGCTGATGTCCCTGCTCAAAAATATCCCATAGCGCGTCGTCATCCGGCAGCACCGGCGGCCGGGAACCGAACAAGGTGTTCGGCTCAATGGTCAGCTGGTACCACGAGAGATGCGGCGGGTTGAGAGCAATGGCCTGACGCAGATCGTCCAGCGCCTCCTCCAGCGACTGGTCCGGCAAACCGTGCATCAGGTCGAGATTGAAACTGCGCAAGCCCAGGCCGCTGGCGAGGCGTGCCGCGCGTTTGGCCTCTTCCGGGCCGTGGATCCGCCCCAGCCGCTGCAGCTTTGGTTCGCTAAAGCTTTGTACGCCGATAGAGATGCGATTCACCCCGGCGCGCTGGTAATCAACGAAGCGATCGGCCTCCACGGTGCCCGGGTTGGCTTCCATGGTGATTTCCGCCCCGGCGGCCAGCGGCAGGCAGGCGCGGACGCCATCGAGCAGGGTTTGCATGGCCGGGCCTGACAGCAGGCTCGGCGTACCGCCGCCGATAAAAATGGTGCCTATTTCCCGTCCCTGGGCATACTGCACATCGGCCCGCAGATCGTTCAGCAGATGCTGGACGTAGTCATCGTGCGGCACCTCGCCTTTCAGTGCATGCGAATTAAAGTCGCAGTACGGGCATTTCTGCACGCACCAGGGAATATGAATATAGAGACTCAGCGGTGGCAAATTAGCCATTACGTAATGCATCCAGTAACAGTTTAAGCGCCTGCCCGCGATGGGAAATGGCGCTCTTTTCTTCACGGCTCAGTTCGGCCGCGGTTTTTCCCTCTGACGGGACGAAGAAAATCGGATCGTAGCCGAAGCCGCCATGACCTGCGGCTTCCCGGGCGATCACCCCAGGCCAGCTGCCGTGGCACACCAGCGGCGTGGGATCTTCGGCATGGCGCAGATAGACCAGTACGCAGTGGAACTGCGCCTGGCGCTGGTCGTCCGGCACGTCCTGCAGGGCGTCGAGCAGTTTCTCAAGATTCTGCTGGTCGCTGGCGTCGACGCCGGCATAGCGGGCGGAGTAGATGCCTGGCGCGCCGCCAAGGGCATCGACGGCCAGACCGGAATCGTCGGCGATAGCCGGCAGGCCGGTGATCTGCGCCGCATGACGCGCTTTCAGAATCGCGTTTTCAATGAAGGTCAGACCGGTCTCTTCCGCAGACTCGACGCCGAGCTCGGTCTGAGCGACGATATCGAGACCAAAATCTTCCAGCAGCGAGGCCAGTTCGCGCACTTTACCGGCGTTGCCGGTAGCGAGGACGACTTTTTGCATGATGAATCCTGTTTATTCAGTTAGCGCCGCGACCGCAGTCGGGATCTGTTGTGGGGCGATGATTTTAACTTGCTTATGGCGGCCCAGCTCGCCTTTTTCAATCAGTACCTGGCTTTTGGCGACGCGGAACTGTTTGGCGAGAAATTTCACCAGATGGGCATTGGCCTGGCCATCAACGGGCGGGGCGGTAATGGCGACTTTGAGCTCGTCGCCATGTACGCCCACGATGCTGTCGCGGCTGGCCTTCGGCTGAATATACAGCCTCAGCACCAGCCCGTCAGCGCAGCTTTCAACGGCACTCATAGCGCCATCCACAGCCCCGGCAGCAGTACGTTACCGGTAGCCTGCAGCACCTCGGCGACCCCCATATTGATCACGTACAGCAGCAGCACCAGCACCATCGGTGAGAAATCGATACCGCCCATCGACGGCAGCAGGTTGCGGATTGGACGCAGCAGCGGGTCCGCCAGCTGCATCAGCACATACTCCACCGGGCTGCGTCCCTGGCTGACCCAGCTCATGATCGCCATCAGCAGCAGCACCCAGAAGATCAGCGAGCCGATGGTTTTCAGCAGAATAAGCAGGGCGGAGATCCAGATGATCGGCTGGAAGGTGATCACCATAAACAGGACGATCGCTTTGATGACGCAGAGGATGAATGCCACCAGCAGCGAGGCGCTGTCAATCGGCCCCATTGCCGGGATGATCCGGCGCAGCGGTCCGACAATCGGCTGCGTGGCCTTTACCACAAACTGCGAAAACGGGTTGTAAAAGTCGCAGCGCGCCCACTGCATCCAGACGCGTAACAACACGACCATTGTGTAAAGCTCAATGACCGTTGAAAGCAGGAAAGTCAACGTCTTCATGGCGTTCCTCAGATTCCTTATTATTTGCTGTAGTCGCGCGCACCAAAAATGGCCGTGCCGATGCGCACCATCGTGCTTCCCGCCGCGATAGCGGCTTCCATATCGTCCGACATTCCCAGAGACAACGTATCGACCGTGGGGTACCGCGTTTTTAACCGCGCAAATGCTACCGCCATTTGCTGGGCGACGGCAAACTGCCTTACATATTCTGACTCAGGCGCGGGGATCGCCATCAGGCCGCGCAGCTCCAGATGAGGTAACTCAGCGATCTCCGCGGCTAAGGCATCGAGCGCTTCCAGCGGGATGCCGGATTTACTCTGCTCATCGCTGATGTTGATTTGAATCAGCACCTTTAGCGGCGGCAAATGCGCCGGGCGCTGCTCGTTCAGGCGGGTGGCGATTTTCAACCGATCGACGGTGTGGCACCAGTCAAAATGTTCGGCCACCAGCCGGCTTTTGTTGGACTGCAAGGGACCAATAAAGTGCCACTGCAGTCCACTGACGCCTGCCTGCTGGAAATGGTTAATCTTCTCCACGCCCTCCTGGACGTAGTTTTCACCAAATGCCCGCTGGCCTGCCGCGATGGCTTCTTCGATCGCGCTCGCAGGTTTCGTTTTACTCACTGCAAGCAATGTCACTTCTTCTGGCGCACGCCCGCAACGGGCGGCGGCACCGGAGATTTTGTCCCGGACCTGTGCCAGGTTATGCGCAATATCGTTCATATTCCGAGGATGAGTTATGAAGCTGGAAGAAATCGTAGCCCTTAGTGTAAAGCATAATGTCTCCGATCTACACCTGTGCAATTCCGCCGCACCGCGCTGGCGGCGGCAGGGTAAGCTGGAGCCCGCGCCCTTTCCCGCACCGGATATTGCGGATTTACTCAACGACTGGCTCGATGCCGCACAGTTACAGCACTGGCAGGAGCACGGCCAGATAGACTTTGCGCTGACTCTGGCCTGTGGTTCACGGTTACGCGCCAGCGCTTTCGCCCATACGCGCGGAATATCGCTGGTGCTGCGCCTGCTGCCCAGCCAGTGTCCGCGCCTGGAGGCGCTGGGCGCGCCGCCTGCGCTAAGCGAGCTGCTGGCGGAAGAGAGTGGCTTGCTGCTGGTCACCGGGGCGACGGGCAGCGGCAAGTCGACCACCCTGGCGGCGATGGTCGGCCATCTCAACCAGCATCTTGATGGCCATATTCTGACGCTGGAGGATCCGGTGGAGTTTATTCATCACAGCGAGCGGTGCCTGATTCAGCAGCGGGAGATTGGCCGGCACTGTCCTTCGTTCTCCGCGGCGCTTCGGGTGGCGCTGCGCCAGGATCCGGATGTGATCCTGCTCGGCGAGCTACGCGACAGCGAAACCATTCGTCTGGCGTTAACTGCGGCGGAGACCGGGCATCTGGTGATGGCGACATTACACACCCGCGGCGCGGCGCCGGCGGTGGAGAGATTGATCGATGTCTTTCCGGCAGAGGAGAAAGATCAGGTTCGTAGCCAGCTGGCCGGAAGCCTGTGCGCGGTGCTGGCGCAAAAATTATTACCCGCACGTCAGGGCGGCAGAGTTGCGCTATACGAGTTTCTGGTTAATACGCCGGCGGTAGGGAATTTGATCCGCGAAGGAAAAGTGCATCAGCTGCCCGGTGTAATGCAGACCGGGATGCAGGCCGGAATGTTGACATTTACCCAGAGTTTTCAGCAACGTGTGGCCGCAGGCGAGCTGTAAGGGGAGTGTGAAGCGAGTTGGGTGGTTGAAATGGTGTGTTAACTAAATGTTTAAAAGCTGTTTCTGGATATTATTTGATAATACAAATAATCCTTGTGAATAAATTCAAATAAGATATTCAGTTGAGATATGTCGGCAGTGAATACGCATTTCCAGGAAAAAAGTTTGATTACCTTTTGACAGCTTTGAGTCATTCGATTTATGCTGTTTACGGGAATAGGATGATTCTCATGGAATAACGTTTCAATTTGTAAATTGCCAATGCTATTTATAAATTCACGGCTGATTGTATATTTTTTTATTCATTTAACCACCATGACGGTGGATAGCTGCTAAGGAGAGTTTTAAGTGATTAATTTAAATGGAAATTCATCATCTTCTCGTCAGGTAACCTTTATTACCCACCCGTCTATTCAAAGCAAAGCCTTTGCCAGCTATCTGAGCGAAACCCTGGTGGCACCGGTGGTTTTACAAAATATTAATAAACCGCTGGCGCAGCGTCTGGCAAAAGATTCTGTAATATTATTTGATATTGCAGTGTCAAATAAGAAATTAAACGGGGTATGGCGGGATATTATTCGCTTGCAGGCAGATAACCCTCGTTTGTTGATTATTAATAGCGCACAAAAGTATGAGTTATACGAAATGGCGCAGTGGCCGGCTTTATATGGCGTGTTCCGCCATGACGATGATGAATCGCGCTTAATTGAGGGCGTCAAGGCCGTGCTGAACGGCGAACAGACGGCTGAATTGAGCGTGATGCACCCGGCGATGTACGCTGCGGACCATGCATCGGCGCCGGTTGAGAACTCGCCGCTGACCGAACGAGAATGCGAGATCCTCAACGAACTGCGCTGCGGCGCGACCAACCTCGATATTGCCCGCGCGCTGTTTATCAGTGAGAACACGGTGCGGACGCACCTGTATAACGTGTTCCGTAAGCTGAGCGTTAAGAATCGCACCCAGGCGGTGAGCTGGGCTAACGAACATCTGCGCCACTAGGCGGGGGAGCTGCGCCGTCTGCGGTTCGCCGGCGGCGCAGAAGAGCAGGGCTTAAAAGCTCTGCTCGAAGTAGCTTTCCAGAATGACCACCGCAGAGGCCGAATCGACGCTGCCTTTATTCAGCGCCCGATAGCCGCCATGTTCGAACAGGCCCGCCCGGGCCTCAACCGTACTCAGACGTTCATCGTGGAGAAGGATCGCGACGCCAAAGCGGCCATGAATTTTATTGGCGAAATTACGCGCGCGCGCGGTCAGCGGTTGCTCAGTGCCGTCCATATTCAGCGGCAGGCCGACGATTACCGCCTCCGGCTGCCACTCCTTAAGCAATTTTTCGATGATATTCCAGTCCGGTTTACCGTCCTGCGCCTTCAGCGCCGGCAGTGGCCGGGCGGTTGCGGTGATCCGTTGCCCTACCGCCACACCGATGCTTTTGGTCCCGAAATCAAAGCCGAGAAAGGTACCGCTCATTATGCATGCCCCGCGACGCCTGGCATCGTCACGATGTCGATGCCAATCAGTTTAGCCGCCTCGCGCCAGCGATCGGCGATGGGCGTACGGAAGAGAATATTCTGGTCAGCCGGGGCGGTAAGCCAGGCATTATCTAGAATCTCCTGCTCCAGCTGCCCTTTCTCCCACGAAGAGTAGCCCAGGGCAACCAGCACGTTGCCCGGTTGCCGGTCGGTGCCTAAGGTTTCGAGGACATCCCGCGAGGTGGTGATCACCGTGTTATCCGAGATACGGATGCTTGAGGAAAAGTCAGAGGGCGGGGTATGTAAAATAAAGCCGCGGTCTTCCGCCAGCGGGCCGCCCAGCATCACCGGTTTATCCAAGCGGATCTCCGGATTACGCGGCTCCGGGACAATTTTGAGCTTCTCAAGGATCCCTTCCACCTGCAGATTTTCCAGCGGCTTATTGATAATAATGCCCATGGCACCCTCGTCGTTATACTCGCAGATATAGACCACGGAGCGGCGGAAAATGGGGTCCTGAAGCGCAGGCATGGCAATCAGAAAGTGATGCTGTAAATTCATTGTCAGAGGTTCTGTTCCTGGTTCAAAAAGCAACACCCAGTATGCGGGCAAAGTAGAATGGTGTCGATGCACTTTATCTGGCAGGCGCCCGAGCGGCGCCTGGCTGGAAGGGTTTCACCAGCGCGGCAATCCGCGCTCGCTGTGCCCTGAGCGGACGTTCGTCCGCCGTAGTGCTTATCGGGCGAGACGTCTTTCGATAGCGTCCATCAGCATGCCGGTGATCGAAATATCCGGGAAGGCGGCCTCGATCTCACGGACGCAGGTGGGGCTGGTGACGTTAATTTCCGTCAGACGGTCGCCAATGATATCCAGGCCAACGAAAATCAGGCCTTTAGCCTTCAGCGTCGGGCCGACGCGGCGGGCGATATCCCAGTCGCTTTCGGTTAGCGGGCGGGCTTCGCCGCGGCCGCCGGCGGCCAGATTGCCACGAGTCTCGCCGCCCTGCGGAATGCGCGCCAGGCAGTAAGGTACCGGCTCGCCATCCACCACCAGCACGCGCTTGTCGCCATCTTTAATGGCCGGCAGATAGTTCTGCGCCATGCAGTAGCGGCTGCCCAGCTCGGTCAGCGTCTCGGCGATCACGCCGAGGTTCGGATCGCCGGCTTTGACGCGGAAAATAGAGGCGCCGCCCATGCCGTCGAGCGGCTTCATGATGATATCGCCGTGTTTTTCCCAGAAGGCTTTAAGCTGGGCTTTATTACGTGTGACCAGCGTTTCCGGGGTCAGTTCGGAGAACCAGGCGGTGAACAGCTTCTCGTTACAGTCGCGCAGGCTCTGCGGCTTGTTGACGATAAGCGTGCCTTTCTCTTCCGCTCGTTCCAGAATATAGGTCGCATAAATAAATTCGGTATCGAACGGTGGATCCTTACGCATCAGAATGACGTCAAGATCCGCCAGCGGCAGATCCTGCTCGCCGGTAAAGTCATACCATTTGTCGTAGTTCTGTTCGACGCTCAGTGTGCGCGTCCGGGCGCGGGCCTCGCCGTTGATCAAATAAAGGTCGTTCATCTCCATGTAATGGAGTTCATAGCCGCGACGCTGCGCCTCCAGCAACATAGCGAAGCTGGTGTCTTTCTTGATGTTGATGGTTGCGATGGGATCCATCACGATGCCGAGCTTGATCATGGTTCTTCTCCGTTAACGCCTCAACCTAAGTCGCCAAAACGCACCTGCAGGGCAGTAATGGCGGTGAGCGCAGTAGTCTCTGTACGCAGAACGCGCGGTCCCAACAGGATATCAGTAAACTGGTATTTCGCGGTCATTGCTATCTCTTCAGCCGACAGCCCGCCTTCCGGGCCAATCAGCAGACGGACGCGTTCAACCGGCAGCGGCAGCGTGTTAATGCTGGCGCTGGCGCGCGGGTGCAGGTTGAGCTTCAGCCCGCTGTCCTGCTCGGCGCACCACTCCTCCAGCTGCATCGCCGGACGAATTTCCGGTACCACGTTACGACCGCTCTGTTCGCAGGCGGCAATAGCGATTTTTTGCCACTGCTGGATCTTTTTCTGCAAACGTTCGGCGTCCAGTTTAACGCCGCAGCGCTCGGAAAACAGTGGCGTTATGAGGCTTACTCCGAGTTCGATCGATTTCTGGATGGTGAATTCCATTTTTTCGCCGCGGGACATCACCTGGCCTAAATGGATATGCAGCGGCGATTCCCGATCGTCGGGTTCGCCACTGAGGACTTCAACCGTGACGCTTTTCTTACCGGCCTCGGTGATGACGGCGTCAAACACCTGGTTACTGCCGTCGAATAGCTGAAGGTGCTGACCGGCGGTCATGCGCAGAACGCGCCCGACGTGGTTGGCCGCGTCATCGCTCAGCGCGATCAGGCTGCCGACAATGAGGGGTTCTGGATGATGGATGCGAGGAATGCGCATGCTTGATATTCCGTTCTTTGCGCAGATGCCAGCTTCCCGCCATTAGGCGGGAAGCACAGGGCTGCAAATTAACAATTGCCGCTAGTGTAGGTTAGCTCTTTTGCGCCTGGCAAGCCTGCTGGACATAAGGATTATGGTTGCCCTGCACTTTCGCGATGCGCTCATCGCGTTCACACTCCCAGGCGGTGACCGGATACTGTTTGTTCCAGGCGGTAAACAGCTGAGTTTGCTGGCGGGAAAGATTTAACTGGTAGCGGTCGCGCATATAGAAGTAGGTGCGGGCGATGGCGCCGCGGGCGCGGGCAGGGGGCTCAGCGATTTTATCTTTAAAATCGACCTTCATGGTGCACTGGCCGTACTGGCCTTCACCGCCGTTCCACTGGCTGTACATAAAGTTGCCGCGATCGCCATTCACTTCTCCCACCGCCGGCTGCAGGTTGTGCATGTCGCTTTCCATCTTGCGGTACTCAGGATCTTTGGCGCAGTTTTTACGACCACCCTCCTGCCAGCACTGGCGCTGATGGCCGAACTGCCACGCCGGCACCACGTGTTCCCATTCAACCCGGCTGGCGCGGTTCTCATTTTTACGCACTTTATAGCCACAAGATTCCAGATCGATAACGCCTTTTTTACCCTGCCAGGCAATTTTACAGCCGCAGTAAAAGTCGCCGGGAACGTCGGCGTTTACTTTGACGCCAGCGGCCTTGGCCTGGGAAAAACTGGTAATTTCTGCGGCCGCAAGCGGGCCACTCACTGCCGTGCTCAATACTGCAACGGCTAAAACATGCATACGGGACATCGTTCACTCCGTGTCAAAACGAGCCCGCAACGTAGCGAATGAGGGTGCCGGATGCAATCAGTCAGATCAGAAAGTTTCTAATTAATTCCAATGGTTATTCTTCAGCCACCAGCAGATCGCCGCAGCGCACGCAGCGGTAAGTGGCTTCGCCGCGCACCACCCGGTTATGGCGACGGACGGTGAGCTGATGCTGCTGGCAGCGGCAGCGGTAGGGGAAGGTATTCTGGCGGACCGAATCGAGTTCAAAGCGATGGGTGCGACGTGCGGGAACGCCCAGCACGCCCTCCATCATCCATTTCCACTCTTTACCGTGCGGGGCTACCCGGCCAAAGTGTTGCCACACCAGCAGGTGCGCCAGCTCATGGGGCACCACTTCATCGATAAACGCCTGCTGATTTTCCAGCAGCAGCACCGGATTTAAACGAATTTCGTTTTTCTCCAGCCAGGCGGTGCCGGCGGAGGTACCGCGCTGCTGGTAGACCAACGTCGGCTCTGCGTAGCGGCGTTCCAGCTTGAGGTTCGCTTTGGCGAGATGCTCCCGCAGGCTGCGCATCACGGCCTGCTGAATAGCGATGGGAATACGGGGTGTTTTCATAGCGCCAGAGGATAGTGCGGCGGAGGGGGGAGAGCAAGCGGAAGCTTCCTCCCGAAAGGGGAGGAAGCTCAGACGGATTAATCGCGGGCGCCGATCTCGCGCAGCGGACGACCCTGCATCAGGTTGCGTTCGATATGTTCCAGCGAGACGTTTTTAGTTTCCGGGATCAGCCACAGCGTCAGCAGAATAAATAGCACGTTCAGACCGCCGTAGACCCAGAAGGTGTTGGCGCTGCCCAGCGAATTGAGCATGGTCAGGAAGGTGGCGCCGACAATCATGTTGGCAATCCAGTTGGTCGCCGTTGAGCAGGTGATACCGAAGTCGCGGCCTTTCAGCGGCTGGATTTCAGAACACAGTACCCAAATCAGCGGGCCGGCGCTCATGGCGAAACCGACGATAAACATCAGCAGCATCAGGACGGCGATGTACTGGGCGGTTGAGGAGTGAATACCGATGTGCATCATGCTGCCCAGGACGCCCATTCCCGCTGCCATGACGATAAAGCCAAGGATCAGCGTCGGTTTACGGCCCCAGCGGTCGACCAGACCGATGGCGATAAAGGTGGCCAGCACGTTAGTCAGACCGACAATGACCGTCCCCCACATCTGCTCGGTGGTGTTGGCATAGCCCGCCAGCTCAAAGATCTTCGGCGCGTAGTACATGATGACGTTCATCCCGGTGAACTGCTGCATTACCTGCAGCAGAATGCCGAGGAACACCGCGCGGCGGAAGTTGCTGTTGTCTTTAAACAGCGACCAGCCGGACTGTTTTACCTTCAGGCTTTCGCGGATTTCGTCGAGCTCGCGTTTCGCTTCGGCGCTGGTATCGCGCAGGCGCAGCAGCACGCGCTCGGCATCAACAAAGCGGCGTTTGGCGGCGAACCAGCGCGGGCTGTCCGGCAGGAAGATAACGCCGATCAGCAGCAATACCGCCGGAATAATGATCACGCCGAGCATCCAGCGCCATGCGCCGCTGTAGCTAAAGGCGGTGTCGGAGAGGTAAGCGCCAAGGATCCCGATGGTGATCATCAGCTGGTACATGGAAATCATACTGCCGCGAATTTTCTCCGGAGCGATTTCCGATAGATACAGCGGCGCGGTGTATGAGGCGACGCCTACCGCCAGGCCCAGCAGCACGCGGGAAACCAGCAGGATCTCGACGTTTGGCGCGGCGGCGGAGAACAGAGAGCCGGCGACAAAGAGGATGGCGCCGATCATCAGGCTCTTTTTACGGCCCAGTTTGAAGGAGAGCCAGCCGCTGCCGACCGCACCGACGGCGGCGCCGAACATCATGGAGCTGACCACCCACTCCTGAGTGTGGGCGGAAATCTGGAACTCATTGGCAATAAAGGGTAAGGCACCCGCAATAACACCGATATCAAGGCCAAACAGCAGGCCAGCCAGCGCGGCGAGGAAACAGACGAAGAACGTCATGGTCTTGTTTGAACGCCCTTGTTTTTTGTTGTCAGGCATAACGCCCTCCAGTTGAGTTATTGATTCTGTCGATGGTTAGCGTAGGACACTCGTCGGTAAAAAAACGTGATTATAATCACGGCTGTGTAATCGTTTCCACAAAGGTAAAGAAACGTAATGCATTAAATGCTTTTTAAATCAGCAATATAAACAAGGATAGTCGACAATTTGAAAAACGGTAATCAGAGTTAACCGAAACAATATGTAACATTGTGAAAAATACGCCGATGAGATGACGCACGCAGGCAGCAATCGACCATTACCATAATGTAATCGCTTTCATTGAGATGTTGCGCTACGTTGAAGCAAGGTACGGCAGGGAAGGTCAGGGAATAAAAAGGCCAGCGCGAGGCTGGCCTTAAAGAGAGGAAGCGGAGAGATTATTTCAGACCGGCCGCTTCGCGCAGCAGGGCCGCTTTGTCGGTTTTTTCCCAAGGGAAATGTTCGCGACCAAAGTGACCGTAGGCAGCGGTTTCTTTGTAGATCGGGTGCAGCAGATCCAGCATCTGAATCAGGCCGTACGGACGCAGGTCGAAGAACTCGCGCACCAGCAGGGTCAGCTGTTCAGAAGGCACTTTTTCAGTACCAAAGGTTTCCACCATGATGGACGTCGGCTCTGCAACGCCGATGGCGTAGGAAACCTGAATTTCGCAACGGTCAGCCAGGCCTGCGGCAACGATGTTTTTCGCTACATAGCGAGCCGCATAGGCTGCAGAACGGTCAACTTTAGACGGATCCTTACCGGAGAACGCGCCGCCGCCGTGACGAGCCATGCCGCCGTAGGTATCGACGATGATCTTACGACCGGTCAGACCGCAATCGCCCATCGGGCCGCCGATGACGAAACGGCCGGTCGGGTTGATGAAGAATTTGGTGGACGCGCTCAGCCATTCGGTCGGCAGAATCGGTTTGATGATCTCTTCCATCACCGCTTCCTGCAGCGATTTCTGGTCGATATCTTCGGCGTGCTGCGTGGACAGCACCACCGCGTCGATGCCGACGATTTTGCCGTCGTCATACTGGAAGGTCACCTGGCTTTTCGCATCCGGACGCAGCCACGGCAGGGTGCCGTTTTTACGTACTTCAGCCTGGCGCTGCACCAGACGGTGAGCGTAGGTCACCGGCGCCGGCATCAGCACGTCGGTTTCGTTGGTGGCGTAGCCAAACATCAGCCCCTGGTCGCCTGCGCCCTGTTCCAGCGGATCGGCACGGTCAACGCCCTGGTTGATGTCTGGAGACTGTTTACCAATGGCGCTCAGTACGGCACACGAGTTGGCGTCAAAGCCCATATCGGAATGCACGTAGCCAATTTCGCGGACGGTGTTGCGGGTGATCTCTTCGATGTCAACCCATGCGCTGGTGGTGATTTCGCCGCCTACCAGCACCATGCCAGTTTTGACATAGGTTTCACATGCGACACGCGCTTTCGGATCCTGCTCGAGGATCGCATCCAGCACGGCATCGGAGATTTGGTCAGCAATTTTGTCAGGATGCCCTTCTGATACGGACTCAGACGTAAAAAGGTGTTTTGCCATATTTTATTTCACCTGTGGACGATTCGGATAGCTCATACTGTTGTGTAATGTGGCTTTGGTGGATAATCAGCGCAAAGCCGCGCAGGTAGCGACACGAGCAGTCTGAGTGTTAATCAGTATAGACGGATTAACTTCTGGACGGCCATTTTAGGTCAAATCTTGAGCCTATTTCCAGCCTTTTTTGATGGCGGTCGCATTTATCGAAAAACTCGCCTGGCAAAATTTCCTGACAACCGCGCAAACGGGCACATTTTTATTTTGCTTTTTACCCCGCTTCTCGGTATAAAACGCCGCGCGCGGCTCATTAAAAAAGCGCACGGGGCATGGCCCTGTGGTGCCACTTCCAGCCGGGTTAAGCAGTCTGTATTTACAGAATCTCGCAACGGCATAGCGCTTGTTGCCCGGTATGTATAGCTTTGGCTTGTCGCCGACCCTGTCGCAGGGCGGTGTGGAGGTGATACCAGATAATGAACCAACGTTTTTCGCTTGTTTCGTCGCGTCGTTCTGTCGCGCGTCAGCACTCCGCAACCTGCATCTCTCTCATGCAAACCAGCCGATGTTCACCCCATCTCGGCGCTTCTCAGGATTCCAGGGCCGGTCGGCCGTCAGAAAACTGAACAAGGGCGCTCTTGCCAGGCAAGAGTTTTCTCGTGGTTTCTCCGGACTGTCATACTCTGTTCGGCTACGTGTTTTACGATGATATGAATAAGAAACCGGTCGCGCAGTCGCAAAACCAGCAGATAGTGCTGGGCTTTAGGACTGTTCATGGGTTGTTATCGCATCTTTGGACTGCGATAGTAGTTAACTGTCTTACACTTATTATTAAAAATTGAGGTTCGCTATGTCTGACGACATGTCTATGGTTTCGCCTTCGTCAGCAGGCGAACACGGTGTACTACGTTCCATGCAGGAGGTAGCGATGAGCTCCCAGGAAGCCAGCAAGATGCTGCGTACTTATAATATTGCCTGGTGGGGCAATAACTATTATGACGTCAACGAACTGGGCCACATCAGCGTTTGCCCGGATCCGGACGTCCCGGAAGCGCGCGTTGATCTCGCTGAATTAGTCAAAGCGCGCGAAGCGCAAGGGCAGCGCTTGCCGGCGCTGTTCTGCTTCCCGCAGATCCTGCAGCACCGTCTGCGTTCAATCAACGCCGCGTTCAAGCGCGCGCGCGAATCCTACGGCTATAACGGCGATTACTTCCTGGTCTACCCGATCAAGGTGAACCAGCATCGTCGCGTCATCGAATCGCTGATCCATTCCGGCGAGCCGCTGGGTCTGGAAGCCGGTTCGAAAGCGGAACTGATGGCCGTGCTGGCGCACGCCGGGATGACCCGCAGCGTCATCGTCTGTAACGGTTATAAAGACCGCGAATACATCCGTCTGGCGCTGGTGGGCGAGAAGATGGGCCACAAGGTCTATCTGGTCATCGAGAAGATGTCGGAAATTGCCATCGTGCTGGAAGAAGCCGAGCGCCTGAACGTGGTGCCGCGCCTTGGCGTGCGTGCGCGTCTGGCCTCGCAGGGGTCCGGTAAATGGCAGTCCTCCGGCGGCGAGAAGTCTAAGTTCGGTCTCGCGGCCACCCAGGTTCTGCAGCTGGTGGAGATCCTGCGTGCCGCAGGGCACCTCGACAGCCTGCAACTGCTGCACTTCCATCTCGGCTCGCAGATGGCCAACATTCGCGATATCGCCACCGGCGTGCGTGAATCGGCGCGTTTCTACGTCGAGTTGCATAAGCTGGGCGTTAATATCCAGTGCTTCGACGTTGGCGGTGGCCTGGGTGTGGATTACGAAGGAACCCGCTCGCAGTCCGACTGCTCGGTGAACTACGGCCTGAACGAATACGCTAACAATATTATCTGGGCCATCGGCGACGCCTGCGAAGAGAACGGCCTGCCGCACCCGACGGTCATCACCGAGTCCGGCCGCGCGGTGACCGCGCACCACACCGTGCTGGTTTCCAATATCATCGGCGTGGAGCGCAACGAATACACCGAGGCGACCCCGCCGGCGGAAGACGCCGCGCGTCCGCTGCAGAGCATGTGGGAAACCTGGCTGGAGATGCACGAAACCGGCAATCGTCGCTCGCTGCGCGAATGGCTGCACGACAGCCAGATGGACCTGCACGATATCCATATCGGCTACTCCTCCGGCACTTTCAACCTGCAGGAGCGCGCCTGGGCAGAACAGCTGTATCTGAACATGTGTCATGAAGTGCAGAAGCAACTCGACCCGAGCAACCGCGCTCATCGTCCGATTATCGATGAGCTGCAGGAGCGCATGGCGGATAAAATCTACGTCAACTTCTCGCTGTTCCAGTCGATGCCGGATGCGTGGGGGATCGATCAGCTGTTCCCGGTGATGCCGCTGGAAGGGCTGAACAAGTCGCCGGAGCGCCGCGCGGTGCTGCTGGACATCACCTGCGACTCTGACGGCGCCATCGATCACTACGTGGACGGCGACGGGATCGCCACCACCATGCCGATGCCGGAATATGACCCGGAGAACCCGCCGATGCTGGGCTTCTTTATGGTCGGCGCCTATCAGGAAATCCTTGGCAACATGCACAACCTGTTCGGCGATACCGAGGCGGTGGACGTGTTTGTCTTCCCTGACGGCAGCGTTGAGGTTGAGCTGTCCGACGAGGGCGATACCGTGGCGGATATGCTGCAGTACGTGCAGCTGGATCCAAACACGCTGCTGACCCAGTTCCGCGATCAGGTGAAAAACACCGGCCTGGACGACGCGCTGCAGCAGCAATTCCTCGAAGAGTTCGAGGCGGGTCTGTACGGGTACACTTATCTGGAAGACGAGTAGCCGCTGATGCCCGGTGGCGCTGCGCTGACCGGGCCTGCGTATGTCGGCCGCATAAGGCGAAGCCGTCATCCGGCAGACGGCGATACTCACTTGAACCCGTATGCATTACCGGCGATAATTCACGCCAATAAGCGATTTATCTATCAAACCCTTCCTCGTCGGGCCTAACGACGCGGAGGGGTTTTTTTATACTTATTTTTTACGTTCCACGACTGTGAAAAGAGGTCATATCCATGAGCACTTTAGGTCATCAATACGATAACTCCCTGGTATCCAATGCCTTTGGCTTCCTGCGTTTACCAATGAATTTCATGCCTTACGACAGCGATGCTGACTGGGTCATCACCGGCGTACCGTTCGATATGGCGACCTCCGGGCGCGCGGGCGGCCGTCATGGCCCGGCGGCGATCCGTCAGGTGTCCACCAATCTCGCCTGGGAGCACAATCGTTTTCCGTGGAACTTCGACATGCGTGAACGCCTGAACGTGGTTGACTGCGGGGATCTGGTGTACGCCTTCGGCGACGCGCGCGAAATGAGCGAGAAGCTGCAGGCCCACGCCGAGAAGCTGCTGGCGGCCGGCAAGCGCATGCTCTCCTTTGGCGGCGACCACTTTGTTACGCTGCCGCTGCTGCGCGCCCACGCCAAACACTTCGGTAAAATGGCGCTGGTGCACTTCGATGCCCACACCGATACCTACGCCAACGGCTGCGAGTTCGACCACGGCACCATGTTCTACACCGCGCCGAACGAAGGGCTTATCGATCCCAACCACTCCGTACAGATCGGTATTCGCACCGAATTCGATAAAGATAACGGTTTCACCGTGCTTGATGCGGGCCAGGTTAACGACCGCAGTGTCGATGACGTGATTGCCCAGGTGAAGCAGATCGTTGGCGATATGCCGGTGTACCTGACCTTTGATATCGACTGCCTGGATCCGGCGTTTGCGCCAGGAACCGGTACCCCGGTGATCGGCGGGCTGACTTCCGACCGAGCGATCAAGCTGGTGCGCGGCCTGAAGGATCTGAACATCGTCGGGATGGACGTGGTGGAAGTCGCCCCGGCCTACGATCAGTCCGAAATCACCGCCCTGGCGGCGGCGACTCTGGCGCTGGAGATGCTGTACATCCAGGCGGCGAAGAAGGGCGAATAAATCTGTTCCCGTCATATTTCAAGTTGCATAGGCGTGGGCAATAACTCGGCCCATCCCTGGGCCTCGTCCTTATAGGGCCAGCGCAAGCGCTGTTCAAAACGGCTAGCCGTTTTGTCCTGCAACTTATTTAGGGTATAGACGCGTTTACTGCTGCTGCGCGACGCATACGCAGCAGCTGTGCGCCGCCGGCGCACAGCGTAATCAGCTGCGATGCCACCAGTACGGAAAAACCTGAACTGACCGATCCCACTGATTTCATTACCACTCCCATCAGCAGCGGAATAAACGCCGCGCAGATGTTGCCAATGCCGTTAATGATGCCATAGGCGCTGCCTACCGCTTCGCGCGGGGCGTGATGCTGAACCACCGCGGGGATCGCTGCCCCCTGTAATCCCCAGAACACGTTCGCCGCCAGCATAAACAGCGCCAGCATCGCCGGCTGTTCGCTGAGGATTAGCGCCAGCACGGAACCGGCGGTGAGTAGACCGCCAATAATAAACAACAGCGGCGCCTGCTCCGGGCGCATTTTGTCGAGGAGCACGCCGCCAAGGAACTTTGAGCCCAGGCTTAACAGAAAGGGGACAGCCGCCAGCAGGCCGGTGGCCTGTAGCGAGAAATGATGCTCATCGCGCAGCCAGGCTGGCAGCCAGGCGCTACTCCCCCACAGATAGCTGAGGGTGGCAATTTCTACCAGCAGGATCCAGCCAAGCAGCGGCGTACGCCAGGCGAGGGCAAAAGTTTGGCTAAAGCCAGGCTTCGCGCGCTGTGCAGTCACTTTTGGCGCGGGGAGAAACCGCCAGATTAACCCTCCGCCGAGCAGGAGATTCATCAGCGCCAGCGCATAGAAGGAGCCGATCCAGCCAACGTGCGCCATCAGCCAGGTGACCAGTGGGAAGCCTACCGCTAGCCCCAACGATACGCCAAGGGCGGTTACCGCATTCGGTTTGCCGATTTCATCGGCGGCAAAGTTGTCGTTGATAAAGCGTGTTTTCAGTGAAAACAGCGGTCCCTCCGCCACGCCAAGCACGATGCGCGCGATCAACATTCCCACCAGTGAACCGAGTAATGGGGAAATGGCGCACACCAGCGCCCATATAACAATGCTGATTAACAGCCCCTGACGATAATGCCATCTACTTTCTATAACTGGTGTTAATAATAATGCCGAAAACCCATAACCCAGAAGAAAGCATGTCATTAGCATGCCTTGTAACATTCTGTTTTCATTTAACTGGAAATGGGCAGCGAATTCCGGGTTAAGGATCATCACCGAGATATTTACCCGATCGACGTAGGAAATAATTATTAACAAAAGTAATGCTATTACCCCTTGCCATCTTGCCGCCATTCGTTGTCTCCACGCTTAATTTAATGATTGCCAGTTATTATTTTTTAACGCCAGAAATAGTTACGTGAGTAAAATGGTTAACCTGTGAAACTCATTGTTTTTAAATGATTAAATAAAGAGTTGTTTCATGGGTGAAACACCATGGTTTCCGCTGCTGCCCATTTTTAATGATCGATTTGAAAAGAAGTCAATAGTCGTATGTGAAATTTAAATCGGAATTTTTATTTATAATGGATCACCGCTTTAAATATCATCATTTCATCTGAATGCAGTTTTTCGTGATCAATTGCACACTTAGCTAATTTAAAAGCCATTCATTAACAAGTTCGTCACATTAACGCTTGACGAAACATTCGCCGCTTTTATATTGGTCGTATTAAATAAGAAACACAGTTTCATATATGAAACAACGGCCTGGAGGATTGCGATGAGCTGGATAGGCGTATGTGACGCGGAGCAAGTACAAGAAGATTTTCCATATAGCGGCAATATCGACGGTAAGGAGATCGGCATTTATCTGATTGATGGCGAATATTACGCGCTGGAAGACGTTTGCCCTCATGCCTATGCGCTCCTGAGCCAGGGCTTTGTCGAAGATGGCAAAGTGGAATGCCCGTTGCATGAGGCGGTATTCGACGTGAAAACCGGCCAGTGCCTGCATGGCCCCGGCGGTCGCAACCTTAATCGTTACCCGGTGCGGGTATATGACAATCAGATCCAGATTACCTTTATCGAGGAGAACGTGGCATGAGCGAATCCCTGGATTTCAACCCGGCGCTACCGGAAAGCCGCCAGTTTACGCCACCGGCGGAAGGTGGAAACGGCAATATCCATAAGCCCGGCGACTATCACAATCTGATCTGGCAAACCCGCAGCCGGGTGCCGGAAAACTGGGAACTGCAGCTTATCGCCACCCTGGAAACGTTGTTCGAGCAGGGCGCGGAAAGTCTCGGTGAACTGGTGAACGGCCTCAATGGCGTCAGGATGCATGACCAACAGGGCGAACCATGGAGCGAAAGCAGCTTCCAGGCATTTTTACAGGTTAACGGCTACTGAGGACACAGCGATGACGACAACGGTACAAAACTATCTTGATAAAGGGTTGCGCGGTTTGTGGTATCCGGTGCTGGCGAGCTGGGAAGTGCAGTCTGCGCCGGTAGGCATTACCCGTCTCGGCGAGCAGATCGTGGTCTGGCGGAATAAAGACGGTCAGGTGCAGGCCCTGGAAGACCGCTGCCCGCATCGCGGCGCGCGCCTGTCGATGGGCTGGAACTTAGGCGATCGTATCGCCTGCTGGTACCACGGCGTGGAAGTCGCCGGCAACGGCGAAGTGAAAGACGTCCCGGCGGTGGACCGCTGCCCGCTGGTCGGCCAGCAGTGCGTGCGCAGCTACAACGTGCAGGAAGCGCACGGGGCAATCTTCCTGTGGTTCGGCGTCACCGCCGACCAGCAGCCTGATGAACTGAGCTTCCCGGAGGAGCTGGCCGACCACAAAAAATACAGTCACTTCCTGTGCACCGCGGCGTGGAAATGCAACTACCAGTACGCGCTGGAAAACGTGATGGACCCGATGCACGGTACCTATCTGCACTCGTCATCGCACTCGATGGCGGAAGGCGATCGCAAAGCCGATATGGTGCTGCAGCCGACGAAAACCGGCTTTATCTTCGAGAAAAAAGGGCAGAGCGGCGTCAACTTTGACTGGGTTGAACTGGGCAACAGCGGCGCCTACTGGATGCGCCTGTCTATTCCGTACAAAAAGCGTTTCGGGCCGGGCGGCCACTTCTGGATCGTCGGCATGGTGGTTCCGGAAGATAACGACAACTGCCGCGTCTTCTTCTGGCGCATCCGCGGCGTTCAAGGTTGGCAGCGCGATCTGTGGCGCTTTATGTACCGCAACCGTCTGGAAAAACTGCACTGGGAAGTACTGGAGCAGGATCGCGTGGTGCTGGAAAGCCTGGCGCCGAACGCCCGCGATCATGAATACCTTTATCAACATGACGTCGGTCTGTCCCGCCTGCGCCGCATGATGCAGAAAGCGGCGAAAGAGCAGTTAGCGCTTCGCGAAGCGCAGCAGGGTGCCGCCTGATGAACGGCCTGCTGAACGGTAAACGTATTGTCGTCACCGGCGCGGCGCGCGGCCTCGGTTACCATTTTGCCGAATCCTGCGCCGCGCAGGGCGCGACGGTGGTGATGTGCGACATCCTGCAGGGGGAGCTGGCGGAAAGCGCTCATCGCCTGCAGCAGAAGGGCTATCAGATCGAATCCCACGCCATCGATCTTGCCAGTCAAGCGTCGATCGAGCAGGTCTTCAGCGCCATCGGCGCGCAGGGGCCTGTCGATGGCTTAGTCAATAACGCGGCGATGGCCACCGGCGTCGGCGGTAAAAATATGATCGATTACGATCCGGACCTGTGGGATCGGGTGATGACGGTCAATGTCAAAGGCACCTGGCTGGTGACCCGCGAGGCGGTACCGCTGCTGCGCGAAGGGTCGGCGATCGTCAACGTCGCTTCGGATACCGCGCTGTGGGGCGCGCCGCGGCTGATGGCCTATGTCGCCAGTAAGGGCGCGGTGATTGCGATGACCCGTTCCATGGCCCGCGAGTTGGGTGAAAAGCGGATCCGTATCAACGCCATCGCGCCGGGACTGACCCGCGTTGAGGCCACGGAATACGTTCCCGCCGAGCGTCATCAGCTGTATGAGAACGGCCGCGCGCTCAGCGGCGCGCAGCAGCCGGAAGATGTCACCGGTAGCGTGGTCTGGCTGCTGAGCGATCTTTCGCGCTTTATCACTGGCCAGCTGATCCCGGTCAACGGCGGTTTTGTCTTTAACTAACAAGTGAGGCGGTATGGCGAACGATCAGGAAGTGAAGTACCTGGTACCGGGTCTGGAGCGTGGTTTACAACTGCTGCTGGCGTTTGGCGAACAGCATCGCGATCTGACCTTTGCCGAGCTGCATCGGCTGGTGGATATGCCGAAAGCGACCGCCTATCGCGTGGTGCAGACGCTGGAATATATGGGCTTTCTCGAGCGTAACGCCCGCACCAATACCTTTTCGCTGGGCATGAACGTACTGCGTCTGGGCTTTGAATATATCGCCTCCCTGGATGTCGCTCAGGTGGGTCAGCCGGTCATCGAGCAACTGCGCGATATCAGCCAGTGCAGCAGCCATCTGGCGATCCGCGACGGCCGCGACATTATCTACATCGCCCGCGTGAGCGCTGCCGGTTCGCGTATCAACCAGGTCAGCGTCGGAACGCGGCTACCGGTGCACTGCACCTCGCTTGGTCGCATGCTGCTGACCGATGTTTCCCGCAGCGAGTTTGAACAATTGTTCCCGGATGAACGGCTGCCGGGCAATACGCCGGGCCAGTTGCATGACCGCGAAGCGCTGTGGCAGATGGTGCAGCAGGATAAAGCCCGTGGCTACGTGATTGGCGAATCGTTCTACCGCCACGGTATCTCATCAATTGTCTATCCGGTCTTTGACCGCAGCGGCCGGGTGGCGGCGGTCGTCAGCATCCTGGTGCCGTCGGACGAGATCCCGCAAAGCGATCGCGAACGGTTACAGAAAGAGGTGAGTATGGCAGCCGACAAAATTTCCGGCTTCCTCGGATATTTGTCACAGGCAAGTTAAATCAACAACTTAACAGCAGGCGCTTGATTGCGTCGGGCATGTTTTACGCCCAAATTCGGGCGACTGAACGGTAAAGAGGCGACGAATAATGAGTATTACCGGAATTGAAAAGCTGGAATTTGGCGTAGACGACCTGAACCACAGCGCTAAATTCATGCGCGATTTTGGCCTGACCGGCGACGCCAGCGGCCGCGCGTTTACCACCCTCAGCGGCGCGCGGGTCGAACTTAACCCAACCGATGCCGCTGACTTACCGCCAGCTTTTGAGGCGGGCAACACCCTGCGTCGCATGACCTGGGGCGTGGCGGATCGGGCGACGCTGGATGCCCTGCGCCCGAAGCTGGAACGCCAGCCCGCTTTCCGTGAAATCGACGGCGCGCTGGAGTGTCGCGACCCTAACGGTATGACGCTGCGGGTGCAGGTTAGCCAGCAAACGGCGGTTGAACTGAACGTTGAACCGATCAACCAGTGGGGCGATGTGCGTCGCATCGACACCCCGAGCCCGGTGTACGACCGCGCGCAGCCGATTAATGTCGGCCACGTGGTGTTCTTCGTGGAAGAACTGGCGGCGGTGGAAAGTTTCTATCGCGAAGTACTCGGCTTCCAGGTGTCAGACCGTTACATCAATCGCGCGGTGTTCCTGCGCTGCGGCGTGCGCGGTGGCCACCATAACCTCTTCTTATTGCAATTGCCGAACCGAAAACGGGGGCTTAACCACGTCGCGTTTACCGTGCGGGATATACATGAAGTGATCGGCGGCGGCATTGCGATGAATAAAAACGCCTGGAGCACTTTTATCGGTCCAGGTCGCCATCCGGTCTCCTCAGCCTACTTCTGGTATGTCAACAGCCCGACCGGCGGCGCTTTTGAATACTACACCAACGATGACTATCTGACGGAAAACTGGCAGCCGCGCGAGCTGGAGCATTCACTCGTGTCCTTTACCGAATGGGCGGTGGAAGGCGGTATCGATCACGATACCCGTCGCCAGCAGAAAAAACCGGAGGCGGTATGACGGCGCGGATTGTCATTATCGGCGGCGGCCAGGCTGGCGGCTGGGCGGCGAAAACGCTGCGTGATGAAGGGTTTAGCGGCGAGATTTGTGTGGTTGCCGAAGAGCAATGGGACTTTTACGAGCGCCCGCCGTTGTCGAAGGCGGCGTTGCTGGAGGCCGAACCGACGCTGCCGCGATTATTTAGCGCCGAGGCGCAGCAGGCGCTGAACCTACGCTGGTATCGCCCGCTGCGCGCGGAATCGATCGACCGGCAAAATAAAACCCTGGCGCTGAGCAACGGTGAAACGCTGGCGTACGACCAACTGCTGATCGCTACCGGCGGCCGGGCGCGACTGCCGTCCGAGGGCTGGGCGCAGCATCCGCAGGTTTATACCCTGCGCCACTGGCAGGACGCGCAGCGTCTGAAGCAGCGGCTGGCATCGGCAACGCGGCTGGCGATCGTTGGCGGCGGCTGGATTGGCCTCGAAATCGCCGCCTCGGCGCGCAAAAGCGACGTGGCCGTAACCCTTTACGAGCAGCAGCCGGCGCTGTGCATGCGCTCGGTCAGTATGGAGGTCTCGCAGGCGCTGGCGCAACTACATCGCCAGCAGGGCGTTGAGATTCGCGGCGGCTGCGGCGCGCTGGAGCTGGAAGATGATAACGGCCTGCCGACTCTGCACTGCGACGGCCAGCGGGAAACCTTCGATGCGGTAGTGGTGGGGATCGGCGTCGATCTGAATCTCGAACTGGCGCGCGATGCCGGGCTCACTGTCGATCGCGGGATTGTCGTTAATGCCCAGGGGCGCAGTAACGATCCGGCGATTTTCGCCGCTGGCGATGTCGCTCAGCACCATCAGTACGGCCTGTGCATTCAGTCGTGGGCCTTTGCGCAAAATCAGGCCATCGCAACGGCGAAAGCGATGCTCGATCCGCAGGCCAGCGGCTACGACGAGGCGCCCTGGCTGTGGTCGGATCAATACGATCGCAATATCCAGATCCTCGGGATCCCGCAGGCGGGCAGCCGCACCATTGTGCGTGACGAGCCGCAGGGCGCGACCTACTTCTCCCTGAATGCCGATGGACGCTTAACTCAGCTGGTGGCCTTCAATAATGCACGTATCGTGAAGCTGGCGAAGCGCTGGATGGCGGCGGGAAGGGATCTCTCTAACGTCCCGCTCACTGACCCGACTTTCTCGCTGATGTCATTGCGATAAGTAACGCGAACCCTTAAGGGGGAGAAATGACCACATTAGAGACCAACGCCGCGCCTGCAGAGGCGAGCGGCGAGGGCGTCCGCACGCCTGAAAAAGCAGTTCGTTGGGCCATTCCGCTGTCCCTGCTGGCCTGCGTGCTGCTGGCTTTTTTCGACAAAATCAGTATCGCCGCGCTGTTTTCCGATAGTCACTTCCAGCAGGCGATGGGCATCGATTTCGACACCACCCGGCTGGGCATTCTGATGAGCGCCTTTTTGCTGAGTTACGGCTTCTCGTCAGTGTTATTAAGCGGCCTTGGCGACCGGATTGCGCCGCTGCGTCTGCTGACTGGAATGATGGTGGTGTGGTGCATCCTGATGGTGATCATGGGTTTCACCCACAACTACGCGCTGATGGTGATGCTACGCGTCCTGTTGGGCATCGCCGAAGGGCCGCTGTTCCCGCTGGCGTTTGCCGTGGTGCGCCACACCTTCCCGCAGCGGCTACAGGCCCGCGCCACCATGCTGTGGCTGCTCGGCACGCCGGTTGGCGCAGCGTTGGGATTCCCGCTGTCAATTTGGCTACTTAATACTTTCGGCTGGCAGAGCACATTTTTCGTGATGGCGATGCTGACGGTACCGGTGCTGATTTTTGTGCGCATCGGGCTGCGCGGCGTGCAACTGGAGGCGAGAGCGAGCAGCGATAAAACCTCGCAGGAAGCGCGCCACAGCGCGCGTCGCGAGCTCTTTGTGAGTCCGCATTTTTGGATGATCTGCATCTTCAACATCGCCTTTCTCGCCTATCTGTGGGGGATCAACGGCTGGCTGCCGGGCTACCTGATTAAAGGTAAAGGCATTCATCTGGAACACGCCGGCTGGCTTTCGTCGATGCCGTTTATCGCCATGTTGCTAGGCGAAATTATCGGCGCCTGGCTGTCCGACCGCGTCGATAGGCGCGCCGCCGCCTGCTTTATTTCCCTGGCAGGCGCGGGTATTGGCCTGGCGGCAGTGATGCATTTCACCACGCCGCTGCCGGTAATCGCGGCGATGAGCTTTAGCACCTTTATGTGGGGCACCGGCGCGCCGAACATTTTCGCCCTACTGGCTAAAGCGACCCATCCACGGGTCAGCGCCACGGCGGGGGGGATTTTCAACGGGCTGGGAAACTTTGCCGGGGCGCTATCGCCGGCGGTGATGGGCGCGCTTATCGCCTTCACCCATAGCATGGATTCCGGGCTGATTTTTCTGGCAGTGATGGCGGCGGTGGGCTGCGCCCTGTTACTGCCGCTGCTGAGACGTTACTGAGGATAAAACGATGACTGATTCAACCGTAACTGCAAAACAGAGTTTGAAACCTGACCATTTGACGATGGAAGAGTGGGTGGAGTCGCGTATCGCGCGCTTCGAAGGCCGTAAATACGACTGGAATGCGCTGAAATTCCAGGCCGATTTCGACCCCAAATATCGCCGCGCGCAGATGCGCTACATCGGCACCGGCGCCACCGGCGTCGCCAGCGATACCAACACCGTTCCGGCGGAGCACTTCACCTTTTCCACCATGGTGTTGCCGTCCAAATGTGAAGGCCCGCTGCATCTGCATGATGACGTAGAAGAGGTGTTCTTCATGCTCAAAGGGCAGATCACCCTGATGATTCAGGATGGCGACAACTATACCGAAACGGTACTGCGCGAACGCGATCTGATCTCGGTGCCACCCGGAATCTATCGCGGTTTGTTTAACCACGGCGAAGAGGAGGCGCTGATGTGCGTGATGCTGGGCACGCCGAAACCGCATGTTCCGACTTATCCGGAAGATCATCCGCTGTCAAAAGTGAAGCGTAACTAAGGAGCGATGATGACGGGTTTTCGTGAACAAGGATGCGGGGTACCGCTGACGCTGCTGCACGGCATCAGTTCCGGCGCAGCCTCCTGGCATAAACAGATGGCGCTGCCCGGCTACCGCGTCCTGGCCTGGGATATGCCCGGTTATGGCGAAAGCCCGATGCTTGCGGCGGCGCCGGCGGATGCTGGCGATTACGCTGACGCGCTGGCGCTGATGCTGGACCGTGCCGGGGTAGAACAAACCGTACTGGTCGGCCATTCGCTGGGCGCGTTGGTGGCGGCTGCCTTCGCCGTGAAATATCCGCAGCGGGTGCTTTATCTGGTGCTGGCCGACGTCGCGCAGGGCTACGGTCAGGCGGAGGTCGCACAGCGGGAAAACGTCTGGCTAGGGCGTCAGCAGCAGATAGCGCAAGGCGGCGAGGCGATGGCCCAGGGGCGAGCGGCAAAACTTCTGCGCCCTGGCGCGCGCGAAGCTGATGTGGCGACGGTGGCGGCGGGGATGCGCAGGCTACGCCGCGACGGTTATCTCGCCGCGGCCTGGATGCTGGCTCATGACGACATTCACCGTTGGCTCGCCGACTATCGCGGTCGTCTCTCCGTGTGGTGCGGCGAGCAGGATGCCATTACCCAACCGGAGTTAGTGCAAGGAGTGGCGCTGCGTTACGGCGCTCCTTACATCGCCATCCCGCAGGCTGGGCATGCCAGCTATCTCGATAATGAAATCTTTTTTAATCAACAGCTTTTACGCATAGGGGAAGAGGTGCGCGATGAATGCACAAATTGAAGGACGCGTCGCGGTCGTCACCGGCGGTTCGTCAGGAATCGGCTTTGAAACGCTGCGCCTGTTGCTAGGCGAAGGGGCGAAGGTCGCCTTTTGCGGCCGCAACCCGGATCGTCTGGCCAGCGCCTATGCAGCACTGCAAAACGAATATCCAGAAGGCGAGGTGTTCTCCTGGCGCTGTGACGTACTGAACGAAGCGGAAGTTGAGGCGTTCGCCGCCGCGGTCGCCGCGCGTTTCGGCGGCGTCGATATGCTGATTAATAACGCCGGCCAGGGCTATGTCGCCCACTTCGCCGATACGCCACGCGAGGCCTGGCTGCACGAAGCCGAACTGAAACTGTTCGGCGTGATTAACCCGGTAAAGGCCTTTCAGTCGCTGCTTGAGGCGTCGGATATCGCCTCGATTACCTGTGTGAACTCGCTGCTGGCGTTACAGCCGGAAGAGCACATGATCGCCACCTCTGCCGCCCGCGCCGCGCTGCTCAATATGACGCTGACTCTGTCGAAAGAGCTGGTGGATAAAGGCATTCGAGTGAATTCCATTCTGCTGGGGATGGTGGAGTCCGGGCAGTGGCAGCGCCGTTTTGAGAGCCGAAGCGATAAGAGCCAGAGTTGGCAGCAGTGGACCGCCGATATCGCCCGTAAGCGGGGGATCCCGATGGCGCGTCTCGGTAAGCCGCAGGAGCCAGCGCAAGCGCTGCTATTCCTCGCTTCGCCGCTGGCCTCCTTTACCACCGGCGCGGCGCTGGACGTTTCCGGCGGTTTCTGTCGCCATGTGTAAGGAAAGATGATGAAAAAGGTCATGTTAATTGGCTATGGCGCGATGGCCCAGGCGGTGATTGAACGCCTGCCGCCGCAGGTGAGGGTGGAGTGGATCGTGGCGCGCGAATCGCATCACGCAGCGATCTGCCTGCAGTTTGGTCAAACGGTGACGCCGCTTACCGATCCGCTGCAATGCGGTGGGACGCCGGATCTGGTGCTGGAATGCGCCAGTCAGCAGGCGGTCGCGCAGTACGGCGAAGCGGTGCTGGCGCGCGGCTGGCATCTGGCGGTGATCTCGACCGGTGCGTTGGCGGACAGCGAACTGGAACAGCGTTTACGCCAGGCGGGTGGCAAGCTGACGCTGCTGGCTGGCGCGGTGGCCGGAATAGATGGCCTGGCGGCGGCGAAAGAGGGGGGGCTTGAACGAGTGACCTATCGGTCGCGTAAAAGCCCGGCCAGTTGGCGCGGTAGCTATGCTGAACAGCTTATCGACCTCAGCGCGGTCAATGAAGCGCAGATTTTCTTTGAGGGCAGCGCCCGCGAGGCGGCCCGGTTATTCCCTGCGAATGCCAACGTGGCGGCAACCATCGCGCTGGGCGGTATCGGCCTTGACGCGACCCGGGTACAGCTGATGGTCGATCCGGCTACGCAACGCAACACCCATACGCTACACGCCGAAGGATTGTTCGGCGAGTTTCACCTGGAGCTGAGCGGCCTGCCGCTCGCCAGCAATCCGAAAACATCGACCCTCGCGGCACTGAGCGCGGTACGCGCCTGCCGTGAACTGGCATAACGCAGAGAGGCTGAGATGGACGAATTAGACATTTTTATCGGCGGCCAGTGGCGTCGCGGCGGCGGCAATTTGATGCACAGCCAGTTTCCGGCGGATGGCGCTATTAACGCGGCGCTGCATGCGGCAAGCCTCGATGATCTGCAGGAGGCGATCGACTGTGCCGACCGCGCCTGGCGGGAGCCAACGTGGCGGGCGATGCTGCCGCATCAGCGGGCGAAGATCCTGCATAAGGTCGCGGAACTGATAGAGGTGCAACTTGATGAGTTAAGCCAAAAGCAGAGCCGCGATAACGGTAAGCCGCTGGCGGAGGCGCGGGGACTGGTGATGAGCGCGGCGGGGACGGCGCGCTATTTTGCCGCCGCCTGTGAACTGCTGGAGGGCGAGCTGCCGACGCCGCGGCAGGCGGATCTATTGACCCTGAGCCGCTATGAGCCGCTGGGCGTGGTGGCGGCGATCACCCCGTGGAACTCGCCGATCGCCAGCGAAATGCAGAAGGTGGCCCCGGCGATCGCCGCCGGAAATGCGGTGATCCTCAAACCGGCGGAAGCCACGCCGCTGATGGCGCTGGAGCTGGCGAAGATCTTTGAGCAGGCCGGTTTACCCGCCGGACTGCTGAGCGTGCTGCCGGGTAAAGGATCGATTATCGGCGATGCGCTGGCCCGCCATCCTAAGGTGCGCAAAATTTCCTTTACCGGCGGCACCACCACCGGACGTCACCTGGCGCATGTGGCGGCGGAAAAACTGATCCCGGCGTCGCTGGAGCTGGGCGGCAAATCACCGACCATCGTGCTGGAAGATGCCGATATCGAACAGGCGGCGCGGGGCATCTGCTACGGCATTTTCAGCTCCGGCGGCCAGGCCTGTATTGCCGGCTCGCGGCTGTTTGTTCATGACAGAGTGTACCCGCAATTAATGGCCCGCCTGCTGGAGTTAACTCAAGGGCTGCGGGTTGGTCACCCGTTCAACGCTGGCACCCACGTCGGGCCGCTGATCAACGATAAACACCGCCAGAGCGTGCAGGAGTACGTCGAGCTGGCGAAACGCGAAGGCGGCAGGGTGCTATGCGGCGGCGAGATCCCGGCGGATCCGGCACTGGCGGCAGGCAGCTATTTCCTGCCGACCATCATTGAAGGGCTGAACAATCAGGCCCGCGTTTGCCAGGAAGAGATCTTCGGGCCGGTACTGGTGGCGATGCGTTTTCGCGATGAAGCGGCGTTAATCCGTGAGGCCAATGATTCGGTCTTTGGGCTGGCGGCGGGGATCTGGACGCGCGATACCGGCCGCGCGCTGCGTCTGAGCGAGCAGCTGGAAGCCGGTACGGTGTGGATCAACACCTACAAAGTTTTCTCCATTTCGACCCCGTTTGGGGGCTTTAAAGAGAGCGGTCTGGGCCGCGAAAAAGGGATCCAGGGGCTGAAGGCCTGGATGCAGCAAAAGAGCATTTATCTGGCGACGGGTAATAGCGTCAACCACTGGTGCGACTGAGAAAGGGTGAGCAATGAGCGAAATGATAACCGTCGGCGATGCCATCGCCAGAACGCTGGAGCAGTATCACGTTGAAGCCATTTATGGCGTCATTTCTATCCATAACCTGCCGATCGCCGATGCCGTCGGCCAGCGGGAAAAAATCCGCTTTGTTCCGGCGCGAGGTGAAGCGGGCTCGGTGACCATGGCTGACGCCCACGGCCGTTTTTCAGGGCTCGGCGTGGCGCTGACCAGTACCGGCGCGGGGGCGGGTAATGCGGTCGGCGCGCTGGTTGAGGCGATGAACGCCGGTACGCCGCTGCTGCACCTGACCGGACAGGTCGAAAAAGCCTGGCTGGACGCCGACACCGGTTTTATTCACGAAACCCGCGATCAGTTGACCTTTCTGAAAGCCAGTTCGAAGCGCGCTTACCGCATTAGCAACGCCAACCAGGCGGTGGCTATCCTGCATAAGGCGATTCAGGAGGCGCAGACGCCGCCGTGCGGCCCGGTCTCGGTGGAGATCCCAATCGACATTCAGAGCGCCAAAATACCGCTTTCACTGCTGACCGCGCCGCTGAAACGCGCTCCGGCGGTTGAGCCGGAACCGGCGATGGTCGATGCGCTGTGGGCGCAGCTTAAGCAGGCGAAGCGGCCCTTGCTGTGGCTTGGCGGCGGCGCGTTAGAGAGCGGCGAGGCGGTGAAGACGCTGGCGGATGCCGGGGTGACGGTGATCTCCAGCACCCACGGCCGCGGCATTCTGGCAGACAGCCATCGCGCCAGCCTGCGCGCGTTTCATAATTCTCCCTCGGTTGAAGCGCTGATTTCACAATGTGATTTCACACTTGTGGCCGGTTCCCGGCTGCGCAGCAACGAAACGCGCTCATGGACGCTGGCGCTGCCCACGCCGAGGGTGCAGATTGATATCGACCCGGCGGCGGCCAGCCGTAACTACCTGATGGACAACACGCTGGTGGCGGACTGCCGCGCTTTATTAGACGCGCTGGCGAAGCGGGTACAGGGCCGGATGTGGGGCGATGCGCATTGGGATAGCCAACTTAAAGAGGCGGTAGAGGCGGCGGAGCAGGGGCTGCGCGACCAGTGCGGCGCTTACGCTAAATTGAATGACGCGATTGCGCAGGCGCTGCCCGATGACGGCATTCTGGTGCGCGATATTACCGTTTCCGGCAGCCTGTGGGGCAGCCGTCTGTTCCGCGCTCACGGTCCGCTGATGAATATCCATTCTCTGGCCGGAGCCATCGGTATGGGGCTGCCGATGGCGGTGGGCACCGCGATTGCCAATCCGCAACGGAAAGTGGTCGGCCTGGTCGGCGACGGCGGCCTGAGCCTCAACCTTGGCGAACTGGCGACCCTGGCGCAGGAGAAGGCCAACGTGACGCTGTTGATTATGAACGATGGCGGCTACGGCGTGATGCGCGGTATTCAGGATAAGTACTTTGGCGGTCGCCAGTATTACAACGAGCTGCACACGCCAGACTTTACCCTGCTGGCGCAGGCGATGGGTCTGCAGGCGTGGAGCGTGGATCGGGCTGAGGATTTTCAGGCGGTGATGACCGAGGCGCTGGCGATGCCGGGGCCATCGGTGGTGGAAGTGAAGATGGGCCAGATTGGCGCGCTGCGCTTTGCCGGCCCGCCGCAGAAGACGCTGTATTAATGATAACCCAGTGACCCCAACCCTCTCCCTTCCGGGGAGAGGGTACCGTACGGCACAGGGGGTTAATCAAGGCGCCGGACGGTTGCTCCTGCGCGCCGGGAGAGGGCCGACCCGCAGGAGAGGGTTCATGACGTGCTTAAAACACGTTAAACGGATATTCGACGTAGAACCGCACTTCATTGCCGCTGACGTTATAGTCGCTGGCGTTGCTGGAAACCCGCAGTACCGAATACCGGAGTCTGAATTTCAAATCTTTCGCCGCCCCGTTTTGCACCTGGTATTGAACCTGATTGAACCATTCGTGTTCTTTGCCGTTGCTGGTCTCTGACGTTTTAATGTTATCCCCGCGCACGTAGGCGGTGGTCCAGGTCAGCCCCGGTAGCCCCAGCCCGGCAAAATCCAGTCCGTACGATGCCTGCCAGGAACGTTCATCTTCCCCGTTAAAATCAGACCAGTAGGAGTTGGCCAGCCAGATGGTGTTCCCGCCATCGCCTACGCCGCCCTGGTTCTGATAGCCGCCATAGTGGTAGCCGGTGCTGCCGCTGCTTTGCTGGTAAGCGACTTTAAAGGTGTGAATATCCCAGATATAGCTGGCGGCCAGACTCCAGATGTTGTTACTGCGTCCGGTGTCATTGGCATCGGCATATTCTTGATCCAGACGTGAGTGATAGCCGTTGAAATCGAGAATCAGCTGCTGGCTGGCGGCGAACGGCTGCTTAAAGTTGAGGCCAAGATACTGTTTGTTCAGCACATCTTCGACATGCGACGCGTACAGCGCGCCGCTGAGCTGGTCGTTGAACCGGTAGCTTGCCCCGCCGAAGGTGAGGCTTTTCAGACCGCTGTTGTGGCTGTCGTCACTTTTACGCTGCTGATCGGTCAGGTAGCCGGCGTTAATGTCCAGACCGTCGATTTCGCGTGAGGTCAGCATGGTGCCGGTATAGCTCTCGTAGAGCAGGCGCGAGTCGTCGGCGTAGACGATGGGCAGCATTGGGCGCTGGCTGCCGTAGCTGAGCACGGTATTCGAAAAGCGCATTTTGCCGGTGGCGCCGAATTTCGCGAGGTCGGATTTTGCCCGGCCGTCGTCATCCTGGGCGAAAAAGTCGATGCCGCCCGCGCCGCTACGGCCGCGGCCGCCGTCGAGACGCACGGCGTACTGGGCGATGCCGTCCACGCCGAAGCCGACCGGCCCCTGGGTAAAGCCGGATGCGAAGGTGGCGATAATTCCCTGGCCCCATTCGGCTTTATCCGGCAGCCCATCGCGATAATCGCGTTTGATATAAGCGTTACGTAAAAAGAGATCCAGATGACTGTCGTCAATAAAGCCCTGGCTGGTCGATTGTTGGCTGGCGAAAGCCGGTGCGGCGGCAATAATGCCAAGTGCGATGAATGGTAATTCTTTTTTCACTGAGGGCACTTCTCTGTCTGTCGATATATTCAAGGGAATCACTGCAATCGCGATATTCTCCTGAAATAATGTCGAAAGCAATCATTGTGTGAGCAATGGTATCGGCAGGAAACAAGCGGTGTGGCGCGCGCTGGCTGCGTTTGGCGAAGAGGGGTGGACTATTTAATATTTGGTCGAACCCGGTTCTGAAAGGCGGATTGCGTACGCCGTTTTTCATTTGCCAAATAATATATTGCTGAGTAACAGCATATAAAATAATTGGCTGCGACGAGGTGCAATCATAATTAACGGTTTGTGCGCTTAAATTATCAATTGATGCGGCTAAATATTTTTACTGGTAGATAAAAAAGGGAGGCAGACATGCCTCCCGCTGGCGGTTATTTAATCCCGTCGGCCTTCATGCGATCGCGAATATGCTGCGCGCGGGCTTCCGATGCCGGGTGATCGTCAAACATGGAGCTCTGACGGCCGGCTTCCAGCTTGGCCAGTTTTTCGAAGCTGGTGGCCAGTCCCGATGGATTGATGCCGCGCTTACGCAGCAGATCGTAAGAGTAGTCGTCCGCTTCCGATTCCTGGCGCTGGGAGAACTGCGAGTTCACCAGTTTTTCACCCAGATCGCCGAGCTGCGACTGGGACAGGCTGCCGACGATGCCGCCCGCGGAGGCCGCCGCCGCGCGCACAGCGTTGGTGCCCAGGGCAACCTGCATCCCTTTCTTCACGTGGCCCAGCGCGACGTGGCCCATTTCGTGGCCGATCACCGCCTCGACTTCATTATCGTTCATCAGATCCATCAGCCCGCTGTAGACGCGGATGCAGCCGTTGGCCATGGCGAAGGCGTTGACATCCTTGGTCTCATAGACCTTGTAGTTCACGGGCTGACCATTGATGTTATCGCCCAGCGCAGCCGCGATTTTGTTCAGCCGCTGGCTGTATTCACTACTGGCCGGGGCGATTTTCGCTTTGGCGTCCATCTCTTTACAGGCCTGGTCGCTTAAGGTTTTCACCTGCGCGTCGCTGAGGGAGTATGCCTGGAAGGCTTCGGCCCCTGAGCTGAGCAGACCGTTGGAGTCCATGTTCTGACATCCGGTGAGCGTTGCTGCGATCCCAAGAGCAAGTACGGTTGAGCGAATTTTCATTTTTTTATCTTCCACAATCTTATGGTTGTTTATCCGACAATACGGCGACGGCAGGGAACCGTATTCTGCGTAAATTATAAAGAGTATCGCAGGATACGGGCGAGCGGATTCCGGCGTAGCACAACCTGTTCCAGAGATTTCTTAAAGGGCAAAAGGATGCTCCATGTACATGACTTGTCGCTTGGGTTACATTGTTCACACTTTTTTCCGGCGTAGCCCAAAACGCGCTCTCGTCAAGTCGTTAAGGGCATGGCCTTCAACAGTCCGAACTGGAGTCAAAATGTCCTCACGTAAAGAGCTTGCTAACGCTATTCGTGCGCTGAGCATGGACGCTGTACAGAAAGCCAAATCCGGCCACCCGGGTGCCCCGATGGGTATGGCTGACATTGCCGAAGTGCTGTGGCGTGATTTCCTGAACCATAACCCGAACAATCCGGCCTGGGCTGACCGTGACCGTTTTGTACTGTCCAATGGCCATGGTTCGATGCTGATTTACAGCCTGCTGCACCTCACTGGCTACGATCTGCCGATTGAAGAGCTGAAAAACTTCCGCCAGCTGCACTCTAAAACGCCGGGCCACCCGGAAGTCGGCTACACCGCGGGCGTGGAAACCACTACCGGTCCGCTGGGCCAGGGTATCGCTAACGCGGTCGGGATGGCTATCGCCGAGAAAACTCTGGCGGCGCAGTTCAACCGTCCGGGGCACGACATCGTCGACCACTACACCTACGCTTTCATGGGCGATGGCTGCATGATGGAAGGCATTTCTCACGAAGTGTGCTCCCTGGCCGGTACCCTGAAGCTGGGCAAACTGGTGGCCTTCTATGATGACAACGGCATCTCCATCGACGGCCACGTTGAAGGCTGGTTCACCGACGATACCGCCAAACGCTTTGAAGCCTACGGCTGGCACGTGGTGCGCGGCGTTGACGGTCACGACGCTGACGCCATCAAACGCGCGGTAGAAGAAGCACGCGCGGTTACCGACAAACCGTCCCTGCTGATGTGCAAAACCATCATCGGTTTCGGTTCGCCGAACAAAGCCGGTACCCACGACTCCCACGGCGCGCCGCTGGGCGACGCCGAAATCGCCCTGACCCGCGAAGCGCTGGGCTGGAAACACGCGCCGTTTGACATCCCGTCTGACATCTATGCGCAGTGGGATGCCAAAGAAGCTGGCCAGGCGAAAGAAGCGGCCTGGAATGAGAAGTTCGCTGCCTACGCCAAAGCTTTCCCGCAGGAAGCCGCCGAATTCACCCGTCGTATGAAAGGCGAGATGCCGTCTGACTTCGACGCGAAAGCCAACGAGTTCATCGCGAAGCTGCAGGCCAACCCGGCGAAAATCGCCAGCCGTAAGGCCTCTCAGAACGCCATCGAAGCGTTCGGTCCGCTGCTGCCGGAATTCCTTGGCGGCTCCGCTGACCTGGCGCCGTCCAACCTGACCCTGTGGTCTGGTTCTAAGCCGATCAACGAAGATACTGCCGGTAACTACATTCACTACGGCGTGCGTGAGTTCGGTATGACCGCTATCGCCAACGGTATCGCGCTGCACGGCGGTTTCCTGCCGTACACCTCCACCTTCCTGATGTTCGTGGAATATGCGCGTAACGCGGTACGTATGGCGGCGCTGATGAAGCAGCGTCAGGTGATGGTCTACACCCATGACTCCATCGGTCTGGGCGAAGATGGCCCGACTCACCAGCCGGTAGAGCAGGTGGCTTCCCTGCGCGTGACCCCGAACATGTCCACCTGGCGTCCGTGTGACCAGGTTGAATCCGCGATTGCGTGGAAATATGGCGTTGAGCGTCAGGACGGCCCGACCGCGCTGATCCTGTCCCGTCAGAACCTGGCGCAGCAGGAGCGTACCGCAGAGCAGCTGGCGAACGTGGCCCGCGGCGGTTACGTGCTGAAAGATTGCGCCGGCCAGCCGGAGCTGATCTTCATCGCCACCGGTTCGGAAGTTGAGCTGGCGGTTGCCGCGTGGGACAAACTGACCGCCGAAGGCGTGAAGGCGCGCGTGGTCTCCATGCCGTCCACCGACGCGTTCGACAAGCAGGATGCGGCTTATCGTGAATCCGTACTGCCGAAAGCCGTGACCGCGCGCGTTGCCGTGGAAGCGGGCATCGCTGACTACTGGTTCAAATATGTTGGCCTGAACGGCGCTATCGTTGGCATGACCACCTTCGGTGAGTCTGCGCCGGCTGAGCAGCTGTTCGAAGAGTTCGGCTTCACCGTCGACAATGTGGTCGCTAAAGCGAAAGCGCTGCTGTAATCGCTGGTACGGTGCGGGCTAATGCCCTCACCCCAACCCTCTCCCACAGGAGAGGGGGCAAGCACCAAAAACGGTAACCCAAGGGTTACCGTTTTTGCTTTTACCTCGTCACCCGGCTTTTTTGTATCTGCTATTCCTGAACCATGTAATACGGTTGTAAATTATTCCAGCAAAAATGTGATGTGAGTCATATAGCTGGTTTATTGCGCTGGACAAACATTCCTTTTATTCCTCGTTTGGCTTATTCTAGCTGAAGCGTTTCAGTCGTTTAAATGTTCGACAATTAATCAATCAGTCGCAGTTTGCAGCTGGTAAGGTTTCCCTCAGAGCGTAGCTGGATTACTCTGTCAGCCACCTCATCACAGGGACAGCCTTGCAGGAGATCTATGACCATTCGCATCGCGATTAATGGCTTCGGTCGTATTGGACGCAATGTGGTTCGTGCGCTATATGAATCCGGGCGCCGTGCGGAAATCACCGTGGTGGCAATCAATGAGCTGGCGGATGCTGCGGGCATCGCGCATTTGTTGAAATATGACACCAGCCATGGCCGTTTCGCCTGGGATGTTCGTCAGGAGCGCGAGCAGCTGTTTGTTGGCGATGATGCCATCCGTCTGCTGCACGAGCCGACCATTGCGGCGCTGCCCTGGCGCGAGCTGGCGGTAGACGTGGTGCTCGACTGCACCGGCGTTTACGGAAGCCGTGAGCACGGTGAGGCGCACCTGCAGGCGGGGGCGAAGAAAGTGCTCTTCTCCCATCCCGGCGGCAACGACCTCGACGCGACGGTGGTGTATGGCGTCAATCAGGATGAACTCCGCGCCGAGCACCGTATTGTCTCCAACGCCTCCTGTACCACCAACTGCATTATTCCGATCATTAAACTGTTAGATGATGCCTATGGCATCGAGTCCGGCACCGTCACCACCATTCACTCGGCGATGCATGACCAGCAGGTGATTGACGCCTATCATCCGGATCTCCGGCGTACCCGCGCGGCCAGCCAGTCGATCATTCCGGTGGATACCAAACTGGCGGCAGGGATAACCCGTATTTTCCCGCAGTTTAACGACCGTTTTGAAGCGATTGCCGTGCGGGTGCCGACGATAAACGTGACGGCAATTGACCTGAGCGTGACGGTTAAAAAACCGGTAAAAGCATGTGAAGTCAACCAGTTGCTGCAAAAAGCAGCACAAGGTGCATTTCATGGTATAGTTGACTATACGGAATTACCGTTGGTCTCGACAGATTTTAACCACGATCCGCACAGTGCTATTGTTGATGGCACGCAAACCCGGGTCAGTGGCGCGCATCTGATCAAAACGCTGGTCTGGTGCGATAACGAATGGGGCTTTGCTAACCGAATGCTCGACACGACGTTAGCGATGGCGGCTATTGGTTTCAGGTTCGACGCGTAAACGTCGACAAAACTTTATGAATCAACGAGAGGATTCACCATGTCTGTAATTAAGATGACCGATCTGGATCTGGCTGGTAAACGCGTTTTTATCCGTGCGGATCTGAACGTACCAGTTAAAGACGGGAAAGTAACCAGCGACGCGCGTATCCGTGCATCTCTGCCGACCATCGAACTGGCGCTGAAGCAGGGCGCGAAAGTGATGGTAACCTCCCACCTGGGTCGTCCGACCGAAGGCGAGTACAACGAAGAATTCTCTCTGCTGCCGGTTGTTAATTACCTGAAAGACAAACTGTCCAGCCCGGTACGTCTGGTTAAAGACTACCTGGACGGCGTTGAAGTGGCTGCCGGCGAGCTGGTGGTGCTGGAAAACGTTCGCTTTAACAAAGGCGAGAAAAAAGACGACGAAGCGCTGTCCAAAAAATACGCCGCGCTGTGCGACGTGTTCGTGATGGATGCCTTCGGTACCGCGCACCGCGCGCAGGCTTCCACCCACGGTATCGGCAAATTTGCTGACGTGGCGTGCGCAGGCCCGCTGCTGGCCGCTGAACTGGATGCGCTGGGTAAAGCGCTGAAAGAGCCGGCTCGTCCGATGGTCGCTATCGTCGGTGGTTCTAAAGTATCCACTAAGCTGACCGTGCTGGATTCCCTGTCTAAAATCGCTGACCAGCTGATCGTCGGCGGCGGTATCGCTAACACCTTCGTTGCCGCCCAGGGCCACAACGTCGGCAAATCCCTGTACGAAGCGGACCTGGTTGATGAAGCCAAGCGCCTGCTGAGCACCTGCGATATCCCGGTTCCGACTGACGTTCGCGTCGCGACCGAGTTCTCCGAAACCGCAACGGCGACTCTGAAATCTGTTAACGACATCAAAGATGATGAGCAGATTCTGGACCTTGGCGACGTTTCCGCACAGAAACTGGCTGAAATTCTGAAGAACGCCAAAACCATTCTGTGGAACGGCCCGGTTGGCGTATTCGAATTCCCGAACTTCCGTAAAGGGACTGAAATCGTGGCTAACGCTATCGCGGACAGCGAAGGTTTCTCCATCGCCGGCGGCGGTGACACCCTGGCAGCGATCGACCTTTTCGGCATCGCTGACAAAATTTCCTACATCTCCACTGGCGGCGGCGCGTTCCTTGAATTCGTCGAAGGCAAAGTCCTGCCGGCAGTAGCGATGCTCGAAGAGCGCGCTAAGCAGTAATTCAGTTCAGGCGGGGAAACCCGCCTGTTTTTCAGCGCGCTTAAGGGCTCGCGAACCTTCTTCAACGGTCGAAGATACAGATACAGGACTAAGTAACATGTCTAAAATTTTTGATTTCGTAAAACCGGGCGTCATCACTGGCGACGACGTTCAGAAAGTGTTCCAGGTAGCGAAAGAAAACAACTTTGCACTGCCGGCGGTAAACTGCGTAGGGACTGACTCCATCAACGCCGTTCTGGAAGCTGCTGCGAAAGTACGCTCTCCGGTTATCGTTCAGTTCTCTAACGGCGGCGCAGCGTTCATCGCAGGTAAAGGCGTGAAAACTGACGTTCCTCAGGGTGCTGCTATCCTCGGCGCTATCTCTGGCGCGCACCACGTGCACCAGATGGCTGAGCACTACGGCGTGCCGGTTATCCTGCACACTGACCACTGCGCGAAGAAACTGCTGCCGTGGATCGACGGCCTGCTGGACGCGGGTGAAAAACACTTCGCCGCTACCGGCAAACCGCTGTTCTCTTCTCACATGATCGACCTGTCTGAAGAGTCCCTGCACGAAAACATCGAAATCTGCTCTAAATACCTGGCGCGCATGGCCAAAATGGACATGACCCTGGAAATCGAACTGGGTTGCACCGGTGGCGAAGAAGACGGCGTGGACAACAGCCACATGGACGCTTCCGCCCTGTACACCCAGCCGGAAGACGTGGATTACGCGTACACCGAGCTGAGCAAAATCAGCCCGCGCTTCACCATCGCCGCTTCCTTCGGTAACGTACACGGCGTGTACAAACCGGGTAACGTCGTTCTGACCCCGACTATCCTGCGCGATTCTCAGGAATATGTTTCCAAGAAACACAACCTGCCGCACAACAGCCTGAACTTCGTCTTCCACGGCGGTTCCGGTTCTTCCGCTCAGGAAATCAAAGACTCCGTCAGCTACGGCGTAGTGAAAATGAACATCGATACCGACACCCAGTGGGCAACCTGGGACGGTATCCTGCAGTACTACAAAGCGAACGAAGCTTACCTGCAGGGCCAGCTGGGCAACCCGAAAGGCGAAGACCAGCCGAACAAGAAATACTACGACCCGCGCGTATGGCTGCGTGCTGCACAGACTTCCATGGTGACTCGTCTGGAGCAGGCATTTAAAGAGCTGAACGCGATCGACGTTCTGTAAGAAAAATCTGTTTCTTACCCCGAAGCCCGCAGCAATGCGGGCTTTTTTATTATCTTAACAACAGGATAGCTCAGCAGAAAACTGTGATCCATTTGGCAAAACGTGCACTTATTGTTTACCCTATAACCTGACTGCCCTGTCGCAGGCTGAGTTATTTACTTCCCCCTGGGGGATTCATAAGGAATGTTAAATGGAAGATTTGAACGTTGTCGATAGCATCAACCACGCCGGGACGTGGCTGGCACGCAACCAGGAGCTGCTGCTGAGCTATGCCGTCAACATCGTCGCGGCTATCGCTATCCTGATCGTCGGGATGATCGTGGCGCGCGTCGTCTCTAATACCGTCAACCGCCTGATGCTGGCGCGTAAAATTGACGCCACCGTTGCCGATTTCCTCTCCGCGCTGGTGCGCTATGCGGTTATCGCCTTTACGCTGATTGCCGCCCTGGGACGCGTGGGCGTGCAGACCGCCTCGGTCATTGCGGTGCTGGGCGCCGCGGGTTTAGCCGTCGGTCTGGCGCTGCAGGGATCACTGTCTAACCTCGCGGCTGGCGTACTGCTGGTGATGTTCCGCCCTTTCCGCGCCGGCGAGTATGTCGACCTTGGTGGTGTAGCGGGTACGGTGCTTAACGTACAGATTTTCTCCACTACCCTGCGTACCGCCGACGGTAAAGTGGTGGTGGTGCCGAACGGCAAAATCATCGCCGGCAACATCATTAACTTCTCCCGTGAACCGGCGCGCCGCAATGAGTTTATTATCGGCGTCTCTTACGATGCCGATATCGACAAGGTGAAGCAGCTCCTGACCTCGATTATCGAATCTGACGATCGTATTCTGCGCGATCGGGAAATGACGGTTCGCCTGAACGAACTCGGCGCCTCGTCGGTGAACTTTGTGGTGCGCGTCTGGAGCAAAAGCAGCGATCTGCAAAACGTCTACTGGGATATCCTCGAGCGCATCAAGCGTGAATTTGACGCCAACGGCATCAGCTTCCCTTATCCGCAGATGGATGTTCATGTGGTGCGTCTGCCGGAAAAAGCCGAGTAAACCGCCACTCAGTGACTCAGGCCGGCGATGCCGGCCTTTTTTAATGGCTCATCATTAGCTTTGCTTATTAATGATTAATACTTTCAATTTCCGCTAATAATTTATTCGCGTTATAGTCAGCGCCACTCTCGAACACAGCGGAAAAATCCTCATGTTTACCTATTACTTTCAGGGCCTTGCCCTGGGAGCGGCAATGATTTTGCCGCTTGGCCCCCAAAATGCTTTCGTGATGAACCAGGGGATCCGTCGTCAGTATCACCTGATGATTGCCTTGCTGTGCGCCGTCAGCGACTTGCTGCTGATCTGCGCCGGCATTTTTGGCGGCAGCGCGCTGCTGATGCAGTCCCCCTGGCTACTGGCGCTCGTGACCTGGGGCGGCGTGGCCTTTTTACTGTGGTACGGCTTTGGCGCATTGAAAACAGCGTTCAGCCAGAATCTTGAGCTCGCCAGCGCCGAGGTGATGCAGCAGGGGCGCTGGAAAATCATTATCACTATGCTGGCGGTCACCTGGCTGAATCCGCACGTTTATCTGGATACCTTTGTGGTGTTGGGCAGCCTGGGAGGCCAGCTGGCGATGGAGCCGAAGCGCTGGTTTGCGCTGGGAACCATTAGCGCCTCTTTCCTGTGGTTCTTTGGTCTGGCACTGTTGGCCGCCTGGCTGGCGCCGCGGCTGCGTACCGCCAGAGCCCAGCGGATCATCAACATTGTGGTCGGCGCCGTCATGTGGTTTATTGCGTTTCAGCTGGCAAAAGAGGGCGTCGGCCATATCCAGGCGTTGCTCAACTAAGCGTTGTCCGATGGACTTTCCCGCTGTACGCGCTAAGCTTGCTGGCATGCGTCCCGTAAGGGCGATTTAAGTAACATGGAGAAACGACAGTGAAGTTAAAAGTCTTAGCCCTGGCGGCAACACTCGGATTTAGCACGATGGCGGCACAGGCCAGCGAATTGCCGGACGGTCCGCATATTGTGACTTCAGGCACAGCAAGCGTTGCTGCGGTTCCGGATATCGCCACCCTGGCGATCGAAGTGAACGTGGCGGCAAAAGATGCCGCATCGGCAAAAAAACAGGCTGACGATCGCGTTGCGCAATACCTCTCTTTCCTCGAAAAGAGCGGCATTGCGAAAAAAGACATCAACTCGGCGAATCTGCGCACCCAACCTGATTACGACTATCAGAACGGGAAAAGCATTCTCAAAGGCTACCGCGCGGTGCGCACTGTCGAAGTGACCTTGCGCCAGCTGGATAAACTCAACGGTCTGCTGGACGGCGCCCTGAAAGCCGGTCTGAACGAAATTCGCTCCGTCTCGCTGGGCGTTGCGCAACCGGACGCCTACAAAGATAAAGCGCGTAAAGCGGCGATCGACGACGCCGTGCATCAGGCGCAGGAGCTGGCCGCAGGTTTCCACAGCAAGCTGGGTCCGGTGTACAGCGTGCGCTACCACGTCTCTAATTATCAGCCGAGCCCGATGGTTCGCATGATGAAGGCCGCTGACGCTGCGCCGGTTTCCGCCCAGGAAACCTACGAGCAGGCCACCATCCAGTTTGACGACCAGGTCGACGTCGTGTTTGAACTGCAGCCGGCGCAGGCCGCGGCCCCGGCCACGCCGGCGAAACCGGCTGAAGCGCCGAAACCGGCCCAGTAAGCGATAGAAACAAAAAAGCCACTTCAGCGAAGTGGCTTTTTTTATGCCCGCGGCTTAATCCTGACGCAGCACCTTGTGGCCGTAATCGATGAGCGCATCGGTCACCCGGCGCATCATGCGGCTTTCCGGGGCAAAGCGGTGCCAGTAAAGCATACGGCGCTGAAACAGGCCGGGAGTGAGGTCGATAAGCTCGCCGCTGTTGAGCTCTTTTTCGATCTGCAGATGGGGGATCATGCAGCAGGTGGTGCCCTGGCGCGCCAGCTGGACGAAGGCTTCCGACGAGTTGACGATATGGCAGGGGACGCTACCCGGCGGCAGGTCGAAGTTTTGCTGCAGAAATGCCTGATGCATATCATCCAGATGATCGAAAGCGACGACCGGCGCTTTCAGCAGCGCCGAGCGCGTTACGCCGTTGGGGAAATAGCGTTGCGCAAACTCTTTTGAGGCGACAAACAGGTAATCGAGCGCGCCGAGCTGATCCACCAGGCAGCTTGGCAGCGCCTGCGGCTGGATACTTACCGCGCCGACCACTTCGCCACGGCGCAGGCGTTCCTGGGTGCGGGTTTCATCTTCCACCTGCAGGTTGAGACGAATAGGGGAGTCCGACAGCACATTAGCCAGCGCCGGCAGCAGCCAGGTCGCCAGACTGTCGGCGTTCACCGCCAGCGACAGCAGCAGCGGCGTGGAGCCAGTCTGCTCGTCGCCCAGCCACTCCTCTTCGAGCAGTTCAACCTGGCGCAATAGCGCCAGCAATTTTTGCCCTTGCTCGGTTGGGCGCGGCGGCACGGTACGTACCAGCAGCGGCTGGCCGAACATATTTTCCAGTTGCTTAATACGCTGTGAGACGGCGGACTGGGTAATACATAGCTTCTGCGCGGCGCGCTCAAATCCTCGTTCTCTAATCACCGCGTCCAGCGCTTGTAGTGTCCTGTAGTCCGGTCGTTTCATTATTCTGGCGTGCCCCCATAACTAATCGTTATCTCGCACTATGACATAAATTTTTATTTGATACAGACGAAATTGGTCTGCTCTGTTGTGTGATCTGCATCGCAGGGACATTTCCACTGTCGATGTTCTATAATGCGCCACAGGCATTCACATCTCGGACCATAATTATGACGCAGGATGAACTGAAAAAAGCGGTAGGTTGGGCGGCGCTGCAATACGTACAGCCAGGGACCATTGTGGGCGTAGGCACCGGCTCGACAGCGGCCCATTTTATTGACGCGCTGGGCACCATGAAGGGGCAGATCGAAGGGGCGGTCTCCAGCTCCGATGCCTCCACCGAGAAGCTGAAAAGCCTCGGGATCACCGTCTTCGATCTCAACAGCGTCGATCGCCTGGGGATCTACGTTGACGGCGCGGATGAGATCAACGGTCACATGCAGATGATCAAAGGCGGCGGCGCGGCGCTGACCCGTGAGAAGATCATCGCCTCGGTAGCGGATAAATTTATCTGCATCGCCGATGCCTCCAAGCAGGTCGATATTCTGGGTAAATTCCCGCTGCCGGTTGAGGTCATTCCGATGGCGCGCAGCGCCGTGGCGCGCCAGCTGGTCAAGTTGGGCGGCCGTCCGGAATACCGTCAGGGCGTGGTGACCGATAACGGCAACGTGATCCTTGACGTGCACGGCCTGGAAATTCTCGATGCTATCGCGCTGGAAAACGCGATTAACGGCATTCCTGGCGTCGTGACCGTGGGGCTGTTCGCCAACCGCGGCGCCGACGTGGCGCTGATCGGCACCGCTGACGGTGTGAAAACCATCGTAAAATAGTCTGTCCGCAGGGAGCCAACCGGCTCCCTCGCAAATATTTTTTCACCTGGCGCAATTTAGTGACTTCTGTCACATTTGTGCAACCATTCTGATTAACGCGCTACCGTTCATTATCTTTCTGGTGTTTTGTCCTGCCATTTCCTTCTGAATGACATTTCTTCAGGACAGCGACGCAAACGTTCATATTGCCGCGATAGTTTTTTTTGATATGTTGCTGAGACGAACTTTCGTTCAGCACGACATCAGTTAAGACAAAACAGGACGGGGAAATGGCTAAGGTATCACTGGAAAAAGACAAGATTAAATTTCTGCTGGTTGAAGGTGTGCATCAAAAGGCAATCGATAGCCTTCGCGCGGCAGGTTACACCAACATTGAATTTCATAAAGGCGCGCTGGATTCCGAACAGCTGAAAGCGTCGATCCGTGATGCCCATTTCATCGGCCTGCGTTCCCGTACCCACCTGACTGAAGAGATTTTCGCCGCGGCGGAAAAACTGGTTGCCGTCGGCTGCTTCTGCATCGGTACCAACCAGGTCGATCTGGACGCCGCCGCGAAACGCGGTATTCCGGTGTTTAACGCGCCATTCTCCAATACCCGTTCGGTGGCCGAGCTGGTGATCGGTGAGCTGCTGCTGCTGCTGCGCGGCGTGCCGGAAGCCAACGCCAAGGCGCATCGCGGCGTATGGAATAAGCTGGCGGTGGGGAGCTTTGAAGCGCGCGGCAAGAAACTGGGGATTATCGGTTACGGCCACATCGGCACCCAGCTCGGCATTCTGGCGGAATCGCTGGGGATGCATGTCTTCTTCTATGATATTGAAAACAAACTGCCGCTGGGCAACGCCACTCAGGTACAGCATCTCTCCGACCTGCTGAACATGAGTGATGTGGTTAGCCTGCACGTGCCGGAAAACGCCTCCACCAAAAATATGATGGGCGCGGAAGAGCTGGCGCTGATGAAGCCGGGCGCGCTGCTGATCAACGCCTCCCGTGGTACCGTGGTGGATATTCCGGCGCTATGCGATGCGCTGGCGAGTAAGCATCTGGCCGGGGCGGCGATCGACGTCTTCCCGACCGAACCCGCGACCAACAGCGACCCCTTCACTTCGCCGCTGTGCGAGTTTGATAACGTGATCCTGACGCCGCATATCGGTGGCTCCACTCAGGAAGCGCAGGAGAACATCGGTCTGGAAGTGGCCGGCAAGCTGGCGAAGTACTCTGACAACGGGTCTACCCTGTCGGCGGTCAACTTCCCGGAAGTTTCTCTGCCGCTGCACGGTGGACGCCGTCTGCTGCACATCCATGAGAACCGGCCGGGCGTCCTGACCGCCATCAACCAGATCTTCGCCGCGCAGAGCATCAATATTGCCGCCCAGTATCTGCAAACGTCGCCGCAGATGGGTTACGTGGTTATTGATATCGAAGCGGAAGAAGATGTTGCCCAGCAGGCGCTGCAGGCGATGAAAGCGATCCCGGGGACTATCCGCGCCCGTCTGCTGTTCTAACCATTTTTGCCTCTCGGGCAGGTCGCGTGCCTGCCCGTTTTTTTGTTAACACCTTCCAGGCAGAAATTCTTCTCCCCACGTACCTACCAACACCAGGTTTTGCCCGGGGTGATCACCGCCGGCAGCGGGATATCCCACTCTTCGCTCGGCAGGGTGTCCACCTGCTGGCAGTCGTGCGCGTAGCCCACCGGCTGCAGGCGATACTGCTGCCAGTTTTGCAGCGTCCGGTCGTAAAAACCGCCACCCATCCCCAGCCGTTGTCCGCCGGCATCGAAGGCCACCAGCGGGGTGACCAGCACATCGAGATCAGCGAGCGGCAGCACGTCGCGCACGTCGAGCTTCGGTTCACGGATCTTCAGGCGATTCACTATCAGTTCGCTCTGCGGATGGTAATGTAAAAACAACAGGTTACCGGGGCTAAACGGATGCAGCACCGGGAGATACACCCGCTTGCCGGCCCGCCAGAGCTGGTCAATCAGCGGTTGGGTGTCCAGCTCGCCGTCAAAGGAGAGAAACAGCGCCACGGTGTGGGCGAGAACCACCGGCGGCCAGGCCATCATTCGCTCTGCGGCCTGCAGGGCAAACTGCCGCTGTTGCTCAGGGCTGAGCGCGCGTCGACGCTCGCGGATCTGCTGGCGAATATGCTGGCGGGAAAGCAGGGTATCGGGCTGTAGGGTCATGCAGGTCTCATGGCGAGCAGGCGAAACAATAGAAAGCAGTGTAATACAGTGCGGCGTCAGCCGAAAACAGGTGTGGGGAAATAATGCGAAGTGAGGAAGGGAATCTCCGAGATGCCGCCGCAGGCTGTAACCCTTGAACCCTTGGTTCAAGGTGAATGTGTCGTCACGGTTTTAAGGCTTCTCGGACGGACCGAGCATGCTCACCAACCGTGGAGCGCCACATTCTTGTGGTATGAAATATCGGCTCAGGGGACTGGCCCGCTTGCAAACATCTCAGAGAAATTTTGTTCCTGGAGTTACTCTAACACAGTTAACTGCAAAGTGTTATTCAAACTTCGACCCTGGTCTTTCGCTTATGCGACCTTGCTCAAGCAATGCTTGCTCGATGGTCTGCTGAAGCATGCGAATGCGCTGCTCCATGCTGGAAGCGTAGTCGCGGGTCTTCGCTTTTTCCTGAGTCAACTCATAGCTGATGTTCAACGCGGCGATGAAGACCAGCTGCTCAGTATTTGTGACTCTAGTGCGTTCTTTTAAATCTTGCAACCGCTGATTAAGGTCTTCAGCTGCCTGATTCAGGGCATCCCTTTGTTCAGGCGGGCAATTCACTCGCAGTGAACGGCCGAAAATTTGGAGATCTACGGGTTGTGCAGACATGCCACCTTCCTGCTGATTGACTGCGCTGCCTTCACACCCTGACCCGGGTCTGCGAAGGGGCGACACTATAGCTACCCTGGTGCGAAGATACAAGCCCTATTCTGGTTCACCAGGGTCCAAAGTGGTAGCATACCATGAATATTCCTCCCAACGATGACGAATGCGCATGTCTATACAGAACGAAATGCCTGGTTACAACGATGTAGACCAGTTACTGAACCAACAAGGGGTAGGGCTTACCCCGGCCGAGATGCACGGTTTGATCAGCGGATTGCTGTGCGGCGGCAACACGGACAGCAGCTGGCAGCCGCTGGTGCACGACCTGACCAACGAAGGTCTCGCCTTCGGCCATGAGCTGGCCCAGGCGCTGCGTAACATGCATTCCGCCATCAGCGACTCACTGGATGACGACGGCTTCCTCTTTCAACTGTATCTGCCGGAAGGCGATGCGGTGAGCGTCTTTGATCGCGCCGACGCTCTCGCCGGCTGGGTCAACCACTTCCTTCTTGGCCTTGGCGTGAGCCAGCCGAAGCTGGATAAAGTGAAAGACGAAACCGGGGAAGCGATTGACGATCTGCGTAATATTGCCCAGCTGGGCTACGATGAAGACGAAGATCAGGAAGAGCTGGAGATGTCTCTGGAGGAGATTATCGAGTATGTCCGCGTTGCCGCACTGCTGTGCCACGACACCTTTGCGCGTCAGCAGCCAACCGCACCGGAAGTCCGCAAACCGACATTACACTAACTAAAATTCGTTCAGGGGGCGTCATGACTCAGCAGGAATTTCTCTCGCGTCGCCAGGCGCTGTTGGCGCAGATGCAGCCAGGCAGCGCGGCGCTGATTTTCGCCGCACCGGAAGCGGTGCGCAGTGCAGATTCGGAATATCCCTACCGGCAGAACAGCGATTTTTGGTACTTCACCGGCTTCAACGAACCGGAAGCGCTGCTGGTGTTGATTAAAAGCGATGAAACCCACAACCATAGCGTGCTGTTCAACCGGGTTCGCGATCTGACCGCTGAGATCTGGTTCGGTCGCCGTCTGGGCCAGGAGGCCGCGCCGGCGAAGCTTGGCGTTGACCGGGCGCTGGCGTTCAGCGAAATCAACCAGCAGCTGTATCAGCTGCTCAACGGTCTGGACGCTATCTATTTCGCCCAGGGCGAATATGCCTATGCCGATGAGATTGTGTTCAACGCCCTCGAAAAACTACGCAAAGGCTCGCGCCAGAACCTGCAGGCGCCGAACTCGGTCATCGACTGGCGGCCCATTGTGCATGAGATGCGCCTGTTCAAATCGGCGGAAGAGCTGGCCGTGATGCGCCGCGCCGGTGAAATTAGCGCTCTGGCCCATACCCGGGCGATGGAAAAATGCCGCCCAGGCATGTTCGAGTATCAGCTGGAGGGCGAAATTCTTCATGAATTCAATCGCCACGGCGCGCGTTTCCCCTCCTATAACACCATCGTTGGCGGCGGCGAAAACGGCTGCATTCTGCACTACACCGAAAATGAATCTGAACTGCGCGACGGCGATCTGGTGTTGATTGACGCCGGCTGCGAGTATCGCGGCTACGCCGGCGACATTACCCGCACCTTCCCGGTGAACGGCAAATTCAGCCAGCCGCAGCGCGAAATCTACGATATCGTGCTGGAATCGCTGGAGACCGCGCTGGAACTCTACCGCCCGGGCACCTCAATCTGCCAGGTGAATCAGGAAGTGGTGCGCATCATGATCACCGGCCTGGTGCGGCTCGGGATCCTCAAAGGCGAGGTTGACGAGCTGATCGCCAACAACGCCCACCGCCCGTACTTTATGCACGGTCTGAGCCACTGGCTGGGGCTGGATGTACACGATGTCGGCCACTACGACACCGACCGTTCGCGCGTCCTGGAGCCGGGGATGGTGCTGACCGTCGAACCGGGGCTGTATATCGCCGCCGACGCCGACGTGCCGGCGCAGTACCGCGGCATCGGCATCCGTATTGAAGATGACATCGTGATCACTGAAGACGGGAACGAAAATCTCACCGCCGGCGTGGTGAAGAAGGCGGATGAGATCGAGGCGCTGATGGCGGCGGCGCGCCAGTCATGAGCGTGCTGATCGTCGGCGGCGCGCCAGTCATGAGCGTGCTGATCGTCGGCGGCGGGATGACCGGGGCGACGCTCGCCCTGGCCATCTCCCGTTTGACCGGCGGCGCGCTGCCGGTCCATCTGATTGAGGCGCAGGATCCCCAGTCGGCTCGCCATCCCGGCTTCGACGACCGGGCGATCGCCCTGGCCGCCGGCACCTGCCAGCAACTGGCGCGCATCGGCGTCTGGCAACGTCTCGCCGAGCGGGCGACGCCTATCCAGCGGGTACATGTCAGCGACCGCGGCCATGCTGGTTTTGTGAATCTGGCGGCGGCGGATTATAGCCTGTCGGCACTGGGTCAGGTGGTTGAACTCCACGATGTCGGCCAGCGACTGTTTAGCCTGCTGCGCGAGGCGCCGGGCGTGACGCTACATTGCCCGGCGAAAGTGGAAGCGGTCAGTCGCAGCCAGGAGAACGTCAGCCTTACCCTTGAGGGGGGCGAAACGATCAGCGGTAAGCTGCTGGTGGCGGCGGACGGTTCGCGTTCGTCGCTGGGCGCCCGCTGCGGCATCAGCTGGCAACAGCAGCCCTATGAGCAACTGGCGATTATCGCCAACGTGAGCACCGCGCTGCCCCACAAAGGCCGCGCGTTCGAACGTTTTACCGAGCATGGCCCGCTGGCGATGCTGCCGATGTCGCAAGGGCGCTGCTCGCTGGTGTGGTGTCATCCGCAGTCGCGCCGCGACGAGGTGCTGAGCTGGTCTGACGAACGTTTTTGTCAGGAGCTGCAGCAGGCGTTCGGCTGGCGGCTGGGGCGCATTACTCAAGCCGGGAAGCGCAGCGTCTATCCGCTGGCTCTCACCACCGCCAGCCGCGCGGTGTCGCACCGCCTGGCGCTGGTCGGCAACGCGGCGCAGACGCTGCACCCGATTGCCGGGCAGGGCTTTAATCTCGGCCTGCGCGATGTGATGAGCCTGGCGGAGTTGCTCGCTGACGCCCATCTCAGCGGCGAAGATGTCGGCCATTATCCGCTGCTGTGTCGCTATCAGGCGCGCAGGGCAGGGGATAAAGCCACCACCATCGGCGTGACCGATGGGCTGGTGCATCTGTTTGCCAACCGTTGGGCGCCGCTGGTGGTGGGGCGCAATGTCGGTCTGATGGCCATGGAATTATTTACCCCGGCGCGCGATGCGCTGGCGCAGCGTACCCTCGGTTGGGTTCCCCGTTAAGGAGTAGAACGTGCAAAGTGTTGATGTTGCCATTGTTGGCGGTGGAATGGTGGGGCTGGCGGTAGCCTGCGGTTTACAGGGCAGCGGCCTGCGCGTCGCGGTGCTGGAGAAAGCGGAGCCGCAGCCGCTGGCCGCCGATGCGCCGCCGGCGCTGCGCGTGTCGGCAATTAACGCCGCCAGCGAAAAGCTACTGACCCGCATCGGCGTCTGGTCAGAGATCGTCGCCCAGCGCGCCAGCTGCTATCACGGCATGGAAGTGTGGGACAAAGACAGCTTCGGCCGCATTAGCTTTGATGACCAGAGCATGGGCTTCAGCCATCTGGGCCACATTATTGAAAACGCTGTGGTGCATTATGCGCTGTGGCAGAAGGCGCAGCGCTGCGCCGACGTCACCCTGCTGGCGCCTGCGCAACTGCAGCAGGTGGCGTGGGGCGAGAATGAAGCCTTTCTCAGCCTGCAGGACGGCAGCATGCTCACCGCGCGGCTGGTGATCGGCGCCGATGGTGCCAATTCATGGCTGCGCAATAAAGCCGATATTCCGCTGACTTTCTGGGATTACCATCATCATGCGCTGGTGGCGACCATCCGTACCGCTGAGCCGCATCAGGCGGTGGCCCGCCAGGCGTTCCATGGCGACGGGATCCTCGCCTTCCTGCCGCTCTGCGATCCGCATCTGTGCTCGATCGTCTGGTCGCTGTCGCCGGCGGAGGCGCAGCGGATGCAGGAGGCTGATGAAGCCACCTTTAATCAGGCCTTGAATATCGCCTTCGATAATGGCCTTGGCCTCTGCCAGCTGGAAAGCGCACGTGAAGTCTTCCCGCTGACCGGCCGCTATGCCCGCCAGTTCGCCGCCCACCGCCTGGCGCTGGTCGGCGATGCCGCGCATACCATCCACCCGCTGGCCGGGCAGGGCGTCAATCTCGGCTTTATGGATGCCGCCGAGCTTATTGACGAACTGAAGCGCCTGCACGCCCAGGGCAAGGATATCGGCCAGCATCTTTATCTGCGCCGCTACGAGCGTAGCCGCAAGCACAGCGCCGCGCTGATGCTGGCGGGCATGCAGGGCTTCCGCGACATGTTTTCCGGTAGCCATCCGGCGAAGAAATTCATCCGCGACATGGGGCTGAAACTGGCCGATACGCTGCCGGGCGTGAAACCGCAGCTGATTCGCCAGGCGATGGGCCTCAACGATCTGCCTGCCTGGTTACGTTAACCGCGTCACACTTCTTTCACCCGGCCTGCGCGCCGGGTTTTCCCCCTCATTTGAAATATTCTAATTTCACCTCTTTTTTCGCATTAGATTTATTAATGCGTCCTTTTTTTTGTTAAAGAAATTAGGACGATAAAATCGCACAAAACACCATCATTCCCTAATCAGTGCCGCCTTAATGTTAATTTTATGTGGCATAAATCGCTTTTTTCCAGTCAATAACTCTGTAGGCTTTTCGGCGGATTTTAGTCATAAGCTAATGTGATGCCCTGAATGAGCTTATGGTTTAGTGCCGGGTTCGGTGGTAAGTTCAGGCAAAAGAGAACGTTTGCGTCGGCGTTCGTCAGCGATGCCGACACCCGATTTCGTGGCGAAAAATCGCCGACAATCTTGTGGCTGGTTCCGTTTTTATTCGATGAGGAAAAGATGGCTCAACAGACTCCGTTGTATGAACAACACACGCTGTGCGGCGCGCGCATGGTGGATTTCCATGGCTGGATGATGCCGCTGCATTACGGATCCCAGATTGATGAGCACCATGCGGTGCGCGGCGACGCAGGCATGTTCGATGTGTCGCATATGACCATCGTTGATTTCCACGGCAGCCGGACCAGAGAGTTCTTGCGCTATTTGCTGGCCAACGACGTGGCGAAGCTCACCACCCCGGGCAAAGCGCTCTACACCGGCATGCTGACCGCCTCCGCCGGCGTCATCGACGACCTGATTGTCTATTTCCTCTCTGAAGATTATTTCCGCCTCGTTGTTAACTCCGCCACCCGCGAAAAAGACCTCGCCTGGATTTCCGAACAAGCTGAACCCTACGGCCTCGAAATCATCGTCCGCGACGATCTGTCGCTGATCGCGGTCCAGGGTCCGCAGGCGAAAGCGAAGGCGGCGACGCTTTTTACCGACGCGCAGCGTCAGGCCGTGGAAGGTATGAAGCCGTTCTTCGGCGTGCAGGCCGGCGAGCTGTTTATCGCCACCACAGGCTATACCGGCGAAGCGGGCTATGAAATCGCCATGCCGAACGAGCAGGCGGCGGATTTCTGGCGCGGTCTGCTGGACGCTGGCGTTAAGCCATGCGGTCTCGGCGCGCGCGATACCCTGCGCCTGGAGGCCGGAATGAACCTGTATGGCCAGGAGATGGACGAAGGCGTCTCTCCGCTGGCGGCGAATATGGGCTGGACTATCGCTTGGGAACCGGCGGATCGTAACTTTATCGGTCGCGAAGCGCTGGAGATGCAGCGTGAAAAGGGCACCGAACAGCTGGTTGGCCTGGTGATGACTGAGAAAGGCGTCCTGCGCGGCGGCCTGCCGGTGCGCTTTACCGATAGCGACGGTAACCAAAAAGAAGGCATTATCACCAGCGGCACCTTCTCGCCGACGCTGGGCTACAGCATCGCGCTGGCTCGCGTGCCGGCCGGGATTGGCGACACCGCGGTGGTGCAAATTCGTAACCGTGAAATGCCGGTAAAAGTGACTAAACCTGGTTTTGTACGCAATGGCAAAGCCATTGTGTGATTTCCCTTTTTTGGAGATGAATTGATGAGCAACGTACCAGCAGAACTGAAATACAGCAAAGAACACGAATGGCTGCGTAAAGAAGCGGACGGCACCTATACCGTCGGGATCACCGAGCATGCGCAGGAGCTGCTGGGCGATATGGTATTCGTTGATCTGCCGGAAGTGGGCGCCACCGTCGAAGCGGGCGCCGATTGCGCGGTTGCCGAATCCGTGAAAGCGGCTTCCGATATTTATGCCCCGATTAGCGGTGAAATCGTTGCCGTTAACGAAGAGCTGAACGACTCGCCGGAACTGGTCAACAGCGACCCGTACACCGACGGCTGGATCTTCAAGATCAAAGCCAGCGACGAAGCGCAGGTTGCCGCGCTGCTGGATGCCGCCGCGTATGAAGCTCTGTTAGAAGACGAATAAATACGCGTCATCCTTCACGCTGCAGGGGCGTTGGCTTCCTGCCGCGCGAATGATTTTGCTTATTCCGGCCCGGTAAGCATCAGCGCTTGCCGGGCAAACCAGTCAGACAATCACGATTCACCGCACGTTTCAGGAACCATCGCTCATGACTCAGACTTTAAGTCAGCTTGAAAACCGCGACGCCTTTATTGAACGTCACATTGGCCCGGACGCTCAGCAGCAGCAAGAGATGCTGAAGACCGTCGGCGCGGATTCGCTTAACGCCCTGATCGGCCAGATTGTGCCGCAGGATATCCAGCTGGCGACCCCACCGCAGGTGGGCGACGCGACAACCGAATTCGCCGCGCTGGCAGAGCTGAAGGCGATCGCCGGTCGCAACAAGCGCTTCAAGTCTTACATCGGCATGGGCTACACCGCCGTGCAGCTGCCGCCGGTTATTCAGCGCAACATGCTGGAAAATCCGGGCTGGTATACCGCCTATACCCCTTACCAGCCGGAAGTCTCCCAGGGCCGCCTGGAATCGCTGCTCAACTTCCAGCAGGTCACTCTCGATCTCACCGGCCTGGATATCGCTTCCGCTTCGCTGCTCGATGAAGCGACCGCCGCCGCCGAAGCGATGGCGATGGCCAAACGCGTCAGCAAACTGAAAAACGCCAACCGCTTCTTCGTTGCCGCCGATGTCCATCCGCAAACCCTGGACGTGGTGCGCACCCGTGCGGAAACCTTCGGCTTCGACGTGATCGTCGATGACGCCGACAAAGTGCTCGATCACCAGGATGTCTTCGGTGTGCTGCTGCAGCAGGTGGGCACCACCGGCGAAATCCACGATTACAGCAAACTAATCGCCGAGCTGAAAGCGCGCAAAGTGATAGTCAGCGTCGCCGCCGACTTTATGGCGCTGGTGCTGCTGACGGCGCCGGGCAAGCAGGGCGCGGATATCGTCTTCGGCTCCGCCCAACGCTTCGGCGTGCCGATGGGCTACGGCGGCCCGCACGCGGCCTTCTTCGCGGCGAAAGATGAATTCAAACGCTCCATGCCGGGCCGGATTATCGGCGTATCGAAAGATGCGGCGGGTAACACCGCGCTGCGCATGGCGATGCAGACTCGCGAACAGCACATCCGCCGCGAGAAAGCGAACTCCAACATTTGTACCTCGCAGGTGCTGCTGGCCAACATCGCCAGCTTGTACGCGGTTTTCCACGGCCCGGCGGGTCTGAAACGTATCGCAGGCCGCATACATCGCCTGACCGACATTCTGGCCGACGGCCTGCAGAAGAAAGGGCTGAAGCTGCGCCATGCTCACTACTTCGACACCCTGTGCGTGGAAGTGGCGGATAAAGCCGCGGTGCTGGCGCGTGCCGAAGCCCTGCAGATTAACCTGCGCAGCGATATTCATGGCGCGGTGGGCATTACGCTCGACGAAGCGACCACCCGCGAAGACGTGCTCAACCTGTTCCGCGCCATCGTCGGCGACGATCATGGTCTGGACATCGATACCCTGGATAAAGATGTGGCGCTGGACAGCCGTTCCATCCCGGCGGCGATGCTGCGCGACGATGCGATCCTCACCCATCCGGTGTTCAACCGCTACCACAGCGAGACCGAGATGATGCGCTACATGCACGCCCTGGAGCGTAAAGATCTGGCGCTGAACCAGGCGATGATCCCGCTGGGTTCCTGCACCATGAAGCTGAACGCCGCGGCGGAGATGATCCCGATCACCTGGCCGGAATTCGCTGAGCTGCACCCGTTCTGCCCGGTCGAGCAGGCGGAAGGGTATCACCAGATGATCGCCCAGCTCTCCGACTGGCTGGTGAAACTGACCGGCTATGACGCCGTCTGCATGCAGCCGAACTCCGGCGCGCAGGGCGAATATGCTGGCCTGCTGGCGATTCGCCACTATCACGAGAGCCGCAACGAAGGCCATCGCGATATCTGCCTGATCCCAAGCTCCGCGCACGGCACCAACCCGGCTTCCGCGCAGATGGCGGGTATGCAGGTGGTGGTGGTTGCGTGCGACAAAAACGGCAATATCGATCTCGCTGACCTGCGTGAAAAAGCAGAGCAGGCGGGGGCGAATCTCTCCTGCATCATGGTCACCTATCCGTCGACCCACGGCGTATATGAAGAGACCATTCGCGAAGTGTGCGAGATCGTGCACCAGTTCGGCGGCCAGGTTTACCTTGACGGCGCTAACATGAACGCCCAGGTCGGGATCACCTCTCCGGGCTATATCGGCGCCGACGTTTCGCACCTCAACCTGCATAAAACGTTCTGCATTCCGCACGGCGGCGGCGGCCCGGGTATGGGCCCAATCGGCGTGAAAGCGCACCTGGCGCCGTTCGTGCCGGGTCACAGCGTGGTGCAGATTGAAGGGATGTTGACCCGTCAGGGCGCGGTTTCCGCCGCGCCGTTCGGCAGCGCGTCCATCCTGCCGATCAGCTGGATGTATATTCGCATGATGGGCGCGGAAGGGCTGAAGCAGGCGAGCCAGAACGCGATCCTTAACGCCAACTACATCGCTACCCGTCTGAAAGACGCCTACCCGGTGCTCTACACCGGTCGCGATGGTCGCGTGGCGCACGAATGTATTCTCGATATTCGTCCGCTGAAAGAAGAGACCGGCATTAGCGAACTGGATATCGCCAAGCGTCTGATCGACTTTGGCTTCCATGCGCCAACCATGTCCTTCCCGGTAGCGGGTACGCTGATGGTTGAGCCGACGGAATCGGAAAGCAAAGTGGAGCTGGACCGCTTTATCGACGCGATGCTGGCGATCCGCGCTGAAATCGACCGCGTCAAAGCCGGTGAATGGCCGCTGGAAGACAACCCGCTGGTGAACGCACCGCACACCCAGGGCGAGCTGGTGGGCGAGTGGAACCATCCGTACAGCCGCGAGCTGGCGGTATTCCCGGCTGGGTTGCACAACAAGTACTGGCCGACGGTGAAACGTCTGGACGATGTGTACGGCGACCGCAACCTGTTCTGCTCCTGCGTACCGATGAGCGAATACCAGTAAGTTTGCGTATTATCTATACTTTTAAAGGCGCTGCGGTGCCTTTATTTTTTGGAGGGAAGGTATGGGAATCGCTCTGATAAGCGGCGCGAGCCGCGGAATAGGCCGGGCGACGGCGCTGCTGCTGGCGCAGGAAGGGTATACCGTGGCGGTCAATTACCATCACAACATTAACGCCGCCACCGAGGTGGTGAATACCATTTTGGCGTCTGGCGGCAAAGCCACGGCGCTGCGGGCGGACATCAGCGATGAAGCGCAGGTGATGGCGATGTTTGAGGCGATTGACCGCATGGGCGAGCCGCTGACGGCGCTGGTCAACAACGCCGGGATCCTCTTTACCCAGTGTACGGTGGAGAGCCTGAGCGCCGAGCGCATTAACCGCGTGCTGGCGACCAACGTCACCGGCTATTTCCTCTGCTGCCGCGAGGCGGTCAAGCGCATGGCGCATCGGCATGGCGGTAAGGGCGGGGCGATAGTTAACGTGTCGTCGGCGGCGTCGCGCCTTGGCGCGCCGGGGGAGTACGTTGACTATGCCGCGTCGAAAGGGGCGGTAGATACCCTGACCACCGGGCTGGCGCTGGAGGTGGCGGCGCAGGGGATCCGGGTCAACGGCGTCCGTCCGGGGCTGATTTATACCGAAATGCACGCCTCCGGCGGTGAACCGGGGCGCGTGGATCGAGTGAAAGGTTCGCTACCGATGCGGCGCGGCGGCCAGCCGGAAGAGGTCGCTCAGGCCATTGCCTGGCTGCTGAGCGACAAAGCGTCGTATGTAACGGGTAGCTTCCTTGAACTGGCGGGCGGGAAATAACCCGTAGATGTCTATTGCCCGGCGGCGCTGCGCTTGCCGGCCCTACGGGGTCAAAGCCGAATGGTAGGCCGGGTAAGGCGTAGCCGCCACCCGGCATAAAAACCGCTAAAGCCCGACGGTCTAACAGGAGGCCGGCCACAGCCTCAGTACCCGTAGCCCGGCTAAGCGCAGCGCGAGCCGGGTAACCCGGCGGCCTACCAGGAGGCCAGCCACAGCCGCAGGCGCATTCCCCAACTGCTGGTCCAGCCGGTGGTAACCGACTTCACCTCGCCTCGATAAATCACCACCAGCGTTGGCGTCACCCGAATATCCCACTGCCGCGCCAGCTGGCCGCTCGGGTCATTTACCGTCGGCAGCGTCAGTTTCTTTCTGGCAAGCCACGTCTCCAGCGCGGCGTTATCGCCGGAGCGCAGGGCCACCGTCAGCACATTGCCGCCGTCGGCGGCAAGCGATGCCACCGACGGCGTGGTGTAGCGACAAACTCCGCACCAGGTGGCCCAAACGTACAGCAGCAGCGGCTTTTGCTGGCTCATGGCGTTCAGATCCACCGTCCTGCCGTCGAGGGCGTGCAGCGATGTGGCGCTGACGTTTTGCGGCAGCGCGGGCTGGCGAAAATAATCCACCGCCAGGCTCACCGCCGCGCCAATCAGCAGCCACACCGCCAGCTCGCGCAGCCAGCGCCTGATTTTACTGGCCACGGGCTTTCGCCAGCTGCTCTTTCACCAGCCCCTCCAGCTCATCAGCAGGGATCGCGCCGGCGACCATCTGATCGCCGATGATGGTCGCCGGGGTGCCCTGAATATTCAGCACCTGCGACAAAATCAGGTTCATCTTCAGCGAATCCATGGTCTTGTCATCGATATTTACACTATCGGTGGCGGTTTTCTTCTGCGCCGCGGCGATGCTGGCGTCATCGTGATAGCCTTTTTTCGCCATCAGCCGCTGATGCAGCGCCCAGAACTTATCGGGCTGCTGGCGCCAGGTCGATAGCGCCGCTTTGGCGGCATTGACCGAACTTTGCCCCTTGAACGGCAGCAGCTTAACGATCAGCTGAATGTCCGGGTTATCGTGGACGATTTTTTCCAGCAGCGGATCAAACTGTTTGCAGTAAGGGCAGTTGTAATCGGTAAACGAGACGATCGTCAGCTTTGGCGCTTTCGCGCCGGTGCGCGGGCTGTTCGGATCGTTAAACAGCAGCTGCGCCAGCTGGTCATTAGCGTTTGCTTGTGGTTCTTCCGCCGGGGCGGCGAAGCTGAAGGCGGATATGCACAGCAGCAATAAGGCGGTGATAGCTCTCATGTTATTTTCCTTGGGCGACGGACAGGGTGGCGAGAAGGTGTTCGCGATCTAACAGCGCAGGCAGGATCTCTCCCTGCGGCAATCCCGGTCCGTAAATCTGGTTAAACGGCACCGCAGCGCTGCCGCGAGTGGTTAAAAACTGACTAATCGTGGCGGAGGGTCGGCTCCAGTCGCCGCGCAGGGCGACCACGTCCGGCGCTAACAGCGCCTGCTGGACGTCATCGCGCAGCAGCACGTTGTATTTATTGGCTTTACAGGTCACGCACCAGTCGGCGGTGACATCAATAAACACCCGCTTATGTTCCGCCAGGGCGCTGGCGATAGCCTGCTCGCTGAGCGGCTGCCAGTTAACCCGGTCGCGGCGCGGGCCCTCGCCGTCAGATCGGGAGACTAAGGCGACGGCGCCCGCCACCACGATGGCCAGGGCGCCCGCGCGCAGCGCCGTCCGCCAGCGGTAGCGCCAGGCGGTGGCCAGCAGCAGGGCGATGGCCAGAATTACCAGCAGGGTAAGCACCGGCGTACGGCCGATGTGGATCGTCAGCAGGCTGACCAGCCATAGCGCTGAACCAAGCATCATTAGCCCCAGCAGTACGCGCAGATGATTCATCCAGCGGCCGGGACGTGGCAGTCGTTGCGCCAGCCCCGGCCAGGCAACGATCAGCAGCCACGGCAGGCTCATGCCGATCCCCATGGCGAAGAAAATGCCCCACAGCAGCGGCAGAGGCGCCACCAGCGCCACCGACACGGCGGTGCCAAGGAACGGCGCGGTGCAGGGGGTCGCCAGCAGGGTGGCGAAGGTGCCCTGCCAGAAATGGCCCATTAAGCCGTTGCCGCCGCGGGTGGCGAGGAAGGTACTGGCGCTGGAGGAGAGGCGGATTTCGAACAGCCCCAGCAGACTGGCGCTGAACAGGATCATCACCAGCGCCATGGCGCCGATAAACCACGGGCTCTGGAACTGGATCCCCCAGCCGAGCGCCTGATTACCCAGGCGTAGCGCGGTCATCATCAGCGCCAGCGCCAGGAACGAGACGACGATCCCGCACGCCGAGGCGAGGAACTGTCGGCGTACCGCGCCGCGTTCGCGATGTTCGGTTTGCACCAGCGAGCCGAGCTTCATGGCCAGCACTGGCAGCACGCAAGGCATCACATTGAGGATAAGCCCCCCGGCCAACGCCATCAGCAGCACCCAGCCTAACGTCAGCTCCGGCGCGGCGCTGCCGGCGCTGATGGCGATCTGGCTTTCCTGCGCCTGGCCGCTATCCGCCAGCACCAGCGACAAGGTTTTACCGCGCAGATCCGGTGCCGCTTCGCCCCAGCTATCGGTGACCGGTATGGTGGCGGTCAGCGTATCGCCGCGGCTGGTAAAGCTCGGCTTGCCGAAATCGACATCCTCCATGCTGTCGATAAACAGCGCTGGCTGCTGCCAGCCGGCATCGCGGCGAGCGGTCACCGTCAGTTTGCCGCTGACGTAGCTGGCGGTCAGCTGCGAAGTCAGACCATCGCCCAGCGGCAGCGTGCCCATCGCGCGGGTGAAATCGTAGCCAAAACCCTCCCCTGGCGGGGCCGTCATATCCAGCGAAAAGGGATAGTCAGTAAGAATGCAGACATTGCTGCAGGTGGATAACGTCAGTACGCCGCTGAGCGTCGGTGGTATCTTCCCGCGCAGCGTCATCGGGAAGCTGACGTCACCGTGATAGCCCTGAGTGGAAATGCCCGCGACGTCGAAGCGCTGCGGCGTCGGCCAGCGCCAGTCAACCTCCAGCGGCGTGTGCCAGGCGATAGCCGGCGCGATGCCGCCTTCCCCCGGCGAGCGCCAGTAGGTTTTCCAGCCCTTTTCCAGCGCCACGTCTAAAAGCAGGCGGGTATCGCCATTGCTCTCGGTTTGCGCCCGCAGGCGGACGCTGGCGTGTTGATTGTCGGCGGCGCGTAGCCAGCCGCTGTCGGCGGCCTGACTGACGGGCAGCCATAGCCAAAGCAGGCAGACCAGTAGTCGCCTGAATAACATAGACATAAATTTGCTCCATAAATGATGAATTAACCTGAACTGTCAGGAAAATCAGTCACTCACGGAAGACGCATAATCGCAGATGCACCCGCAATCGGGGCGGGGAGATAACGCGGGGAGGCCACTGGCGCTCGATACGCGGCGGGATCGCCGCCAGCACCGCCAGCAGCAGGGTGATAGCCAACAGCGCCCCTTCAAACAGCATCGGCGGGACGGCCATCAGCGACTTGGCGCTGAGTTCGCACGGCGTGACCGGCGCGTCGGCTTTATCCTGGGTTTGCTGTAGTGACGGGCTGTCGGCGGTGAGGTTCATGACCAGCGCGTGCATCCCGGCCATTCGCTGGGCGGTGCAGACCAGCACCACCAGACAGGCCAGGAGGACAAAAAGAATGGCTTTGCGTTGTCGCTTAATCATGAGCGCCTCAAATATTCACGAGGCCTATCTTATCGGGCGAACGCGTTTTGGCAATGGTAAAGCTGTAAAGAAGTGTCTGGCAGATAAGCGATTTGCCCTCTCCCGGCCGGGAGAGGGCGGTCAATTACAGATTCTCGCCGTTGCTGGCGATGACTTCTTTGTACCAGTTAAAGCTCTTCTTGCGCGAGCGGGACATGTCGCCGGTGCCGTCGTCGTGTTTGTTGACGTAGATGAAGCCGTAGCGTTTGCTGTACTGCCCGGTAGTGAAGGAGACGCAGTCGATGCAGCCCCATGGGGTATAGCCCATCAGATCGACGCCGTCATAAGTGACCGCTTTGATCATCTCTTCGATGTGGGCGCGCAGATAGTCGATGCGGTAGTCATCGTTGATGCTGCCGTCGGCTTCGACTTTATCGTAGGCGCCAAAGCCGTTCTCGACGATAAACAGCGGCTTCTGGTAGCGCTCATACAGTTCACACAGGGAATAGCGCAGACCGACCGGGTCAATCTGCCAGCCCCAGTCGGAGGCTTTGACGTGCGGGTTCGGCACGCTGCCTTCGAAGCCGGAAATGGCGTCGCCGGTGCCGCCTTCGGCTTTCACCGCGTTGGTCATGTAGTAGCTGAAGCCGAGGTAAGCGCAAGTGCCTTCGCGCAGGATCTGCGCATCGCCATCTTCCATCTTGATGTTGAAGCCGCGGCGCTCCCACTCATTCAGCACATAGCTCGGGTAGTAACCGCGCAGCTGGACGTCGGTAAAGACGTAGCGCTCGCGCATCGACTCCTGGGCAAACATGACATCTTCCGGTTTGCAGGAGTAAGGGTAGAGGGCGACCATCGCCAGCATGCAGCCGACCTGCATGTCCGGGTTGATGCGCCGCGCCGCTTTCACCGCCAGCGCGCTGGCGACGAACTGATGGTGCAGCACCTGGTACATGGTCTCTTCCGGATTGTCATGCTCGGTATAGACCACCCCGGAGCAGCAGTAGCCGAACAGCGGCGCGCGCCAGTTGCGCTGGTTGTTGATCTCGTTGAAGGTCATCCAGTATTTCACTTTGTGCTTATAGCGCTCGAAAACCACTTCGGCAAAGCGCACAAAGAAATCGACCACTTTGCGGTTGGTCCAGCCGCCGTACTGCTGCACCAGGTGCAGGGGCATCTCGAAGTGGGAGAGGGTGATCACCGGCTCGATGTTGTATTTCAGCAGCTCGTCGAACATGTCGTCGTAGAACTTCAGTCCCTCTTCATTCGGCTGGGTTTCGTCACCCTGCGGGAAGATGCGGGTCCAGGCGATAGAGGTGCGGAAGCATTTGAAGCCCATCTCGGCGAACAGTTTGATGTCTTCTTTGTAGCGACCGTAGAAGTCGACGGCTTCGTGGTTCGGGTAGTATTTTCCCGCTTCGACCTGGTGGGTGATTTCGCGCGGCACGCCGTGCGCCCCGCCGGTCAGCACATCGCAGATGCTGGGGCCTTTGCCGCCCTGATCCCAGCCGCCTTCAACCTGATGCGCGGCGACCGCGCCGCCCCATAAAAAATCTTTCGGAAGGGTTAATTTTTTCATCCTGGCTAATCTCTCTAATAACTATTGTTCTCGAGTCTAGCAAAGTGAAAGTGAATGTCACGATATAACAAATTCCGCCAAAGGTAATATGTTACATCAAAAAAACAGGCTGTTATTTTTAGCTGATTTTGCGCGCTAATTTACGTCCGAGGGATTCGAGAATATAGATCACTGGAATTTGCGTGGTAATATCGTAGACGCCGCCAATGCGGGTCTGCGGGACGTGCCAGGAGAGATTGAAATCGGCCAGTTTGGCCAGCCGCGAATGCTCGTGACTGGTAATCGACATCACCTTGCAATGATGCAGGCTGAACTGGCTGGCGAAACGCAGGATCTCTTCTGTTTCGCCGGAGACGGAAAGCACGATCGCCAGCGCGTTGCGGGCCATATCGTTGGTCACCGGAAAATAGGGGTCGTCAATATGGTTGCTAAATTTCCCGACGTTGGAGAAGAAACGGGCGCCGTATTTCGCCAGCGCGCCCGAGGTGCCCGCGCCGACAAAAATAATACGTTCTGAGGCGAGAATAATATCGACGGCCTGGTCTAGTAACCCATCGAACTCGTCATTATTAACGCTTTTAAAAAAGCTCATGATTTCACTGGCGCCGATATTTGCCTGTTGAGGCTCGTTCTGCTCAAGATATAATTTAAAACGTACGCGAAATTCAGAGTAGCCCTCGCACTGCAGTTTGCGGCAGAAGCGCAACACGGTGGTGGTGGAGACGCCGGCGGCTTCGGCCAGTTCGCGGATGGTCATGTACATCACTTTGTCGCGATTCTTTATGACGTAGTGGTAGACCATCATCTCAAGATTATTGAGACTGGCGACAGCGGCGTGGGAGAACATACTCACAGGGCGAACTCACAATTCATAATGACCAGGACGGAATTATATCATGCAGGCCAATGACATTACCTTTTTTCAGCGTTTTCAGAACGACATCCTCGCCGGGCGCAAAACCATTACTATTCGCGATGCGGCGGAGTCGCACTTTAAGGTCGGCGATGTGCTGCGCGTTGGGCGCTATGAAGACGACGGCTATTTTTGCACCATCGCCGTGACCGCGACCTCGACAGTGACCCTCGACACGCTGACCGAACAGCATGCTCAACAGGAGAATATGACCCTGGGGCAGCTGCGGCAGGTCATCAGCGACATCTATCCTGGCGAGAGCCAGTTTTATGTCATTGAATTCAAAACGCTTTAAGATAAGCAGGAACAACTGTGAGTTGAAATAATAATGTAACAGTTTGATTTTAATGTATTTACAAATATACATCTTTTTATTTTAGCTAACAGGTGTTCACTGGAATCATTCTCAGTTACCCTAAGTGAGCAATGAAAGCGTTCTTGTTTTCAGGAGTCCAATATGGTGCGCAAACCATTAATCACTCAGGGATATTCTCTGGCAGAGGAAGTTGCCAACAGCATCAGCCACGGGATCGGGCTGGTGTTCGGTATCGTCGGGCTCGTGCTATTGCTGGTGCAGGCGGTGGACACCAACGCCAGCGCGACGGCGATCACCAGCTACAGCCTGTACGGCGGCAGCATGATTATGCTGTTCCTCGCCTCCACGCTCTATCACGCGATCCCGCATCAGCGGGCGAAACAGTGGCTGAAGAAATTCGACCACTGCGCTATCTACTTGTTAATCGCCGGGACCTATACGCCGTTTTTGCTGGTGGGGCTGAACTCGCCGCTGGCGAAGGGGCTGATGATCGTCATCTGGAGCCTGGCGCTGCTGGGGATCCTGTTTAAGCTGACCATCGCGCACCGCTTTAAAATTCTGTCGCTGGTGACCTATCTGACCATGGGCTGGCTGTCGCTTATTGTGGTCTATCAGCTGGCGGTGAAGCTGGCGGTGGGTGGCGTAACGCTGCTGGCGGTTGGCGGGGTGGTGTACTCACTGGGGGTCATCTTCTACGTCTGCAAACGTATTCCCTATAACCACGCTATCTGGCACGGCTTCGTGCTCGGCGGCAGCGTGTGTCACTTCCTGGCGATCTATCTTTACATCGGCCAGTCCTGATAAACATCCCACGGTGGCGCTGCGCTTACCGTGGCTACAATACGCTACGGCCTGGAAATTCCACGGTGGCGCTACGCTTACCGTGGCTACAATATACTGCGGCCGGGTAGCCCGGCTAAGGCGCAAGCGCCGCAAGCCGGGAACTTTTCCTTAATCTTCTTCCAGCGAATACGGCAATGGTTTGATGCTCAGGCTGCCGGCATCGTCGCGCACGCGGAACACGCTGTCCGGCTCCATGTCATTATTCATCACTACCTGGACCATCAGGCTTCCGTCATCCAACTGTATGGCTGCCAGCACCGTACCGGTGCGGCGCCAGTTGTCGCCCATCTTCAGCTCCAGGTCTTCCCCGGCTTCCGGCACCCGGCTGGCGGTACCTGACAGCGTCCACAGCGCGCGCTTATTGGCGCCGCGGAATTTCGCCCGCGCCACCATCTCCTGACCGGTGTAGCAGCCTTTTTTGAAGCTGATGCCGCCCAGCGCCTGCAGGTTGGTGGCCTGCGGAATGAACTGCCCGCTGTTGGCGCTGTCGATAACCGGCAGACCGGCTTCAATATTCAGCGCCAGCCACTGCTGGCTGTTGTTGAGCTGCGCTTCGCCGCGCAACGCGTCGGTGACGCGGTTGGCGGTGTCGACATCGGTCACCAGCAGGAAGCGCTCGCCCGGGTGTTCAAACCACAGCAGGCTGGTGGCGCCTTCGCTGACCACCGGAGTGGCGGCGTCGGGCAGAGCGGCGAACAGCGGCGCCAGCGCGGCGCGCGCCTGGAAGCCGGCCACCCCCAGCAGAACCAGATCGTCGTTGGCGGCGATGGTGACTTTGGAGAAGACGGCATATTTTTTCAGCTCGGTCAGCTGCGCGTCGCGCAGGCTGCGGCGTTCAATCCACGCGAAGCCGCCGTCGCGACGGAATACGCGCAGGTTGCTCCACATCTTGCCTTTGGCGTCACAGTGGGCGGCAAGCAGATGCTGAGCATCGGTGAGACTGCTCACATCGGCGGTAATCTGCCCCTGCAGGTATTTTTCGCTGTCTGGCCCGCTAATCGTCGCCAGCGCCCAGTCATCCAGGGTCATCAGCGTTAACGGCAGACGAGCGGAAGAGGAAGGCTGACGCGGAGGAAAAGGTGTAAAAGCCATAGTCATATCCTGAATCGCTTAACGCAGTGTGTGTGACCAATGGTAAAAGAGCTATAGTGCATTGCAAGTGCTTTCAACAGGCCATTTGTGCGCTGACGTTTGGTGAAGGCCCGGCGTGGGAAAACAATAAGCCCATCATTATTTTATGGTTTTTATGGAAGGATGCTCGCATTCAGCGATATTCCTGTAAAGTTACGGCAGAAAACGGGTTAAACTAACCAATATTTTGCTGCTGGAAGGTCAACATGGACATTAACAATAAAGCTCGTATCCACTGGGCATGCCGCCGCGGGATGCGCGAACTCGACATCTCCATCATGCCGTTCTTTGAGTATGAGTACGATACCCTCAGCGACGCTGACAAACAGCTGTTCATTCGCCTGCTGGAAAATGACGATCCGGATCTATTCAACTGGCTGATGAACCATGGCAAACCGGCCGATGCGGAGCTGCAGCGGATGGTAACCTTAATTCAGACACGGAATCGGGAACGTGGTCCTGTGGCAATCTGATCTCCGTATCTCCTGGCGCGCGCAGTGGTTTTCTCTGCTGCTCCACGGCGTTGTGGCGGCGCTGGTGCTGCTGGTTCCCTGGCCGTTAAGCTACACCCCGATCTGGCTGCTGCTGCTGTCGCTGGTGGTCTTTGACTGTGTGCGCAGCCAGCGACGGATCCATGCCCGTCGCGGGGAGATAAAACTGCTCACCGATTCCCGGCTGCGCTGGCAAAACGCCGACTGGGAGATCCTCGGGACGCCGTGGGTTATCAATAGCGGTATGCTGCTGCGTTTGCGCCATGTCGATACCCGGCGCGGACAGCATCTTTGGCTGGCGGCGGACAGCATGGACGCCGGAGAGTGGCGCGATCTGCGCCGGCTGGTGCTGCAAAAACCGGCGCAGGAGTAAGCCGCGTCAGGAAAAGTGTTCGGCCATTTCGCCGAGGATCTGCTCGCACCAGCTCTGGATGCGCTCGTCGCTCAGGTCGTACTGGTTGGTTTCATCCAGCGCCAGGCCAACGAACAGTTGGCCATCCGCGATCACCGGTTTCGGGCTGGTGAACTCATAGCCTTCGGTTGGCCAGTAGCCGACAAACTTCACGCCTTTGGTCGCCAGCTTGTCATGCAGCATGCCCAGCGCGTCAAGGAACCATTCGCCGTAGCCCAACTGATCGCCCATGCCGTAGAGCGCGACGATTTTGCCCTCCAGGTCCAGGGTGTCCAGCTGGTCCCAGACCGCTTCCCAGTCTTCCTGAATTTCGCCGAAATCCCAGGTCGGGATGCCGAGGATCAGTACGTCGTACTGGCTCATCAGCGCGGGGGAGTCATCTTTCAGATTGTGCAGCGTCACCAGCTCGGGGCCGATGATATCGCGGATTTTCTCCGCGGCCATTTCGGTATAGCAGGTACTGGAGCCGTAAAACAGACCTATATTCATCGCGTAAACATCTCGATTCTTGCCGTGAATGGCGGGCAGTGTACCAGAAAGGCGTCCTCTTAAGGCATAATGAGAGCGTTTAACGAACAAAGAGGCCGATGTGAAACAGGATCTGGCACTAATCGAACAGTTTCTCGATGCCCTTTGGCTGGAGCGCAACCTGGCGGAGAATACGCTCAGCGCCTATCGTCGTGATTTGACGATGCTCGTGGAGTGGCTGCACCATCGCGGTCTGTCGCTGGCAAGCGTCGGCAGCGACGACCTGCAGGCGCTGCTGGCCGAGCGGCAGTCCGGCGGCTATAAAGCCACCAGCACCGCGCGCCTGCTGAGCGCTGTGCGTCGTTTCTTCCAGCATCTGTACCGGGAAAAAATTCGCCCGGACGACCCCAGCGCGCTGCTGGCCTCGCCAAAGCTGCCGCAGCGGCTGCCGAAGGATCTCAGTGAGGCGCAGGTTGAGCGTCTGCTGCAGGCCCCGCTGGTGGAGCAGCCGCTGGAATTGCGCGATAAAGCGATGCTGGAGGTGCTGTATGCCACCGGCCTGCGCGTTTCGGAGCTGGTGGGGCTGACGATGAGCGACATCAGCCTGCGACAGGGCGTGCTGCGGGTGGTGGGGAAAGGCAACAAAGAGCGGCTGGTGCCGCTGGGGGAAGAGGCGGTACTGTGGGTGGAAAATTACCTCGAGTATGGTCGCCCCTGGCTGCTGAACGGCGTGGCGTCGGATGTCTTATTTCCCAGTCAGCGCGCCCAGCAGATGACGCGCCAGACCTTCTGGCACCGGATTAAACACTATGCCGTGCTGGCGGGGATCGACAGCGAAAAGCTCTCCCCGCACGTGTTGCGCCATGCGTTCGCCACGCATTTGCTCAATCATGGCGCCGACCTGCGCGTGGTGCAGATGCTGTTAGGACACAGCGATCTCTCCACCACGCAGATTTACACCCACGTGGCGACCGAGCGTCTGCGACAACTTCATCAACAGCACCACCCGCGGGCGTGAGTGCTGAATAAAAGGACTGAGTATGAAAAAAGGTTTATTGATGTTCACCCTGCTGGCGGCTTCCCTTTCCGGGGCGGCGCATGCCGATAGCGCGGCAATTAAACAGTCGCTGGCGAAGCTGGGTGTACAGAGCACCGATATTCAACCGTCGCCGGTTTCCGGGATGAGCACGGTGCTGACCGACAGCGGCGTGCTGTATGTCACCGACGATGGCAAGCACATCATCCAGGGGCCGATGTACGACGTGAGCGGCGCGCAGCCGGTCAACGTCACTAACCAGCTGCTGCTGGGGAAGCTGAACGCGCTGAGCAACGAAATGATTGTCTACAAAGCGCCGAAGGAGCAGCACGTCATTACCGTCTTCACCGACATCACCTGCGGTTATTGCCACAAGCTGCATGAGCAGATGAGCGACTACAACGCGCTGGGGATCACCGTGCGCTACCTGGCCTTCCCGCGCCAGGGACTGCAGAGCCAGGCGGAGCAGGACATGAAGGCCATCTGGTGCGCGAAAGATCGCAACCAAGCGCTGGATGACGCCATGAACGGCAAGGGCGTGCAGCCGGCGAGCTGCAGCGTGGATATCGCCAAACATTACACCCTCGGCGTGCAGATGGGCGTCAACGGCACCCCGGCGATGGTCCTCAGCAACGGCATGGTGCTGCCGGGCTATCAGGGGCCGAAAGAGCTGAAGGCGTTCCTCGACGAGCATAAAAAACAGACAAGCGGTAACTGATTCGCGTGAAACAACAGATACAACTACGCCGCCGCGAGGCGGTTGACGGCGTCGATTTACCCGCCGATCTGCCGCCGCTGCTGCAGCGGCTGTATGCCAGCCGCGGGGTGCGCAGCGCCCAGGAGCTGGAGCGCAGCGTCAAAGGCATGCTCCCCTGGACACAGCTCACCGGCGTTGAAAAAGCGGTCGGGATGCTGCACGACGCATTCCAGAAAGGGCTGCACATTGTCGTGGTCGGCGATTTTGACGCCGACGGCGCCACCAGCACCGCGCTCAGCGTGCTGGCCCTGCGCGCGCTGGGCTACGGCAACGTCTCCTACCTGGTGCCGAACCGTTTTGAAGACGGCTACGGCTTAAGCCCGGAAGTGGTCGATCAGGCTCACGCCCGCGGCGCGCAGATGATCATGACCGTCGACAATGGGATCTCGTCCCATGCCGGCGTCGATCATGCCCATGCCCTGGGGATCCCGGTGCTGGTGACCGATCACCACCTGCCGGGGGAGACGCTGCCGGCGGCGGAGGCCATCGTTAACCCTAACCTGCGCGATTGCGACTTCCCATCGAAATCGCTGGCCGGGGTGGGGGTGGCGTTCTATCTGATGCTGGCGCTGCGCACCTTTCTGCGTGATAACGGCTGGTTCAACGCCCGCGGCATCGCCGCGCCGAACCTTGCCGAGCTGCTGGATTTGGTGGCGCTTGGCACCGTTGCCGACGTCGTGCCGCTGGATGCTAACAACCGTATTCTCACCTGGCAGGGGTTAAGCCGCATTCGCGCCGGCAAGTGCCGGCCCGGCATTAAGGCGCTGCTGGAGATTGCCAACCGCGATCCGCAAAAGCTGGCGGCCAGCGACCTCGGTTTCGCCCTCGGGCCGCGCCTGAACGCGGCGGGACGGCTGGACGACATGTCGGTCGGCGTCGCGCTGCTGCTGTGCGATAACATCGGCGAAGCGCGCGTGTTAGCCAACGAGCTTGACGCGCTCAACCAGACGCGCAAAGAGATCGAGCAGGGGATGCAGGCGGAAGCGTTAACCCTGTGTCAACAGCTGGAACGCAGTAGCGACACCCTGCCCGGCGGGCTGGCGATGTACCATCCGCAGTGGCACCAGGGGGTGGTCGGCATCCTCGCCTCGCGAATTAAGGAACGTTTCCACCGGCCGGTGATCGCCTTTGCGCCCACCGGCGACGGCACGCTGAAAGGCTCTGGCCGCTCCATTCAGGGGCTGCATATGCGCGATGCGCTGGAGCGCCTTGATACGCTCTATCCGGGGCTGATCCTGAAGTTCGGCGGCCACGCGATGGCGGCAGGATTATCGCTGGAAGAGGCGCGCTTTGAGGAGTTTCAGCAGCGCTTCGGCGAGCTGGTGACCGAGTGGCTGGATCCTGCGCTGTTGCAGGGCGAGGTGGTCTCCGACGGCCCGCTGACGGCGGCGGAGATGAGCATGGAAGTAGCGCAGATGCTGCGCGACGCCGGGCCGTGGGGACAGATGTTCCCAGAACCACTCTTTGACGGCCGTTTCCGTCTGCTGCAGCAGCGGCTAGTGGGCGAGCGTCACCTGAAGGTGATGGTCGAGCCAGTTGACGGCGGCCCCCTGCTGGACGGTATCGCCTTCAACGTGGATACTTCCATCTGGCCCGACAACGGCGTGCGCGAAGTCCAGTTAGCCTACAAGCTCGACATCAATGAGTTCCGCGGCAACCGCAGCCTGCAGCTGATCATCGATCACCTCTGGCCAAATTGACAACAGTGTATGAATAAGGGCGCGAATCCGGTAGAATTCCGCTCTTATCACCGCATTTTGACAAATCCATTAAAAGAAACCGACCATGTTTGAAATAAATCCGGTAAAAAACCGCATTCAGGACCTCACGGAGCGCTCCGACGTTCTTAGGGGGTATCTTTGACTACGATGCCAAGAAAGAGCGTCTCGAAGAAGTAAACGCCGAGCTGGAACAGCCGGACGTCTGGAACGAACCTGAACGCGCTCAGGCGCTGGGTAAAGAGCGTTCTTCCCTGGAAGCCATCGTAGATACCCTGGATCAGATGTCGCAGGGGCTGGAAGACGTTGCCGGCCTGCTGGATCTGGCCGTGGAAGCGGACGACGAAGAGACCTTCAACGAAGCCGTCGCCGAGCTGGATACGCTGGAAGAGAAGCTGGCGCAGCTTGAGTTCCGCCGCATGTTCTCCGGCGAATACGACAGCGCCGATTGCTACCTTGATATTCAGGCCGGTTCCGGCGGCACCGAAGCCCAGGACTGGGCCAGCATGCTGATGCGCATGTACCTGCGCTGGGCGGAAGCGCGCGGCTTTAAGACCGAAATCATCGAAGAATCCGAAGGGGAAGTCGCAGGGATTAAATCCGTGACCATCAAGATCATTGGTGATTACGCCTACGGCTGGCTGCGTACCGAAACCGGCGTTCATCGTCTGGTGCGTAAGAGCCCGTTCGATTCCGGCGGCCGCCGTCATACCTCCTTCAGCTCCGCGTTCGTTTACCCGGAAGTCGAAGACGATATCGATATCGAAATTAACCCGGCCGACCTGCGCATTGACGTATACCGCGCCTCCGGCGCCGGTGGGCAGCACGTTAACCGTACAGAATCCGCGGTGCGTATTACCCACATCCCGACCGGATTGGTAACGCAGTGCCAGAACGACCGTTCGCAGCACAAAAACAAAGACCAGGCCATGAAGCAGATGAAAGCGAAGCTTTATGAGCTGGAGATGCAGAAGAAAAATGCCGAGAAGCAGGCGATGGAAGACAACAAGTCCGATATCGGCTGGGGCAGCCAGATCCGCTCTTACGTGTTGGATGACTCGCGTATTAAAGATCTGCGTACCGGGGTGGAAACCCGCAACACTCAGGCGGTGCTCGACGGCAGCCTGGACCAATTTATCGAAGCAAGTTTGAAAGCAGGGTTATGAGGAACTAACATGTCTGAACAACAAGCACAGGGCGCTGACGCGGCAATTGACCTTAATAATGAACTGAAAACCCGTCGCGAGAAGCTGGCTGCGCTGCGTGAGCAGGGCGTCGCTTTCCCGAACGATTTCCGTCGTGACCATACCTCTGACCAACTGCACGCTGACTTCGATGGCAAAGAAAACGAAGAGCTGGAAGCGCTGAACGTTGAAGTGGCCGTGGCTGGCCGCATGATGACCCGTCGTATCATGGGTAAAGCGTCCTTCGTCACCCTGCAGGACGTTGGCGGCCGCATCCAGCTGTACGTGGCGCGTGACGATCTGGCGGAAGGCGTTTACAACGACCAGTTCAAAAAATGGGACCTCGGCGACATCATTGCCGCCCGCGGTAAGCTGTTCAAGACCAAAACCGGTGAGTTGTCTATCCACTGCACCGAGCTGCGTCTGCTGACCAAAGCCCTGCGCCCGTTACCGGACAAGTTCCATGGCCTGCAGGATCAGGAAGCGCGCTATCGTCAGCGTTACCTCGACCTGATCTCCAACGATGAATCGCGCAAGACCTTCAAAGTGCGTTCGCAGATCCTGGCGGGCATCCGTCAGTTCATGGTTGGCCGCGGCTTTATGGAAGTGGAAACCCCGATGATGCAGGTGATCCCGGGCGGCGCTTCCGCGCGTCCGTTTATCACCCATCATAACGCGCTGGATCTGGACATGTACCTGCGTATCGCGCCGGAACTGTACCTCAAGCGTCTGGTGGTGGGCGGCTTCGAACGCGTCTTCGAGATCAACCGTAACTTCCGTAACGAAGGGATCTCCGTTCGTCATAACCCAGAGTTCACCATGATGGAACTCTACATGGCTTATGCGGATTACAAAGATCTGATTGAGCTGACCGAATCCCTGTTCCGCACCCTGGCGCAGGACATCCTCGGCAACACCGAAGTGCCTTACGGCGACCAGGTGTTCGACTTCGGCAAGCCGTTTGAAAAACTGACCATGCGCGAAGCGATCAAGAAATACCGTCCGGAAACCGAGATGGCGGATCTGGATAACTTCGATTCCGCGAAAGCGATCGCTGAGTCTATCGGCATCAAAGTGGAGAAGAGCTGGGGTCTGGGCCGTATCGTGACCGAGATCTTCGAAGAAGTGGCGGAAGCGCACCTGATCCAGCCAACCTTCATCACCGAATACCCGGCGGAAGTTTCTCCGCTGGCGCGCCGTAACGACGTGAACCCGGAAATCACCGACCGCTTTGAATTCTTCATTGGCGGCCGTGAGATCGGTAACGGCTTTAGCGAGCTGAACGACGCCGAAGACCAGGCGCAGCGCTTCCAGGATCAGGTTGATGCGAAAGCCGCAGGCGACGACGAAGCAATGTTCTACGATGAAGACTACGTGACCGCGCTGGAGCACGGCCTGCCGCCGACCGCCGGTCTGGGTATTGGTATCGACCGCATGGTGATGCTGTTCACTAACAGCCACACCATCCGCGACGTGATCCTCTTCCCGGCAATGCGTCCGCAGAAATAATCGCGTCTTGTGCATTGCAAAAAAACCCGGCTTGCCGGGTTTTTTTATGTCTGACGTGAGGTCTGAAGGCTGGCGTAACCCGACTCAGCGCAGGCCGGGGGCTCCCGGATAGCGTCGTAAACGCCTTATCCGGGCTACGCAACAGCGCAGAACCGTAGGCCTGTGCAAGCGTAGCGCCGCCAGGCAACGATGACAGTTATGGCGTCGCTTTTTACGCCGGGTGGTGGCGGCAGCGAGACGAGTCAGCTTACCCGCGCAGACGCGCAACAAAGTCGGTCAGCGCCTGGCGGGCGTCCCGATTTTCCGCTTCCAGCACCATCCACGGGCTAAACGCCCAGGGCGTGGCGGCCAGCGCGCTTAACATCGTTGCCAGGTCAACCCACTGATAATCCATGACTTCATCGTCATTAGGCTGCACTTCGCTCACCACGCGCGCGGCATACACCGGGCATACTTCGTTCTCAACGATGCCGTTTGGGGCGACCGCCCGGTAGCGGAAGGCCGGGTGAACCGGCGCGATGTCGGCGATCTCCACGCCGAGTTCGAAGCGGCAGCGGCGCGTGACGGCCTGCTCGAAGGTCTCGCCCTGCTGGGGGTGTCCGCAGACCGAGTTGGTCCATACCCCGGGCCAGGCTTTTTTGCCCAACGAACGACGAGTGACCAGCAACTGACCCTGCTGGTTAAACAGCCAGCAGGAAAACGCGAGATGTAAAGGGGTATCAAGCGTATGGGCGGCATACTTCTCTAGCATACCGGCAGGCTGATCCTGCTCATCCAGTAAAATGACGTGTTCCCCGGCCATGACGACTCCTGAAAATAAATAAAGACCCGGCACAAACCCGCCGGGTCATGTACTCAGGCCACTAGGTTAGCCCATAAATGGCAGAAAGGCATTACCAAAACAAGCCCTGGAGGCGGCTCTGTGAGCGGCCACCCGCATGTTGGGGAAGACCACCATGACGTGCGGCACCAACAGCAATCGCTGTTCGTCGCTGGCCATATCCGATGGCCAGGGGATATTGGTTTTGCCATCAGGGATGACGCCCTGCGCCGCGGACTGGTATGATATTCGCCCTGATTGCGAGGTAAGTGGTTGTGTTAAGTGCAGGATGCCTGATGATGAAACGCGTTTATATGACACTGATGCTGGTGGTAAGCCTGGCGCTGGCTGGCTGCTCCAGCACCTCCGATTCCGGTACGACCTACACCGTTAAACGCGGCGATACCCTGTATGGCATCTCCCGCACCACCGGCACCAGCGTTCGCGATCTGGCCCGCCTGAATAACATCTCCCCGCCTTACACCATTGAGGTGGGGCAGAAGCTGAAGCTTAACGGCAGCAGTTCAACGAAGACAACGAAGAAAAAATCTTCCTCTACGCGCACCGCGGCGGTCACGCCTTCGTCCGCAGTACCTCAGTCCTCCTGGCCGCCGGTGGGACAGCGCTGCTGGCGCTGGCCGACCAGCGGCAAAGTGGTCCTGCCTTATTCCACCGCCGATGGCGGCAATAAAGGCATTGATATCGCCGGAACCCGCGGTCAGCCGGTGTATGCCGCCGGGGCGGGCAAGGTGGTCTACGTCGGCAATCAGCTGCGCGGCTATGGCAATCTGATCATGATTAAGCACAGCGAGGATTACATCACCGCCTATGCCCACAACGATAAGCTAATGGTGAATAATGGCCAGAGCGTGAAGGCCGGCCAGCAAATTGCCACCATGGGCAGTACGGATGCCGACTCAGTGCGGCTGCATTTCCAGATCCGCTACCGGGCGACGGCCATCGATCCGCTGCGTTACCTGCCGCCGCAGGGAAGTAAACCTAAGTGCTAAAAGGTTATTTTATCGCCAGTCAGCATCCGGCAGGCTTGTCACAGGGTGCGTAAGGGCTATAATGCTTCTCGCACCTCTTCGCGGGCGTAGTTCAATGGTAGAACGAGAGCTTCCCAAGCTCTATACGAGGGTTCGATTCCCTTCGCCCGCTCCAATTTCAAGTCTCCTGAAGTCTACCCAACTCAATTTTCCCTTGAAAAATAAGCGGTTATAGCTTTCTGTTAGTCTATTGAACTCCGACGGAGGACTCCACTTTGGTTGCCGGATCGGCGTTTTGCGCTGCTGGCGCTGGAGTCGTAGCGTTTAGTGATATTTTCGCACTTATCCTGTTTCCGCAGGATGAGTGATTTTACGCAACCGGCTCGCGCTGACGACGACCGATACCGCAGAGGCCGCGGCGGCGCTCCACAGCGCAACATGAATTGCCCTTTCATCTGCTGCCAGCAGAACGCCTACAGCGGCGGCTCCCAGGCACTGCCCGAAAGTGCGCATAATGGATAAAACACCGGACGCATAACTCGCGTGCTCACGAATAACGTTTGAGAGCATTTCCCGGTTATTGGGACTCTGAAAGCAGCCAAACCCTATTCCGCACACCAGACTTCGCAGGCAGATATCCCACATTGAAGGGCTGGCGGGTAACGTCGCCAGCAGGATCAAACCGACGACAAATATCACCAGCCCCAGAGTGGATATCGCCGGGGCTGATATCGTGTCCGCCCAACGGCCTGCATGCGGCGCAATCACCACGATCCCTAATGGCCACGGCGTAAACAGCAGGGCAGACACTACCGGACTGTAGCCGTATTCGCTCTGAAACAGGAAGGGTAGCGCAATAAAGGTGATCCCCTGGCTGACAAAAGCAATCATCGACGTGAAAGCCGCGAGGGTAAAACGTTCATTTTTAAACATGGTCGGCGGCAGTAAGGGATGACCCGTGCGGCGGATTTGCCAGATAAAAGCCATGCCGCTCAGCGCAGCGAGGGCCATCCAGCTAAGGCTGCCGAATTGATAAGTGGCGTTCTGTAGGCTGTTCGCCGCCATGATCGTCGAACCCAACAGCAGCGCCGACAATATGGCGCCCAGGGTGTCGAAGGGCGCCTGTATACGGATCGCATCCCGCGGCAGCGCTCTGACCGCCAGCAGTAAGGCGAGGGTGCCGGGAAGAACGTTTATCGCAAACAGCCATTGCCAGCTCAGGGTGTGAAGGATCGTACCACCCAATACCGGGCCGATAGCGGAGCTGGAGGCAATGAGCAGGGCATGGAATCCCAGAATGCGGCCAAGTAATCGTCCGGGAAATACGGACCTGAGTATTGCGGGGGCAATACTCAGCGTTGCCGCGCCGCCGATCCCCTGAAGCACGCGCATACCGATAAGCACTTCGGGCTTATTCGCCAGCGCGCAACCCAGTGATGTCAGGGTAAAGGTCGTCAGGCCCGCCAGAAATACAGGGCGATAACCCAGACGGGCCGCAAGCGCCGCGAATATCGCCAGCGTCATCGCAGCCGCCAGCAGATACCCGTTGGCGAACCAGACGGCAATACCGGCAGGTACCTGCATCTCCTGAGCCATTGAGGGCAGGGCAATGTTGATCATGGTGCCATCAAACACGCCCATTAAGGTGGTGGTCATGATTGCGGCCATCACCCGTGCGCGCGCCGGGCCAGGCAGTCCTTCGTCGCCGGGTTGGCTGGAAAAGAGCGTCATCATTTGTCCTCTGAGAAGAGTGTATGGATGACAAAACTATAAAGATGGCTTTTACCAGGCGGAAGGCGCACTATTTTCACTTTATTGTTGCATCAAACGCCTTATCTTAATGTGCTGGGAGAAAGGGTAATGTCTGATCCCGATTTTAATTTGCTGGTAGCTCTCGACGTATTGCTGAGTGAAGCGAGTGTCGCAGGTGCGGCTCGTCGTCTGAACCTCAGCACTTCGGCCATGAGCCGGACATTAAGCAGGTTACGCGATGTCACAGGAGACCCGATTCTGGTGCGCGCCGGGCGTAACATGGTACTGACCCCGTGGGCCGAAGCGACCCGGGATCGCGCCAGGCGTGCAGTGCACGAGGCCAGGGCAGTATTGCAGCCCTCAACGGAAACGTTCTGCGCGCGAAGTCTGGCGCGTCTTTTTACCATCAGGGCAAACGATGGTTTTGTGGTGGCGTTTGGGCCTGCGCTCATCGCAGCGGTTGCCGACGCCGCGCCTGACGTCTGTATACGCTTCGCGCCTAAGCCGGAAAAAACGTCGCGCTATCTTCGGGAAGGGCTGGTTGATCTGGAGATTGGCGTTCAGAGTAATATGGGGCCAGAAATACGGCTGCAACGACTGTTTGAGGATCGGTTTGTTGGCGTCGTGCGTAAAGGGCACCCGCTGGCTAAGCAGGCAGAAATAGGCGTGGGTGATTATGTCGCCTGGGGCCATGTGGTAGCGTCACCCGAGGGCGCGTTGCACGGATCCGTTGACGATGCGCTGGCCGAACTGGGGACAAAACGTAAAATTGCGAGCGTCGTACCGGGATTTCCGACAGCACTGTCCGTGGCGCTGGAATCGGATCTTATCGCCATGATACCCGCACTCTATTTACTCAATCAGCAGGTAACGGACCAGGTACACGTTTTCGAGCTGCCGTTCAAAAGCCGTCGAATTACGGTATCGCAGATGTGGCACCCAAGGATGGAACGCGACCCCGGTCACCGCTGGCTGAGAAAGCAAATTCTTGCGATATGCGGTGGGGGGAGGTCAGTCATGGCCTGACCAAATAGACATGTCCGCGCTACAGTCTCGCCACAGCGATCGCTGCTTTCAAAGGATGAGACTCATGACGGCATACGGAACGGAAATTTTCTCAATGAGCGATCTGAACAGATTCACGATCGAAGTCTCCATACTTCGATAGACCGTTTATGTTCTTTCCGTGAGACCTAATCGAAAGCCCTCGTGGTACCTTTAAATTAACAATTAACGACGAATAAAGGACAGCTTCCCTGTCCTTTATTCTTTTTTATTCAGTTTTGCTCTCGCGCGATCGCAATACCTCACCGACCACAGGAGCAGCGGTAAACGCATTTGGCCATCCCGCGTAGAACGCCGCCTGGGCAACCACTTCTCCGGCCTCTTCAGCCGAAAGCCCATTATCCATCGCTCTGTTCAGGTGGTAGCCAATCTGCGCGCTCTGTCCGGCGGCGATTAACGCGCTGACCGTCACCAGGCTTCTGTCGCGGGGCGTTAGCGCGGGCCGTTGCCAGAGGTCGAGAAACAGCGGGTCGGCGGTAAATTTAACCAGGCCAGGTGAAATGGGGCCGACATTTTTTTCGACGGTGTCTGCACGCTGTTTCTCTACCTGTTCATTGAGGGGCAGCAGCGTCGGCGACGCGGCGGGGAGGGACTCTGCCGTCACGCCCCTGGCTTCAAAGATGGCTTTAGCGACGCTGACGGCTGACATCGCATTGGGCCAGCCAGCGTAGAAGGCGAGGTGAGTAATGATCTCTGACACTTCCGCTGGCGTCACGCCGCTATCGAGCGCGACGGCAATATAGTGCTTCAGCTCTCCTGGCTGGTTGCGGGCAATCAGCATCGCCATGGTCACGATGCTACGGTCGCGGGCGGACAGGGCGTCACGTTGCCAGAGGTCGTTGCTGATGGCCTCGCGGCCGAAGCGCGCCAGCGCCGGCGACACCGCTTGAATATCAGCGTCCGTAAGGGTAGAAGGGGTAATTTTCATCATAGCTTCATCTCTTTGTTCGTTGGCATAAGCAAAATCAGACAGCACAAGCGACAAGGCTGCCGCGGCAATCACGTTTTTCATATTTGCTCCTTTCCGATCCACAGGGCGGATCGTTAGCGCGTCCACACCTGAGGATGGTCTTTGGCTTGCGGCGTGTTTTGCGCCATCACGCCTGTGAGGAAGTGCGGCTGATAGGCTTCTTCCAGATAGCGGATTTCTTCCGGGCTCAGTTGAAGGGCTACAGCGTTGACCGCGCCGTCAACATGATGCTTTTGCGTGGCACCGACCACCGGGGCGGTGACTTTAGTCAGCAGCCAGGCCAGCGAAATTTCGGTCATGGAGACCTGATGCCGTTCGGCAAGTTCGGCGACGCGGGCAATAATGCTCCGATCCTGCTCTGCCGTGCGGTCGTATTTGCCCCGGGCATAATCATCTTCCACCGCTCGCCGCGTGTGGCCTTCTAAGCGGGCGAGACGGCCGCTGGCCAGCGCGCTATAGGGAGTCATAGCGATATTATCTTCCGCGCACAGCCCGAACAGCTCTCGTTCGTCTTCACGCATAATCAGGTTGTAGTGGCTCTGCACAGAAACAAAGGACGTCAGCCCTTCGCGTTCGGCAAGGGCGTTCGCCTTCGCCAACTGCCAGGCATAACAATTGGAAATGCCAATCGCGCGCACCTTGCCGGCGGCGACAGCGGCATGCAGCGCCTCCAGCACGTCGATAACCGGGGTGTTGTAATCCCAGATGTGGTAAATGTAGAGGTCGATGTAGTCCATCCCGAGGTTTCGCAGACTCTGGTCAAGCGAGCGGGTGATCGCCTGTTTTCCGCTGATCCCCTCGGCAATCTGGGCAGCGGTTCGTGGCAGAAACTTGGTGGCCAGCACCACATCCTCGCGTTTTGCCATCTCCCGCAGCGCCCGGCCAACGTACCGTTCGCTGGAGCCGTTCTGATAGGCGATGGCGGTATCGTAAAAATTGATGCCCTGTTCCAGCGCGTAGCGGATGATGTCCCTGCTGGCTGTTTCGTCCAGCGTCCAGCGATGCTGACCCGTTGACGGATCGCCAAACCCCATACATCCCATGCAGATGCGGGAGACCAGTAAGTCACTCTTCCCGAGCCGGGTATACTGCATCTTTATTTTCTCCCTTTGGGTTATTCCACCAGAGTTTTAAGCCGTGCGATCAGTCTGGCCGCGTGTTCCCGGGCACGCGTTTTTTGCTGAGCGATTTTGTCGGCATCCCGGTCGGCGTAGCTAATGCCGCAGGTATAAACCGGCGCCAGCAGCTCAAGATTGCACAGCCTGGCCGTGGTCTCGAAGGGAAGGAGATACTCCTCAATGGCATGGCCAAAGAAACCGTCAGCGGTATAGAGCGTCTGTGGCGCTCCCGTGGTGAAGGAGAGGATCAGCTTTTTACCACCCAGTTTCGCCGTTGAGCCATGGGCGAAGCCGTGGACAAAGACCTCGTCCAGCCACTGTTTCATTAACCCGGGCAGCCCATACCAGCTAAAGGGAAACTGCCAGACAATCACATCCGCCTGCAGCAGGCTTTCCTGCTCTGCGGCGATGTTGAATTTGCCGTCCGGATAGAGCCAGTCCAGACGACGGATTTCCGCATCAGGCAGGGCGGTCGCCAGCTCATCGAGGATGGTGGCGTTGGCGATGGAATGGTTAAGATCCGGATGCCCGGAAACGATAAGGATATGAGGCTTTCTCATCGTTACTCCTGAGGTTTAAATTCGGCAGAGAAGAGGTTTTCCCAGTTAATAAACGAGCCGAGTGGAATACACTCGAAGGTTAATAAACCCGCCTTCGCCAGTGGAAATTCGGCCATGATGTTATTCGCCTCTTCCACGGTGTCGCACTCTAGGAAAATAGCGACGCCGGGTCGGTCCTGACGGAAATAGATGTCGCGGATAAAGCCAGATTTATACAGCCCCCAGGCATGGAGGGCTTCCGCGGTAAGGTGCGGCGCATAGTGTTCCAGCGTTGCGCCGGGCGCGGGGATATCCAGACATAAAATTCGCATCGTTGTCTCCGGAAAGTCGTTATCAGCGGGAAGAGACAAAAGTATACGAGCCACAGGGAGTGAAGATTAGGCGGTCATTGACTTAAGAATATTTAGCCTGTACTTAATAATCAGGCGAGACTGTCGCAAGGAGATGCTATGAATAACGCCCTTTATAATCAAATACGCATCTTTCAGAGCATTGCGCGCGAAGGCAATATCTCGGCCGCGGCGAGGAAATTAGAAATCACGCCGCCGTCTGTTAGCAATGCCCTCAAGTTGCTGGAGGAGCATATCGGTCATCCGCTTTTTGTGCGTACCACCCGGCGAATCGAGCTGACGGAAACTGGCCAACAGCTGCTGGAGCAAACCGCTGCGGCGGTCGAGGTCCTGGAAACATCGCTGGAGAGCCTCCGCGATCAGAATCGGGAACCCTCCGGGGCGGTGAGAATTACGCTCTCGCGCTTTGCCTACCTGCTTATTCTTAAACCGGCGATGGCGGCTTTCTGTCAGCAATACCCGGGGATCCAGCTGGAAATATCGGTCTATGACGGTACCGTCAATATCATTGAAGAACGATTCGACCTTGGGATCCGCTTTGGCGATATTCTCGAAGGCGGGGTGGTCGCCCGCCCGTTAATGAAACCGTTTCGCGAAGGGTTATATGCCTCCTCAACCTATCTGGCCGAATATGGCGTGCCTGAGTCGCCCGCCGATCTCAGCCATCACCGGCTGATTGGCTATCGCTTTATTACCAACCACCGCATCCTGCCGCTGATCCTCAATGACCACGGCGAGCAACTCACCGTGGAGATGCCGGGGCAGTTAATCAGCAATGATATTGACGTCATGGCAGACGGTATCCGCCATGGATTGGGGATTGGCCGCTTGTTTGAACCTATCTGGCGGCTACAGCCCGATCGTGAACAGTTTCTACCGGTGATGGAGGACTACTGGAAAACCTATCCGCCGGTTTATCTCTATTACCCGAAAAACGCGGGTAAAACGAAAAGGGTGAAAGCCCTGATTGATTTTCTGATAGCGCATACTGCGGCATAAAGGCTATTTTGCGTGCGAAATGTCTGAAGACACCGGCCCTGTCTTTCCCTCTGTCTTAACCCTATACTCCCTGCGGATAAAGCGGTTTTTTATCGCGGTGTAACGGCTTATCCCATCGTCAACGCGATGGACGGGGAATTTCAATAAGGGAGAGGCAGCAATGGGCAGACGCTTAATGGTCTGTGTATTCGCGCTGGTGGCGTTTTCAGCCACTGCAGCGCATGGCCATCACGGCCAGTCGGTAATATCGGGCGCCGACGGCGGCAACGGTTCGGACGGCGGCAGTAGCGATAACTCCTCGGGCAGGGCAGGGTGCCCGGGCGGCACCGATCCCGATAAGCACGGCCATTTTTACCTGCCCGGCACCCGCGAACCCTGCAATCCTGGCCCTCAGGATGCAGAGAAAGTCGGGTCTTCCCGCTAGCGTTCAGCTCAGATCGTGCAGCGCTTTGTCCAGCGGCGGGGAAAGCTGAATATCCCGAAATGCAACCGCCAGTCCGCCGCGCTCCGGTGAGCAGCACATGACGCCGGCTTTTACCGGGCCTGGCGGAAAGTAGCCAAGACGCAGCAGCGGCCAGCGCTCGCCGTCGGTCGAATACTGCAGCCTTAACGCATCGCCTTTGCGGGTCAGCCGTAGCCAGAAAGTGCGCGGGTCGCCGGGGAAAAGCCCGGTGGCCCAGTCGGAGTGGGTTAACGTCAGCACGCTGCCGATGGCCGGGGCATCGTCATTAAACTCAATCCCCGCCTTCAGCCAGGTCTGCTCGTCCGCCATCATCATCAGCCCGGCCTGGTCGTAAAGCGTGGTGAAATCCGCACAGATTTTTGCCTGCAGGGTAAAATCGCCCTCCACCTCAGCGGCATAAAGATGGCCGGAGAAGCGTTCGAAGCCATACCAGGTATGGCGCCAGAAGTCGGTATGCTTATCGGTGACCACCGTCAGGCCGTCGGCATCGCGGTGCCACTCGGCAGGTTCATTAATCCAGTGAAAGGATGGCTGCATTTTTCCTCCGGAACAGGCTTATAACAGCGACTGCAGCGCGGGCGACGCCATGCTGGCCTCAAAGGGAATAATCTCCGTATGGGCGAGGCCCAGCTGCTGGAAGGGATCCTGGCCCAGACGCGATTCCAGAATTTCCCGGCTGTCGCATTTCGCCAGAATCACCCCGCCGGTACGAGGAATACGGCGGCCGGAGGCGAGAAAGAGGCCGTCAGCATAGCATTTTTTGAGCCATTCGACGTGGGCGGGGATCGCGTTGTCAATCTCTTCGAGCGGTTTTATATACGTTAAAACAACCACATAAATCGTACTCATCCTGAAAACCCTGTCAATCCGATGGGATCTTCAGCCTGACACATTTCAATGATGGATAAAAGAAAGCGCGGCATTTTTGCGTGCTATTGAGCAGGAGGCGCGTGTTGCAACTGCAGGGAGATTTATCGCAGCTGTGAAAAAAACATATATGTATTTTCGAATGTATATTGATCTTTAATCGTGGTCCCGTATGCTGTCCGTCACGCTTGAGGAGAAACCATGTCTTTATTACCCCTGCAACTGTTCAAAAACCTCGCCGATGAAACCCGGCTGGGGATCGTGCTGTTGCTCAAGGCGCGGGGAGAGCTGTGCGTGTGCGATCTCTGTACGGCGCTCGCCCAGTCCCAGCCCAAGATCTCCCGCCATCTGGCAATGCTGCGGGAGAGTGGGCTGCTGCGGGATCGAAAACAGGGTAAGTGGGTCCATTATCGCCTCTCTCCGCAGATGCCGGCCTGGGCGGCGCAGGTGATTGAGCAGGCCTGGCTAAGTCAGCAGGACGATGTGCGGCTGATGATCAGCAGACTGACCGACGGGCCAGGTTGTCGGTAAAAAATTTATCTTATCATATATGATTTTTCGAATGTGATTGGTGGAGGAACGATGTTGCTGGCAGGTGCGATTTTTGTCCTGACCCTGGTGCTGGTGATCTGGCAGCCGCGGGGTTTAGGGATCGGCTGGAGCGCGGCCTTTGGCGCGGCGCTGGCGCTGGTCACCGGTGGCGTACAGATAGCCGATATCCCGGTGGTGTGGCATATCGTCTGGAATGCCACCGCCACGTTTATCGCCGTGATCATTATCAGCCTGCTGCTCGACGAGTCCGGCTTTTTTGAATGGGCCGCGCTACACGTTTCCCGCTGGGGAAGAGGGCGGGGTCGTCTGCTGTTTACCTGGATTATCCTGCTCGGCGCGGCGGTGGCGGCGCTGTTTGCCAACGACGGCGCGGCGCTGATCCTCACGCCCATCGTGATTGCCATGCTGCGGGCGCTGGGGTTCAGTAAGGGAACGATGCTGGCCTTTGTCATGGCAGCCGGGTTTATTGCCGATACCGCCAGCCTGCCGCTGGTGGTGTCGAATTTAGTGAATATCGTGTCGGCAGATTTCTTTGCCATTGGCTTCAGGGAGTACGCTTCGGTGATGGTGCCGGTCGATCTCGCGGCAATCCTCTCCACCCTGGCGATGCTGCACCTGTTCTTTCGCAAGGATATCCCACCCGCCTGGGATATGGCGTTACTGAAAGCGCCGGCCACGGCGATAAAAGATCCGGCGACGTTCCGTACCGGCTGGGGCGTGCTGCTGATGTTGCTGGTCGGCTTTTTCGTTCTTGACCCGCTGGGGATCCCGGTCAGCGCCATCGCGGCGCCGGGAGCGGGGATCCTGTTTGCTGTCGCGAAGCGCGGGCGAGTGATTAACACCGGCAAGGTGCTGCGCGGCGCCCCATGGCAGATTGTGAGCTTCTCGCTGGGGATGTATCTGGTGGTGTATGGCCTGCGAAACGCCGGATTAACGGATTATCTGACCACGGTGCTAAACATGCTGGCGGAGCGCGGGCTGTGGGCCGCGACGCTGGGCACCGGTATCCTGTCGGCCTTCCTCTCTTCGATCATGAATAATATGCCCAGCGTGCTGGTCGGCGCCCTGTCGATTGATGGCAGCGCGGCAACAGGGACGATCAAAGAGGCCATGATATATGCCAACGTCATCGGCTGTGATCTGGGGCCGAAAATCACGCCGATTGGGAGCCTGGCCACGCTGCTCTGGCTGCATGTGCTGACGCAGAAGCACATCACCATCGGTTGGGGTTATTATTTCCGCTGCGGCATCATCATGACCCTGCCGGTGCTGCTTGTGACGCTGGCCGCGCTGGCGCTGCGTCTCTCTTTCAACCAGCCATGAGAACGTACTATGAGCATCACCATTTACCATAACCCTGACTGCGGTACCTCGCGTAATACCCTGGCGCTGATCCGCAACAGCGGCGCTGAGCCCACCATTATCTATTATCTGGAGACGCCGCCGTCGCGCGATGAGCTGCGTCAGCTGATCGCCGCGATGGCGATCCCGGTGCGGGCGCTGCTGCGGCAAAACGTCGAACCCTACGATGCGCTGGGCCTGGCGGAAGACCGGTTTACAGATGACCAGTTAATCGACTTTATGCTCCAGCATCCGATCCTGATTAACCGCCCGATCGTGGTGACGCCGCGGGGCACCCGACTCTGTCGCCCGTCAGAGGTGGTGCTGGAGATCCTGCCGGCGCCGCAAAAAGGCGCCTTCGTGAAGGAAGACGGTGAGCGGGTCATTGATCGGGCGGGGCAGCGTGTGAAATAGCGCGCAAAATGGCGCCGGCTATAGCAGCCGGCAAGCCTTGTAAATCCTGCCGCACGGTTGGCTCTCCGGGGGTAGCACCTGGATGGCTTAACAATATTCTCCCTTAGCGCTATTTCTGCCTCCTCCGGCCCGTTTCCCTTACTTTTCCTGTCGTTATATGCCCTGCCCGCACCGACGGTTTTTGTCCTTTGTTAATCAATCAACTTACTGTTTTTAATAAATAAAATTATGTATTCTGCACAATGGCATAATGTCAACGCCGTTTACGTTTTTGCGAACATTAAATCTATAAAACTAGATGTTTGTCGACTTTTCATCTAAAAAGGAACGGTAAGGGGCTGGACAAAACCACTGCATGGTTATCAAATGGTTAAAAATGCTCGTATCTGATGTTAAGACAAACAAATTATAAATCGTCAGCCCGCTTTATACGGTTAACTTGCGCTGCGGCGCACCTTTTCTGGAGAATTTATGCATTCCTCTGTTAATAAAAACGAAAGCCGTACCTTTTTCGGCCATCCTTATCCGCTGGGCTCCCTTTTCTTCACTGAAATGTGGGAGCGTTTCTCGTTTTACGGGATCCGTCCCTTACTGATCCTGTTTATGGCGGCGACGGTTTACGACGGCGGGATGGGGCTGGCGCGGGAGAACGCCTCGGCGATCGTCGGGATTTTTGCCGGCAGTATGTATCTGGCCGCGCTGCCGGGCGGCTGGCTGGCGGATAACTGGCTAGGCCAGCAGCGCGCCGTCTGGTACGGCTCGATTCTTATCGCCCTCGGGCACCTGTCGATCGCCCTGTCGGCATGGCTGGGCAACGACCTGTTCTTTATCGGCCTGATGTTTATCGTCCTCGGTTCCGGGTTGTTTAAAACCTGTATCTCGGTGATGGTCGGTACCCTGTATAAAAAAGGCGACGCGCGCCGCGACGGTGGTTTTTCGCTGTTCTACATGGGGATCAACATCGGCTCGTTTATCGCGCCGTTAATCTCCGGCTGGCTGATTAAATCCCATGGCTGGCACTGGGGCTTCGGCATCGGGGGGATCGGGATGCTGGTGGCATTGATCATTTTCCGTGTCTTTGCCGTACCGTCGATGAAGCGCTATGACGCGGAGGTTGGCCTCGATTCCACCTGGAACAGCCCGGTGGCGAAAAAGAATGGCGTTGGGGCGTGGCTGCTGGCGCTGGCCCTGGGAGTGGCGGTGCTGGTCACGCTCATTAGCCTGGGCACGATCGTGATTAACCCGGTGGCGGTGGCCAGCGTGCTGGTCTATGTGATTGCCGCCTCCGTGGCGCTCTATTTCATCTGGCTGTTCGTCTTCGCCGGCCTGAGCCGTAAAGAGCGGGCGCGCCTGCTGGTATGCTTTATTTTGCTGGTCTCGGCGGCCTTTTTCTGGTCCGCGTTTGAACAGAAACCGACCTCCTTCAACCTGTTTGCTAACGACTACACCAACCGGATGATCGGCGGTTTTGAGATCCCCGCGGTCTGGTTCCAGTCGATTAACGCCTTGTTTATCATTCTGCTTGCGCCGGTCTTCAGCTGGGCGTGGCCAGCGCTGGCGCGCAAAAACGTCCGTCCAGGCAGTATGACCAAATTCGTCATTGGCATCCTGTGCGCGGCGGCGGGCTTTGGCCTGATGATGCTGGCGGCGCAGAACGTCCTGAACAACGGCGGGGCCGGTGTGTCGCCGCTGTGGCTGGTGGGCAGCATCCTGATGCTGACGCTCGGCGAACTGTGCCTGAGCCCGATTGGTCTGGCGACCATGACCCTGCTGGCGCCGGAGAGAATGCGCGGCCAGATGATGGGGCTGTGGTTCTGCGCCAGCGCGCTGGGTAACCTGGCGGCGGGGCTGATTGGCGGTCATGTGAAGGCCGATCAGCTGTCGCTGCTGCCGGACCTCTTTGCCCGCTGCTCTATCGCGCTGCTGATCTGCGCCGCCGTACTGGCCGTGCTGATTGTCCCGGTCCGCCGGATGCTGGAGAACAGTCAGTCCAGCGCCGCGCAAAAATCCGTCAGCAACGCCTGACGCGATCCGCAGGCCGGTCCCCCGGGACCGGCTTGTTTTTTGTCCAACCCCCGCCTCAGCTGTGCAAAATCCCCTTTTCTGAATGCGCGATGTCCCATAACGTGAGCGTGTTCTTTGAAATCACGTCGCTTTCCGGTCCATAGTGTAGTCAGGTTTACTATGTGGTTAATATAAGGACACACCTATGCCAGCAGTCATTGATAAAGCATTGGATTTCATTGGTGGTATGAATACGTCTGAGCCAGTACCACAGTCTATGGATGAAAGTACCGCGAAGGGAATTCTCAAATATTTGAAAGAACTGGGCGTGCCAGCCAGCCCGGCCGATGTCGCTGAGCGCGGTCAGCAGCAGGGCTGGAGCGCCGGGTTTACCGACAAAGTGGCGGAGTGGGCTGAACGGGTCGCCGCCGGCGAACGGCTGGTGATTAAGCATCCGGAATTCTTTTCCACCTACATGCGCGAAGAGCTGCGCGCCCTGGTGTAATCGCCGCGCATCAATCCCGCGTCTTCTGTTAAATGCCTTCCCCATCCGGGAAGGCATTCTTGCTGATGACAAACCTGTTTGGTTATTGTGCCCGCCTTTCTGCCGGGTGGCGGCTTCGCCTTACCCGGCCTACGAAAGGCAGCAATATCAAACCGTTATGCGGTTGGCTGTAGGCCCGCGCAAGCGCAGCGCCGCCGGGCAACCCCTGAAGATTGCCCTTTGGCTGCAGTTTGAATGCCTTCCCCTCCGGGAAGGCATTTTTGTTACTGGCCGCGGTAGCCGCCGCCCAGGGCTTTGATCAGGGTAATGTCGGTGCTCAGCCGCTGGGCCTCAATGTCCAGCAGCAACAACTGCTGGGCAAGAACCGCCCGTCGGGCCTCTTCGGCGGCGTAGCGGCTGAGCAGGCCGCGCTGATAATGGGCGCGAGCGCTGTCGGTGGTGGTCTGCGCCGCGGTGACCTTCAGCTGCTGCAGCGCACGCTGCTGATTCAGGTCGTTAAGCTGGCTGGAGCTGATGGCGACATCGCGAACCGCGTCCAGCACCGCCTGGTTGTACTGTTTGATCAGAATATTGCTGGCGGTGCGCACCGACTGCAGATTGGCGTTCAGACGACCGCCGTCGAAGATCGGCAGATAGAGCCCGGGCAGCAGGTTGATTTGCTGGAAAGAGGACTTAAACAGATCCCCGACGCTCAGGGCGTTATAGCCCCAGAACGCTTTGATATCAAAATGGGGATAGAAGGCCGCTTTCGCCGCGTCGACCTGGCTCAGGGAGGCGGTCACGTACCCGCGCAGCGCCTGCAGGTCCGGGCGGCGGGCCAGCAGCTCGAAAGAGAGCGACGGCGGCAGCGTCTCCTGGAGCGCAGGCAGCGCTACCGGATGGATCGCCGGCATGCTTTGCGCATCGGCGCCGATCAGCGCCCGCAGGGTTTCACGATACTGGGTCAGCATCCCCTCGGCGCTAATGATCTGCTGGCGGGCGGCGAGCTGTTCGGCCTGGGCGTTGGCCACGTCCACACTATCCTCCACACCGCGTTGGGTCCGGTGCTCGTGGGCCGCCACCGAGAACTGGGCAATGCTCTCCAGCTCCTGCAGCAGCGCGATTTTCTGGAATGTCGCCTGCATGGCGAAATAGAGCTGCGCCACGCTGCTGGCGATGTCGAGCTCAATGCCGGCGGTCTCCGCCAGCCGGGCGTTTTTCTCGCCAATGGCGGCGGCGACCCGGGCGCGATCGGCTCCCCAGAGATCGATATTCAGCAGCGCCCCGACGCCAACGGTGTTCAGCGTATACCACGGACCGTTCTTATCCACCGGCAGGGAGTAGGAGTAGGGCCAGCTAAAGGATTTGTCGGTGATCCGCAGGCGGTTTTGCGCCGCGACGGCGGTGGCCTGCAGGCCCATCGCCGACTGGGCGAGTTCCACCGTAGACTGCGACTGGGAGATGCGCAGCCGGGCGGCTTGCATGGTCGGCGAATTCTGCAGCGCCCGGTTGATCAGCATATTGAGCTGAGGGTCATCGTAGGCCTCCCACCAGCGGGCTGCCGGCCAGTTGCTGTTCGCCAGGTGGATCACCTGCGCCAGCTGGGCCTGCTGCGGATTGACGATGGCGACCTGGGCAGGCTCGTCCTGAATCAGCGCGCAGCCGTTGAGCAGCGTCAGCGTCAGGGTAAGGAGAGTGCCGCGCAGCCGCGCGGAGAAAGGAAGGATCATCATGACGTTTTAGCCTGTTGCTCAGTCGCTATCGGTGTCGGGCCCCAGTCGGGCAGGGTGGCCAGCGCGGCGGCCAGCGCCGGGCCAAAGGGGTTAGTCAGGTCGGTGGCCAGCGGTTCGGCAGGGGCCGTTGCCTCCTGTTCGATACGTTCGGCGTAGCGCCGCAGCTGTTCGGCGCAGCGGGCCAGGGTCGGGTCTCCCGGCGCGGCGTTGAGCCGGTACCCTTCGGTGAGGCGGGCGATCTCCTCGGCCCGGGCGAGGGTGGCGCGCATCGGCCAGTTTTTCGCCTGGGGCCAGGGGTGGGCATACGTGCCCAGCGGTTCGGCGCGAACCCGATGGATAAGCGCTTCGCTGTCGGTGAAGGCGACAAACAGAGGGGCCAGCGGCACCGCATCGTGCGGGGCGGCGAGGCAGTCCGCCAGCCGGCGATAGAGTCCGGCGAGGCGCGATTTCAGCTGCGGCGCTTCGCTGTCCGGCCAGAGATATAAATGGACAATGGAGGAGACCAGCACCCCGAGCAGGATACCCAGCACCCGGTCCCGTAGCTCGGTGAGGTTAGTCAGCGGACCAAACCAGCTGAGGAAGGCCAGCGCAAAGGTGAAGCCAATCTGGATCCCGGCGTAGGCGATACGCTCCGAACCGGCGGCAATCCAGGCCGCCAGCGCCAGCACTGGCAGGGACATCGCCAGCAGCCCCGACAGCGAGTCGGTCCAGGGCTGGACAAAAACGATTAACAGCAGCGCCAGCAGAGTGGCGAACAGCGCGCCGCCGATGCGCAGCCACGTCTTTTGCATCGTGGCGCCCAGCCCGGGCTGGGCGACGATCACGCAGCTCAGCATAATGGTATGCAGTCCCTGCCAGTCGGCAGCGGTATAGAAGACATAGCAGATTAGCGTCGCCAGCAGGGTCTTGAGCGCAAAATGGAGATACGCCGGGTTGCGCCAGGCGTCCGGCGCTAGCAGGGGCGGCTTCTCCACCTCGCCCTGCGGCAGAGCAACGGGCTCACCCAGGGCCAGCCGCTGCAGAAGGGCTACCATCTCCTGCAGAACGGCGCGATTGACGCCGCGGCCGCTGAGCGCCAGGGGAGGAATAGCGCCGTCAAACGGCCCCTCGCTGAGGGCACTCTTCAGCTGCAGCACCGCCTGCGACAGCCGCAGGCGATCGTCGCTATCGGCCTCGTCCGCTTGCAGCAGCGCCGCCAGCTGGTAGCAGCGCAGGGTGGCGGCCAGCCGCGAGCGCCAGGCCTGGGGATCGGCGGCGATCTCCGGCGTCGCCCGGCTGGCCTGGGCGAACAGCGACTGCAGCTGGTTGAACTGCGCGGCGGTCTCGCCGAAGGTCGGTGGCGCTTCAGCGTCCGGGTCTGCCAGCCGGCTGGCGACCGCCTGCAGCATCTCCGCCAGACGCGCCTTAAACTGGTTGCCGGGAAAGGCCTGCTGAAAACAGGCGTTGACCAGCAGGGTGACGAGGATCGCGGTGTTAATCGCCACCCACAGCCAGAGCAGCAGCCGCACCAGGATTTCACTCTGGCTGGTCATCGACGGGAAGGTTTGGGCGTAAATCACCGCCAGCGCCACCACGAAAAAGGCCAGTCCCAGCTTGCCCAGCACCCGCATTAGATAGATGGCGCAGAAAAAGAGCGCCACGGAGGCCGCCAGGCGGATCAGCGGGTAGTCATAGGTCCACTTGATGATCAGCAGCACGCCGCCGAGCGCCACGCTGACGGTGACAAAAAAGACCACGCTGACTAACTTAATCATCAACACGTTAGGCTGGCTGACGTAGAACACGACGATCAGCGCGACGGCCAGAAAGGGGATCTGCAGGGTCATGAACAGGGTGATGAGCACCGCACAGCTCAGCGTCAGGCGCAGCGTGTAGCTGGCGCGTCCCGGTGCGTCGCGCAGTTCCTGGCGTAAAAAATGGGCGAGAGGAAACATCGCGTCGCCCGGCTACGGCTGCAGCACGGCGCTGGCCGAGGCGCCCATGCGGAACAGTTCCGGATCGGGATCGCTGACGGCGATTTTCACCGGGAAGCGCTGCGAGACGTGGACCCAGTTAATGCTTTTCTGGATCAGCGGCAGGCCTTCGATGACGCTCCCGCCTTCGGGCAGGACGCCGGAGCCGACCGAATCCACCACCCCGTTAAAGGTCCGGTTGTGGTTGGTCATCACGGTGATGCGCGCCGCCACCCCAGGGTGCACGTTGTTCAGGTCGGTTTCGCGGAAGTTAGCGATCACATACCAGCGGTCGTCATCCAGCAGGGTGAAGACTGGCTTCAGCGCCGAAGCGTACTGGCCGACGGTGGTTTTCAGCGCCACCACCACGCCGTTGAACGGCGCGCGCACTTCGGTGAATTCCAGATGCAGTTCGGCGAGGGCGATTTGCGCCAGGATCCCGGCGCGTTGCGCCACCATGGCATCCACGCCGGTCACAGCCGCCGAGGCCTGTCTGGCCTGCAGCAGCGTGGCCTCCAGCTCCGCCCGCGCCGCTTTCTCGGCGGTGCGCGCCTGATCGAGATCTTCCTGCGAGGCAAACCCCTGCGGCACCAGCGGCTCAAGGCGGATGCGCGTGGAGGTGGTCTGCTTGACCAGCGCTCTGGCGCGCTCGACGGCGGCCGCCACCGACTGGGCGTTATACTCCTGCGCTTTGATGGTGCGCTGGGTCAGCATAATCTGCGCGTCGAGGGTCGTCAGCCGCGCTTTCGCATCATCGAGCATCGCCTGATAGGGGCGGGGGTCGATGCGGAACAGCAGATCGCCTTTTTTCACCCGCTGGTTATCGCGAATGGGCATCTCCACGATGCGCCCGCTGACCTCGGGCACCACATCGATGGTATCGGCGTAGACATAGGCGTCATTGGTCTCTGGCGACGTTTGCAACTGCCAGATAACCAGGATCAGTGCCAGGATGGCGGCCAGGACCAGCGCCAGCAGAGGCCATTTCTTGCGTAACAGGGGAGTGCGGGAAGTAGTCATAAGCGATCAGTGAACAAAAAACAGAAACCACAGCAGTGTGGCGAACAGGAACATCAGCGCGACATAGCTGAAGACCAGGGGAGAAAAGCGAGGCTGCCAGCCTTTACGGGTAATCAGGATATGGCAGGGGATCAGTAAAAACGCCCCGCCCAACAAGCAGAAAAACCAGCCGGGGAATGCGGCGCCCAGTACCGGGATCGCTGGTGAGAGTGAGCAGCCGGTCAGCGGCAAGACGAGCAGTAGCCGCGCTGGGCGGGCTATGGTGGCAATATGATTCAATGGAACATCCCTGAGTGCTCTTACCAGTGTGTCATGAGTGTAATCGCCTCGTTGCGGGAATGAAAGTCAACCGTTCGTTGACTGCGGGATCCTTGCGCGCCGGGAGAGGGGGAGGATGCGCCAAATCGCTCTCCTCACGCCCATTACCGACTTGCGCATAGTCAGCCGTCAAGCGGAGGACTATGCTTAGCCTGAAAGTCATAAAACAAGACCGAGGCAATGTCATGGATAAGGAATTACTGGAAGCCGGCTACCGGGCCTACACCGGGGAGAAAATCGACGTCTACTTTAATACGGCGATCTGTCAGCATTCCGGGAACTGCGTGCGCGGCAGCGCGAAGCTGTTCAATCTCAAGCGTAAGCCGTGGATCATCCCGGATGAAGTAGATGTCGCGACGGTGGTGAAGGTGATCGATACCTGCCCGAGCGGCGCGCTGCAATATCGTCATAAATAAGCGAGGAGAAGATGGAAATACTGGAAGGGCACAACAAATTTTATGTTAACGACGCGCAGGGTAACCAGGTCGCGGAGATTGTTTTTGTTCCCACCGGCGAACACCTCAGCATTATCGAACATACCGATGTCGATCCCAGCCTGAAAGGCCAGGGGGTGGGGAAACAGCTGGTGGCGAAGGTGGTGGAAAAAATGCGCCAGGAGCAGCGGAAGATTATTCCTCTCTGCCCGTTTGCCAAACATGAATTCGATAACACCCGTGAATACGACGATATTCGCGCCTGACGTACCGGCACCGGTGTAAACCGGTGCGCTTTTCTCTCGCCAGCGAATCCACGCCTTTAGTCACTCATCGCTTCCCCTCATGCCTGTACAAACGCCGACCGTGAGTTTGCTGATGAACGAGGCGGCTGCCTGTGCGGAAAGCGAGGGGCCAGATGCGGGTGATATTCCACCAGCTTTTTCACCCCCGCCAGCCGCTGAGCGTAGAGCGTTTTCTGGCTCAATCCGAGACGTTGCGACTGCTCGCCTATCGTCTGCCCTTGCAGCAGGGCGAGGAGCGCTTTGAGCTCGGCATGACTTAATCCGGCGGCCCGTTTTCGGTGGATCAGGGCGGCTTCACTGGCAAGGCGTTCAAGCCGCGGCGCGTTCTTCAGCCGATGGATCAATTGCGCGCAGGGGAGGTCGGCAGGAGCGGCATGGACGTTGCGCAAACGATCCGGATGGCTCACCTGATAAAGCAGCGTTCGCCACAGCCAGATGGCCGGGCTGCGGCTAAGCATCAGCATCGGCAACGGGCGTGATGCCTGGTCGAGCAGCCTGGCCGCCTGGCGCAGTGTGGTGAGCATCCACAGGGGATCGTCAGGAAGAAAGACCACGATCCGCTTCACCGCGGCCAGCTCCCGCAGAGAGACGCCCTCCACCGGCAGCACGACGGGCCGCTTCCCCGCGTTGTGCATCAGCTGGCTCAACCCACGGGCGGCCAGCGAGCAGGGAGAGAGGATGTACTCGGTCATCATTGATAGACAAAGGTAATGCCGATGATCGACTGCACGTTGCCGGCGGTGACCTGGCCTGTGGTTCGGGCGTAGGTCGCCGTCAGGCCGAGATTGACCGGCGAGGTTCCGACGGTGCCCAGTGAGACAGTGCTGTTCGCCGGCACGGCGCTGCCGTTGCGGGTAAGCTGGACGCCTATCCCTTGCGCCGGCGAGGCGGAGGCGGTGTTAGTGAAGATCGCGTTAGCGCTGTCCGCGGTGGCGCCGGAGAGGTAATACCCCAGCTGTTGGCTCTGCGCGCAGTGCACGGTGAGCGGCACGGCCATGGAGCCCGGGTAGTCGGGGAGGGTGACGGTGACATCGCGGGCGGAGACATCGCAGCCGCCGGTGGGGACCACCACGTCGTTATTGGCATAGATATTCCAGATGAACTGGAAGGAGTCGCTATTGTAGTTGTTGGTCTGATGCAGGATCAGCACCGCGATTAACGATCCTGCGGCGATCGCCACCCCGCCGGCGGTGCTGACCGGCGTCAGATACAGGACGGCCGGCCAGGGCTTATCGGTCCGGGAATCGTAAATCACCCGCGCCGTTTCCGTGGTGGTCGGGAAGGGGTAAGAGGTGCCGTTATATTTCACGGTGCCAGAGAAACTCGACAGCACACCGCCATAGGCGGATCCGCGCTGCAGGGTCACGTAGTCAGTGATCGTTTCCGGATAGTCGTTATGGCAAAAAATCTGCGTGGAGAGGTCGACCACCAGGTTTTGCCCGACGTTGACCGCCGGGGTCAGGTTAACGTAGACGTTGGCTGAGCCGCCGCCGATGGGGATCGTCGCGCCGGTGGCCGTTTTGCAGGCGAAGGACCAGGCGTTCATCGACCAGCCCAACAGCAGCAGGGTGGTGAATAAAGGGATAATTTTTTTCATCATGATGCTCTCCTGGCTCAGGCGTAGGTATAGGTCACGTTAATCACCGCCTGAATGGTGCCTTGCGTGGCGCCGCCGTTGACCGACAGGGCCCTGACCTGCAACGGGAAGCGGGCGGACTGGCTGGCCTCATCCACCTGTACCGACTGGCTGCTGCCATTGTTCAGCGTGGTGCCATCCTCGCTCTGCAATTCGAGCTGAATATTGCCCGCCGTCCCCTGGTTTTTGTAATAGCCGGTGCTGTCCGCGGTCCCGCTGAAGGTGGCCTTCACCCGTGAGGTACCGACGGGGCAGTTGCTGAGATCCAGCGCCACGCTGTGCCAGGCCGATGCCGAGCCTGCGCCAATCAGGCTGAAGGTGTAGAGATCGCCCAGCTCGACGGTGGCATTGACGGTGGAGACCGTGCAGGGTCTGGCCACCACCTTCCCGTTGACGGTAAGGGTGACGTCGGCCGACCGCAGGGAAGGGCTCGCGGTTAACAGGCCGGCCAGCAGCCAGCCCACGTGGGTCCATTTCATTTCAGCCTCCACTTACTGAAATTCCAGGGTGAATGTTGCTGTCGCATTGACATGCCCGGCGGTGACGGGCACCTGCGTGGCCATCAGACGGGCGTAAAAGTTCAGGATGTTGGTCTGGCCCGGCGTCAGCGTGGTCCAGGCGATGGCTGACGACGGGGCATTGACAGGCAGCCGGGACTGCTGCTGGTCGAGAATGTCCACCCCCATTCCCGCCGCCGCCGAGGCGCCGGCGTCAAGTTTTAACAGGCTGGTATTGACGCTGTCCGCCACGCCGGTGAAGCCGACCTTCACCGCGGTGACGGAAGTGCCGCAGGGCGATAGCACGATACGGAACGGCACCGGCGGGGTCGTCGCCCCGACGGCGTAAAACTGCTTCGCGGCGTTGTCCTGCAAATCGACGGTGAAATCCTTCGACTCTCCGGCCACCGCGCAAGCGTTGTCGCGCACATAGCCGCTGATGGCGATCGTGCTGTCGGCAGCGAAGGCCAGTGGCGCGAACAGAGCGAGCAGGGCGCTCAGCAGAAACTGCGGTGTTCTCATCATCATCTCCTTAGCGACACGCGACGGACAGCTGGCTGAGCGACTGCTGCTGGCTCTCCGGCGGCAGACGATAATCGGCCACGCACTGGGCGTCCGGGGCATCGCCCCATTTCACCCGCACCTTGCCCGCCAGCGGCATCCCGCTCAGGTAGACCTGGCCGTTATCCGCGACGATGCTGCCGCTCTGGTTGCTGTCGCTGGTGGCGAGGGCGCCAAACGGCACCGGTTTGCCGCGATGGGTCAGCGTCATCAGAATCTTCATTCCCACCTGGGCGTTAAAGCTGGCGCGGACGATCGCCCCATGGGTAGGCACCACGCTGACCACTGCATCGTCAAGATCGACATTGTCGGCCAGGGTATTGGTGTCCAGCGCGACCCGGTTTTCGCGATACTCGGTGGCATACGGCAGGACGGCATACCCGCGCCAGTCGGTGCGCACCCCGGTCTGGTTTTCTACCTTCACGCCGCCGGCGCCGGGGGCTTTCACCAGCACTACGGTATCGTTCAGCGGCTGGCTCAGGGTGATGCCGTTGGCGTGCGCCAGCACGCCGCCGCTGACCCCGTAGTAGAGCTGTTTGAAACCATCGCTGCGGCTGTAGCCGACGTTGGCGTTGCCGTAGCCGCCGCGGTAGTTGAGCGCGGTATAGCCGGTGCTCCCGCTGTCGCCGTTGCCGCCGCCCGCATAGCCGGTCTGCACGCTATAGCTGAGGTTATTGTCTTCCAGCAGGGTGCCGTACAGGCCCGCCAGATTGGTCATGCGGCCATTGAGATCGTGCGACAGGCTGTAGCTGGCGCTGGCGTGCCGCCAGACCGAACGGCTATCGGAACGCAGCCAGTGGCTGAAGGGGATATTGACGTTGACCGCCAGCATCTGATCGCGCCCCTGCTGCCAGGCATTTTTCGTCAGGCTGTAGCTTAGCGACCAGTTGATATCGTCTACGGCGGCGTTGAGGCCGGCCTGCAGTTGCTCATCGGCATCGTCGGTGCCCCAGTAGGTCTGGTGGCTGCCGCTCAGATAGAGGGTGGCGGTGCGCCCCAGCTGTTGGGTCACGCTCAGCTGCACCTTACCGCGCTTGCTGTAAGCCAGATTGTAGTAGTCGGTAAATTTGGGTTTCACCTGGATAATCCCGTCCTGGGTTTCCACGCTGTAGCCGCTCATCCGGCGGTAGGTGGTATCGGCAAAGTTATAGTAGCCGCGGGTGGAGTAGCGGTAGCCCACCAGCTGCAGGTTGGTGCCGGTCTCATCCAGTGACTTGTTATAGAGAAAACGCACCGACTGTCCCTGATGCTCGCTGTCGTCAGGCAGGGTGGCGTTGGCCTGGGTGATATCCAGCGATAAGGCGCCGAAATAGCCCATGTTTTTCCCCACCCCGAGGTTAAAGGCGCGATAGCGGTCCGCCAGCTGGGTGCCGCCGTACAGGGTCCAGCCGGCCGGCAGGCCATGCATGGCCGTGCTCTGGAAAAAATCGGGCGTTTCCTGCTGGCTGTTGCCGCTGCGGTACTCCCCGGCGGTGAGGGCGAAGCGGGTATGGCCTTCGCGCTGCAGCACCGGCACCGTTGACCAGGGCACGCTGAAGACCTGGCGGGTGCCATCCGCTTCTTTAATGGTGACCTGCAGATCGCCGCCGTTGCCCGCGGCGTAGAGATCGTCGATGGTAAACGGCCCCGGCGGCACCGTGCTCTGGTAGATTTCGTAGCCGTTTTGTTTGACTGACACCTGCGCGGTGCCGCGGGCGATCCCGTGGATCACCGGCGCGAAGCCTTTCTGGCTGTCCGGCAGCATATTGTCATCCGAGGCCAGCTGCGCGCCGCGGAAGTTGATCCCGTCGAAGACATCGCCGTTGGTGAAGCTATCCCCGAGGGTAAGCCGCGAGCGCAGGGAAATGATGTCCCGCTCAAGCCAGCTGTTGACATGCTGCCAGCGGTTCTCATTGGATGACGCGCTGCCGCCGCTGCTGTAACTCCAGGTGCTGTTATCGCGCAGGCGCCAGGCGCCGAAATTCAGGCCGCTCTGCAGATTCAGATAGGCGTAACGGCTGTTGCCCCCGGTGGTGTTATGGACGTTATTACCGGTGAAGTTATAGTTAATCAGCCCGGCGGTGATGCCGTTATCCCATAGCTCCGGCGGGATATACCCGCGGGCGTGGCTGCCCATAAACGCCTGGGGTACGGTGAGATACAGGCGCTGTTGGCCGACATCGAAGCGGGTGGTGGCTTCGCTGATGAGCGTCGTTAGCGGCACGCAGGCTGTACTGTCCAGGGCCGCCATGCCCGTCACCCGTCCGGTATCCACCCCCATGCTCGCCAGCTGGCCGCGGGTCAGGCAGGGCGACAGGCCATGGCCCTGCGCATCGGCCTGGAAAGTGACGTCCCGGGTGGTCATATAGCCGTTATTGAGATAAATATCGACGCGATAGGTGCCCGGCGGGACCTCCTGGCCTTTTTCAAATCCCGACAGGTCTGCCACCGCCGCCGGATCGTCAGCTAAAAAGCGGGGGTTAAAATAGAGGTCCGCCTGCGCGGCGAACGGCTGTGAGCAGAGCCACAGCGTCAGCGCCGGCGTAATCAGGCGCCGGGCGCTTCGGCGACCCCCATGGTCCAGTCCATATTTTCGATGTGACATAATCCCTCCGGTCCGACGTTGCCCGGCTGTCAGTGCTTCTGGTCATGCGCAGCGTGGCCCGCGCGGCGGGGCACACCAGATTTAACGCAGTACGCCATTCATTTTCGGCGTCAGCGCGCCGTAATCGTTAATGGTGCGATAGGTGATGGTGTTGCCGGCATCCGCAGGCAGCTTGACGCTGGTTTTACCCATCGGCGGCACCAGGGCGTTTTCCAGAATGCGCGTTCCGGCGTTCAGTTCGGTCACCGTCAGGTAATAGGGTGTAGGATTCGTCAGCGTTAGCGACGATCCGTTGCGGCTAAAGGTCAGCTTGTCCGCCGCCTGATCCGGGGGCAGGGTCAGTTTTGCCGGTCGGTAGTAGAGCTTGATGCGGCTGATAATCGCCAACTGGAGGGTGTTGTCGCTGAGCTTCGATTTATCCATTGAGGGAATAGCCTTCACGTTCATCCAGAACAGGCTTTCCCGATCCTGCGGCAGCTGGTTATTGGTCGCATCGATAATACGCAGGGTGTTCTCTTTTTTGCCCTGCATGGCAAACAGCGGGGGAGTGATAACAAACCGGCCGTCTCGCTGCCCATCAGCATTTTCCACCCATGACTGAATAAGCCAGGTGCTGTTGTCGTCGTTATTGGTCACCGCCAGCTGGACCTGTTTCTGACCCGCCGGGTAGATGACCCGGGTCGCGCCCAGCGCGACGCCCGCGTGCGCGCTGGCGCTCAACGCGCCGGCGGCGAAAAGCACACATCCCGTCAGTATGCCGCGTATCGTCGTTGCTGTTTTTCTCACATTATCTCCTTGTCTGCTCACGGTGTTGTCCTGCTGGTCTGCGGGTTGATTACTGATAGGTTAATGAGAACCAGGCCTGGGCGTTGGCCGCGCCGCCGGTGACCTGGCGTCCGGTCGCCCGATATTTGGCGACGAAATTTAGCGTCGTCGGTCCGCGGTAGAGCGGCACCCAGCGATCCGGTGGACGATTGAGAGGCAGCTGCTGGCCGTGACTGTCGAACAGCGCGATGCCGATCCCGCTGGCGATCCCCGGGCCTTCACCCACCGACAGCACGTCGGGGTTTTTGCCGTCAGCCACGCCGTGAAATGCCACCCCGACATGCTGGCTGACTGCCGTACTGCAATCCTGTAAATGAATCGTGAAAGGGATCGGGTTGCTGTCTTCGCCCACGTCGTGAAATCGGTTACTGCTGATCTGTCCCAGATTGACCGTCATCTGCCGATCGCCGGCTTCGACGCGGCAGGAACTGGCCATGATCAGGCCCTGAAAGCGCATGCTGCCCCCCGGCAGCGTGACGTTCCACTGATTACCGGCCAGCGCCAGCGGAGGCAGCAGCAGTAGCAGACCCGATTTCATTCCCTGCATCGTTTCACCCCGGTTGCAAAATTAAGCGCGGGCCCTCCTGGCCCGGATGGCTTCCTTGCCTGATGTTTGCCTTACTCGTACTGCACTTTGAAGGTGGCGTCAGCGTTCGCGATACCGGCGGTCGCGGCGCCAGTGGCGTAGTAACGTGCCTGGAACGGAATGATGTTGGTGCCGTCATTCAGCGTGGTGGCTGCGCTGAAGGTGGCGCCGTCCAGCGCCAGCGGCGTGCCGGTGTTGTCGAGGATCTGCACGCCGACGTTGGTCGCGCTGCCGGCGGCAGAGTTTTGCAGCGCCAGAACGGTGGTATTGCTGCTGTCGATGGCCGTACCGGCGAAGGCGACGGACGCTTTGGTTGCTACCGTGGTGTCGCAATCATCCAGCTGAATGTTGAAACCAACGGACGAACTGGTGCTCCCCGCCGTGGCCAGCTTCGCGGAACGCACCTGGCCCAACTGGACGGTTTGATCGATAGAGCCGGCATCCACCGCACAGGCCGCGTTAACGACTTCCCCTTTAAAATGGACGGTCCCGCCGTTAACCGTGGTGGTATCGGCCAGGGCCGCCGCGGAGCTCAGAGACAGAGCTGACACAACAATCATTGCCAGTGTTTTGATTTTCATACTGTTTTCCTTTGAACGATGTCGAAATAACGAACCGGATTGGCAGCCGTTGTGCCTTCCAGGCATTTCAGATTTCAGCCGAGTGGTCTGGCTGCCGGCTCTGCACAGTTTTCGCCCAACCGATGAGACAATTGGGGCCATTTTGACTCGTTGAGATAAACGATCTGTTCGTTGTTTAATCTTGCCTGTTTTACGGTATTAAAATCTGTTTAATGTGGTTTTATTGGTTATTTAATCTGGTGATGTTAGCGAGAGTGCGAAAGGAAGAGAGATACCGCTGGCGAAGGCGCGCCAATGCAACGGGAGGGCAGGGTGGGGAAAAGTGCGTAATTGACGCTTTAAAAATATATTAAAAACATGTAGTTAATAATTTTTCTGCAGAAATATGGCGTGGTGAGTTGCAAAATATGTCAAAACATTTTTATGATATAAACAGTTTGGCCCCAATTGACCTGTTCACGGTTTATTTTTTTAATTAAATTCAATCAGTTGTATCAACTCCCGATTCTGCAATGCTTTCTCCAATAAGATTATTTCTTTCCCATATTCCAGCGAAACGCGCCGCATTGCTGGCGGTGTAGCGTACCGTGTGTCGAATATTACGATGACCGAGGTAATCCTGGATCAAACGGGTATCTGTACCTCTTTCCGCCAGTTCGTAGCCGCAGGCGTGACGCAGCATATGGGGGTGGGTCTGCGTCACGGTACCCGCCTTTTCCCCGGCGGAGCGAATAATACGATACGCCTGCTGGCGTGAGAGCGGGGTCCCGCGACGGGAGATAAAAAGCGCGTCGGTTTTGGCCGCCGCTTTCCAGCCGGCGCGGACCTGACTCCAGCGCTCAATGGCCTCACGTTCATCAAAGCGCAGCGGGTGAATAGTTGAAAAACCGTTCTTCAACCGCCGCACATTGACCCGGCCTTCCCGTAGATCCAGATCGTGATAGTGCAGATCCAGCAGTTCGCTGATGCGCATCCCGTGGCGAAAGGCGAGAAGGATGAGGCAGTAGTCCCGCTCGCCGGTGGCGCCCTGACGCGCGGCCTGCATCATAGCCTGAACTTCTTTGGCGGTAAGAAAACGACGTCGGTTCACAATAATTACTCCTGAAAAAGAGGTGAGGGGTCGTCATGGCGAAACCATACGCCATGACGGAAAAGATCCGTAATGTAAGAACGGTACAAGGTGAAGGCGATTAACCACGTATAGATAGCATATTATATTTACAGCCAGTCAAAATATCGCCTGGCGATAATTCTTAATTTTAGAGATTTTAAGCAAGGTCACAATAGATCTGCTCGGGTTTTATAGCATGTGCATAAAATAAAAGGGATTTTTCACTCGGTAGATTTTAAAAAAATAGCGGGATGGATTTTTAGCCAACAATAAAGAATCACGGCAAAACCGGAATTAATACAGGGTCAATTTAACGATGAGACCGCAGGATTAAATAAGAACTTGCGGGAACAGTAATCATAATTAACTGAGGGTTAATTTATTGCTATTTAATTTCCCCGCAACGCGGTACAACGCCATCCGTGGCGTCAGGCTTACTGAAGCAGCGACAGGCGCTGTTTGTCGCGCGTATTGTCCCAGATACCATAGAAGCGTCCCGCATTGCTGGCGGTATACCAGACGGTATGGCGAATATTGCGGTGTCCGAGATAGTCCTGGATCAGACGGGTATCGATACCCATATTGGCCAGCGCAAAGCCACAGGAGTGGCGCAGCATGTGCGGGTGGATCTCCAGCGGCAATCCCGCCTGGTCGCCAGAGGAGGCGATAATTTGATAAAACTGCTGGCGGGAAAGGGGATTGCCTTTGCGGGAGAGAAATAGCCACTCGCTGGCGGCCTGCGGCCAGGTGTTGCGAATGGCCAGCCAGCGCTTTAGGGCGTGGATCTCTTTATTCAGCAAAGGGTGGGTGGTCGAAAACCCCTTTTTTAGCCGATGGATATAAACGCAGCGGGAAGCAAGGTCGATATCGGATATTCTCAGGCGACAGATCTCGCTGGCGCGCAGACCATGGATGAAGCACAGCAGCGTCAGGCAATAATTACGTGCGGCATAGGGACCGCTATCGGCGGCTTTAAGTAGCGACTCGATTTCATTCTGAGTCAGGAAGTTCCTTTTTTTTATCTCGGCGTTATTCGTCATAGTGTTCCCTTTTATGGCAGGCAAATATTACGCTTTACAGGCCTGCGTCAGGTCATTGTTAAATGCGACTGCCTTTTTATTTTTTAACAGCGTGCTGATAACGTTTTTATTTGCTACGGGAGCATGCGGTATCATGGGCTATCGCCATCCCCAGCGATAAGACGCCGTATGCTGAAGGGTAAAGAAAGGGTTAGCTGGTTGAACTGGCGAATCTTTCCTGGAGGTTTCCACGTCCTGTACATCCCTGATCCTCTTGATGATGCCCGCTTGATGATGAAGGCACTGGCTTCCGGCCACGGCAAGGCGGCCATCAATGCCGTCATGATTTATTTCCCGGCTGTCGGGGCGGCACGGCGTCAGCCAGCCGGCCTCCCGTATCTCAGCGACGGGAATGGCATGAGTAATTTCTCAGACAGAATACAACCTTGAACCGTCTGGATAGCATTCACTGCAAAACTACAACAGAGATTAAACCATACTGCAAAAAGCCTGGGGATAATAGCCATTGTCTCTGTGAGGGCACTTTAGGTCTTATTTAACGGGTTGAGCTTAATCTTAATGGTGCTGTGGGAGCGTGGGCGGTAATCGGCGGAAGCGGTGATATCAGGCGGTGGGTATAAGAGAGGCATAGGCTGCAGACTGGTGTGGGTAATATTCTGCGGCGAGTTAAGAATAAAGAGCAGGTAGGGGACAGACGCGACGGTCCGGTGTCGCAGGCGGTGTTAAAGGCTCCGGTGGCAGAAGTCCGCGATCTGATATCCACCGGAGCAGGCTGACTTACCATTTTTCGTCGCGGGCTTCCTGACGACCTTCGCGGCGGTTTTCCCGCTTATCGTGACGGCAGCTGGCGTTGCTTTGATTATTATTTCTGACGCACTCTTGCTTGGTTTCACGGCCCTGCTCGCGGCTATCCTGGCGGATATCGCGAGCGTCCTGGCGCTGGTCGCTGCGCCAGGTCGCCTGCGCCGAAAGCGAGGGCGTCAGCAGCGCGACGCACACCAGGGCGAGTAAGCATCTTTTCATGGGGGTGGCCTTAGGTTTGATAAATACAATAAATTATTAGCATTAATCGATAGAATTATCATATATTTCAGCAGGGAATAGCACGAAATGCATCGCCGCTGGCAGCAAGTTTGTTTTTTATTAGACAAGTTTGTTGACGAATTCATTCTTAAATTAGCAATCCATAATACGATATTAGTATCATGATTTTCGTATCAGGTATAAACTGAAGGGATTAATTGTCTTGATATTTATCAAGTTAATTAAATGCACATATTGTCGGTGTTTTAATTGCGTGCAATATTCACCTCATGAGTTTTTTCTCATCTCACAAGCTAAGTGGATAAATAAATAAAAGGAACTATTTTATGAAGCGTTTAACTATTGCTGCAGCAGTACTGTCTACGGTATTTATGAGCGCCGGCGCTTTTGCGGAAACTGACCAGGGCGAGGTTATTATCACCGGGCGCGTTGTGGGTACAACATGTCAATTTCTTGACGGGAATAACTCTACGACCATTACGATGAACCAGGTGGGGCAGGAAAGTCTTGCCGGCCTGAGTGCCGGCGCCACCTATACCGGTATTAAAAACAGCACCACGGTGCCATTAAAATTAAAATGTACCGGTAAGCCGCCAAAAATAAGCCTGGCGCGTAACCAGTTTGATACGACTTACCCGAACATTACGAAAAATACCGTAACGGGCGGCGCATCCGGCGTCGGCTTTGTGGTGACGGCAAATAACGCCGAACTGAACGCCGACTCGCTGATCTCGCTCAATGGCGAACCCGATGAAAATGGTGTTTATACCATTGATTTTTCAGCACAGTATGCGCTGGTGGCTCAGGGTTCTTCCGTCACCCAGGGCGATGTAGAGTCGACCGTTACGCTGACCGTGGTAACCGAGTGATGTGGTAACCCGGCGTAACGCAGAGCGTTCGCCGGGTCTCTGTTTACATGGAGTGAAAGAGATGAAAGGATTCATTCTGCTGCTACTGACATTTTTCATCATCCCTGCGCAGGCGGGTATTGTGATCTATGGAACGCGTGTTATTTATCCGGCCGCTAAAAATGAGGTGATGGTACAGTTAATGAATCGCGGCGATCGCGGCGCCCTGGTTCAGGCGTGGATCGACGACGGTAATACATCCATTGCTCCGGAGAACATTCGTGTTCCTTTTCTTATCTCCCCGCCGGTGGTGCGCGTCAGAGCCAATACCGGCCAGCAGCTTAAAATTAAAGCATTAGCCAATACGTTACCGCGAAACCAGGAAAGTTTATTTTATCTCAATGTCCTCGATATCCCACCCAATGCCAGCGTGAATGATAGTAAAAATGTGGTGAAGTTTGCAATACAAAACCGGATCAAGCTGTTTTATCGCCCGGAAGGTGTCACTGGCGTTACGCAGGCCAGTTTTCATCATTTAGTCCTGCAGCAAAAAGGCAAAAACTTGTTCCTACAAAATAACAGTGCTAACTGGATCACTATTCCCGAAATTAAAACAAATAACGTTAAGGGAAACAGTAAAGCCATTATGCTGGCACCATTTTCTCAGCAAATTATCACCCTCGGCGGCAGTGTCGCCAGACAGTACAAAATAACTCTTATTGATGATTACGGAAATTATATTAGTGATAGCATCAGCGTAAAATAAAAAGAGGTGGTTATGTTAAGGATGACATCACTGGCCCTGGCGATTATTGCATCATTATTTGCTGAAGCCCTGGCAGCAGAAGAGACCTTTGATACCAACTTTATGTTCGGAGGAATGAAAGGGGTCAAAGACAGTCACTATCAGTTTACAGATGACGCACTGGTTGCGGGCGAATATAACCTGGATGTATATGTCAATAATAAGTGGCGTGGGAAGTATGACCTGACGGTGAAGGAGCAGCCAGGGGAAAGCTGCCTGTCATTATCCCAGCTGCAGCAGCTCGGTATTAAGACCGAGGGACTGAACAAAAAGGCTCAGGCGCAATGCATCACGTTGCGCCAGGCGGTGCAGGGTGGAAAATACCATTTTGATATCTCCACCCTGACCCTCGAGCTCAGCGTTCCGCAGGCGTTTGTTGATGAACTGGAGGAGGGCTATGCTTCCCCGGAAAGCTGGGACCGCGGGGTGAACGCCTTCTACACGTCCTATTATGCCAGTCAGTATTACAGCGATTATAAAAGCGCCGGGAATAACAAAAGCAGCTTTGCCCGCTTTACCAGCGGCTTAAATCTATTGGGATGGCAACTGCACTCTGACGCCAGCTATAACAATAATGATTCTGGTTCGGGTGAATGGAAGAGTAACACGCTCTATCTGGAACGAGGCTTCGGCGAGATAGAAAGTACGTTTCGCGCCGGGGATATGTACACGTCAGGGGATATTTTCGACACCGTGCGTTTTCGCGGGGTGCGCTTATATCGCGACATGCAGATGTTGCCCAACTCCAGGCGCAACTTTACGCCGATAGTCCAGGGGATTGCGCAAAGCAATGCCCTGGTGACCATTGAGCAAAATGGTTTCGTCATTTATCAGAAAGAGGTGCCGCCCGGTCCCTTTGCGATTGCTGATTTACAGATGGCCGGCGGCGGGGCCGACCTTGACGTGAGCATCAAGGAAGCGGACGGGACGGTCACCCGCTATCTGGTGCCCTTTTCTTCTGTACCCAATATGCTGCAGGCTGGCGTCTCGAAATACGATCTTGCTGCCGGACGCAGCCATATTGAGGGGGCCGATCGGCAGGCTGATTTTATTCAGGGGACCTATCAGTATGGTGTGAATAATCTGCTCACGCTGTACGGCGGTTCGATGCTGTCCAATCACTATTCGGCTTTTACCCTCGGGACGGGCTGGAATACCTGGCTCGGCGCGATCTCTGTCGACGCCACTCAGTCGCATAGCGAACAGGATGATGGCACCTACGATGGTCAAAGCTATCAGGTGGCCTACAGTAAATTCCTGACCCCAACCCAGACCCGTTTTGGCCTGGCGGCCTACCGCTATTCGAGCCGGGATTTCCGCACCTTTAACGATCACGTGTGGGCGAAGAACAGAACTCATTATCACCGTGACGAAAACGATATCTATGATATTGCCGATTATTATCAATATGATTTCGGTAGAAAAAACTCGCTGTCGGTCAATTTAAGCCAGGCGCTGCCGGCGGGCTATGGCGCGATCTCCCTGAGCGCCCTGTGGCGCGACTACTGGGAAAAAAGCGGCAGTAATAAAGATTATCAGCTGGGGTACTCAAACACCTGGCAGCGGCTGACCTATACGCTATCGGCCAGCCAGACCTATGACGATTATCACCACCAGGATAAGCGGTTTAACCTGTATTTCTCTATTCCGTTCAGCTGGGGGGACGATCTGACCACGCCGCGCCGTCGGTTGAATCTGTCGAACTCCACCACCTTTGATAATAGTGGCTTTGCCTCCAATAACACCGGACTCAACGGCATTGCCGGCTCCCGCGATCAGTTCAGCTACGGGGTTAACCTCAGCCATCAGCAGCAAAATAATGAAACCGCCGCGGGGGCGAATCTCACCTGGAATGCGCCGCTGGCGACCCTGAGCGGCAGCTATAGCCAGTCGTCAAACTACACGCAGGCCAGCGGGAGTCTCTCCGGTGGCGTGGTGCTCTGGTCCGGGGGCATCAATCTGGCGAATCGATTATCAGATACCTTCGCGATTTTGCAGGCGCCGGGCCTGGAGGGGGCTCGGGTGAATGGGCAGAAATATCGCACCACTAACGGGAAAGGGATTGTGCTCTATGACAACCTCACGCCGTTCCGTGAAAACGCGCTGATGCTGGATGTGTCGGATTCCCACAGCACCACGGAGCTGAAAGGCAATCGGAAAATGGTGGCCCCGTATCGGGGGGCTGTGGTGGTCAGCCACTTTGATACCGACCAGCGTAAGCCGTGGTTGATTCATGCCCGACAAGCCGCGGGCGAGCCGCTGCCGTTTGGTTATGAAATCGAGGATAACCTCGGGCACAACGTCGGGGTCGTGGGGCAGGGCAGCTTATTATATATCCGCACGGATACGATTCCGTCGACGCTGAAAGTGGCTGTCGATAAAGCAAAAAATCAGTACTGCACGATCACCTTTAAGCAAAACATTGATGAAGCGCAGACCTACGTCTGCCGGTAAAGGACTATGACGATGAAATGGCTACTGTTTCTGCTGTTCACCTTCAGCACTTTTGGCGCCTGGGCAGGGAATTGCGACCTGAACACCAGTTATATCCAGAAAGGGATCGAAGGTTACGGTATCTATATTTTCAAACCCGTGACCCTCTCCGGCACACAGGCGTTACGCGAGGGCACCTTTCCCAATGATGACTGGCTGTTTGTTTGTCAGTCATTAGAGAATGTCGTTATTACCCTGACGGGCGAAGCGCAGCACAGCACCGAGTATAATTTTCTGGTGGGTAATGAAAAATATAAAATTAAATTCGACCTGTCGCCGCATAATTTGTCTGGCAAAGATTTTACCACCAATGCCCACTATAAATTGTCGGATATTTTCACCGATACCGCCTCGATTGACTATGCCATCAGTCAGGGCGAGGTCGCGGGCAGGCCGGTGATCACTCCTGGACAGCCGTTTACGGTAAGTTATAAGCTTAATCTGAGGTACTGTCAGAACAAGGACAAAACGTGCACTGACATCCCCATCACCTATATTTTCCATATTATTCTGCAGATCAACGTGATGACCTGTGGCTTTGATAACCCGACGACGGAAATTAATATGGGTGATTATAATTTCATCGATATTAAACAGGGGACCGTAGATTACCGCCCGGAGATGATCTATATCGATTGCCGGCAGGGGGACTCCGGTATGCTGCAGCTGACGCCGGGCAAAATTGAGTACACCTTCCGGAGCGCATCGCTTCTGAAAAACGGCCTGGTGTTAGCTAACGATGAAGAGTCGTCCGCGACCGGGGCTGGTGAGGTTGGATTCCGTATTCAGGATGCCAACGGCGCGGATCTCCAGTATGACAATGGCTACCTGTACGAATCGCCTCAGGCCGCCACCCAGGGGAAAAATCCCATCATTCTCAACATCAAGCCCATGAAATATGGTGAGAATATCCGTACCGGAACAATCAAGAGCCGGGTCATTATCGTGGTGAATAACAACTAATCCCGCTTTGCCGTCGGCGGCGCTCCAGGCTAATGTTATCCCAAACGGTCAGGGAAGGCGTACCGCTCACCCTGGCCGGGAGGGCCGGTACACCGCTCGCCGGAGGTGAGAGGGGCGTCCGGCGGTTTACGTCTTTGCACCATGGCATATTGATGAATACTCCGTTTGCGCAACGCGACTGGCGCCTGCTGGCCGTCGGGAGCGGCGGCCTTTTTCTGCTGGCCGCCGGCATCACCTTGCACAGCCACTGGAGCGACTTCCTCCAGTGGTGCCTTGCCACGCAAATTACCTTGCATCGCTATCTGGTGATGTACCTTCTGCTGCTGAACAACCATCAGTACAGCGGCGGCGTCTGGCTGCTGGTGGGCGCTTTTCTCTACGGCGTGCTGCACGCTATCGGACCGGGCCACGGCAAGTTTATCGTCACCACTTACCTGAGCACCAACCAGGAGAGCCTGACCGCGGCGCGGGTGGTGCCTTTTCTCGGTAGCCTGCTGCAGGGCGTCAGCGCCATCCTGTTTGTCTTTATTCTCGCGGTGGGGCTGAATCTGTCCGCTGGCGATCTCAGCGCCAGCCGCTGGTACGTCGAGAAGATCAGCGCCCTGACCATCGCCGCCTTTGGGGTTTACGTTATCTGTCGTGCGCTGCAGAGCCTGCTGCCGGGTAAAAGGAGAATACGCGCCCTGAGGCCGGCGCATCAGCATGATGCCTCGTGCGGCTGCGGGCACCACGGCGTGGGACACGACCTGCAGGGCGCCGACTGGAAGACACGCCTGGGCGTGGTGCTGGCCATCGGCGCCCGGCCCTGCAGCGGAGCGATTATGATCCTGCTGTTCGCCAACGCGCTGGGGATCGTCAGCTGGGGCATCGCCGCAGTGATGACCATGGCGCTGGGCACCGCACTGTCGATCCTTGGTCTGTCGCTGGCGGTGCACTATGCCCGTCACCGTACTGTCACCCGGCTGACGGCGACCAGCCGTCCGCGGCCCTGGCTGGTGCCGCTGGTGAAGATCCTCGGCGGGCTGGCGCTGATCCTCTTTGCCGCGGGATTGTTTTTCACCGTGGTGCCGATCAGCGCTAACGGCGACTTTATCGCCGCCGGCTGTTAACGGCTCTCCAGCAGGCGCATCAATACCCGCAGCGCCTGATCCAGCTGCTGGCGCTCGCCATCGCTGAGCCCCGCCAGCAGCTGCCGTTCATTATCGACATGGGTCTCCACCGCTTCATCGATGCGTTCACGTCCGGCGGGCGTCAGGGCGACCAGCATACTGCGAGCGTCTTCCGGATTGGGCAGGCGGGTAATAAATCCGCGTTTCTCCAATGCCTTCAGGCGATGAGTCATGGTGCCGGAGGTGATCATCAGCGTGGAGAAGAGCTGGGTAGGCGAAAGAATAAACGGCGCCCCGGCGCGGCGCAGCGTCGCCAGCATGTCAAACTCCCAGCGCACCAGCTCATGGCGTGTAAAAGCCACTTCCACCTGCGGCTCCAGCAGCATGGCGCATCGTTTCAGACGGCCAATTGGCCCCATTGGGCTGCAGTCGAGGTCCGGCCGCTCGCGCTGCCACTGGGCGAGGATCCGATCAACGGCGTCGATCGGCGGTGATTTGTCCATAAGTGCTCACTTGTCTTGATATCAAGATAATTGCGTGTACATACTTGCGGCACCAATTTAACTTGAAGTGAAGATAAAATCATGGCTTTTCTCTCGCGTAGTCTGATGCTCGACCTGCTGCTCACGGCGCTGGCGCCCGCTATCTGGGGGACGACCTACATCGTCACCTCCCAGTTTCTTCCCCCCGACCGGCCGTTTATCGCCGCCCTTCTGAGGGTTTTGCCGGCAGGCATCGCCCTGCTGATCTGGAGCCGCCGCTTTCCACAGCGCGGCGAATGGCTAAAGCTTATCGTTACCGGCATCTTAAATATCGGCGCATTTCAGGCGCTGCTGTTTATCGCCGCCTATCGCTTACCCGGCGGTCTGGCGGCAGTGATTGGCGCGATCCAGCCGCTGCTGGTGATGATTCTCGCCTGGTGCGTAGACCGGCAGCGCTCGCCCTGGCTGGCGGTATTCTCAGCCCTCGCCGGCATACTCGGTATGGCCATGCTGCTGCTGTCGCCGCGCACCGTCCTCGACCCGCTGGGCATCGGCGCGGCGTTTCTCGGGGCGATCAGTATGGCGCTGGGCACCTGGCTCTCCCGCCGCTGGGCGCTCTCCCTGCCGATCGTCGCGTTAACCGGCTGGCAGCTGGCGATCGGCGGGGTGGTGCTGGCGCCCGTGGCGCTGATCGTTGATCCCCCTTTACAACAGGTGACAGCGCTGCAGGTGGCCGGCTATCTGTGGCTGTGCGTGGCGGGCGCGATGCTGGCCTATGGCCTGTGGTTCCGGGGGATTGGCCGCCTCTCGCCGGTGGCGGTATCGGCAATGAGCCTGCTGAGCCCGGTGACCGCCGTGGTGTTGGGGTGGATTTTCCTTGGCCAAAAGATCCAGGGGATGGCGTTGGTCGGGCTGATCGTGGTGCTGGCGAGCGTGTTGTCTATTCAGCGCGCGCTGGCGCGTCAGGCGGCGGGGGCAAAAACGAAAAAAGCCCCATAACGGGGCTCGACATTGCTGTGTGCGGGGTGGGCGGCGGGAGCCAGACCAGCCGCCCGCAGGCGGCCTGTCCGGCAGCTCCCTCTGCAACCATTCGCTTATTTAGAGAGCTCGGCGGTCATATGGACCTGGTTGCCGGTGTACGCTTCAGTGATGTGGTAGGAAGCGCCTTGTTCTTTCGCAATGGTCGCGATTTTCGCTTCTGCGCTGTCCAGGGTGTCTGCTGTTACGCTCACCGGATGAGCGAAGCTAGCGAAAGAGACCAGGGAGAGCATACCGGCAGCGGCGAGTAATTTTACGTTTTTCATGGTGTTTGTCCTTTTAACTTTTATGGTGGAAAGCGTGTTTGCTTTCGATGGGCTTATAATAAGTCTGCTAACTATAACGCGCGTGGCAAAAAGTGCGATTTAGATCACATTTTTATGGCGGTTTGATGACGGAGATATGAACGTTTCTCTATTTTTTAATTTAAAAACAATGGATTAGTGATTATTTTTTGATGGGAGTATCACGCGGACTGCCTGCGATCAGAATGTAGAATGCGCCTCATTTACGCGGTTACCATTCGTTGTATGAATTAGTTGGGCGGTTTTTAGCCGCCGTTGGGGCGGATTCGGACGATTCGCAATAGCCCTCTGGCGGCCGTTTCGGCATGCTGAGACGGCCATTTCTCTCATGCCCTGGCGTTAGGCTTTCCGCGCTGTAAACATCCATCACCCCGTTTTGATCTATCAATAAGCATTTATTAATAGTTATCGATTATCTGTTATATAACTTAATGAAACGTGAACAAATGTATATTTGTCGGCGAATAAATAGCATTCTTTGACGCCGATAGCACCAGCGAACTTATATTTTTAAGTTCGTTACCTGACGCCTTAAATATTGCGGCTCCCGGTCAGTCGAAGATTCTATTAGCAGTGGCATAAATCAGCATCGCCTGATGTTTCTGGTTCTATGCGAATTCACAGTGTGCTCATTGATTCGTAATTCACTCTGACAAGGAAATGGCAATGAAAAAGGTTCTTCTCTCTGCAGCAATGGCAACCGCGTTTTTTGGCATGACTGCTGCCCATGCAGCTGATACCAATGTTGGCGGCGGCCAGGTTAATTTCTTCGGTAAAGTTACCGATGTATCCTGTACTGTTTCTGTTAACGGCCAGGGCAGCGATGCGAACGTTTACCTGTCTCCGGTAACTCTGACTGAAGTTAAAGCGGCAGCAGCGGATACTTACCTGAAACCGAAATCTTTCACCATTGACGTCTCTAACTGCCAGGCTGCTGACGGCACCAAACAGGATGACGTAAGCAAACTGGGCGTAAACTGGACCGGCGGTAACCTGCTGGCTGGCGCTACCAGCAAACAACAGGGCTACCTGGCGAACACCGAAGCTTCCGGTGCTCAGAACATCCAGCTGGTACTGTCTACTGACAACGCTACCGCGCTGACCAACAAAATCATCCCGGGTGACAGCACTCAGCCGAAAGCGAAAGGCGACGCTTCCGCTGTCGCTGATGGCGCGCGTTTCACCTACTACGTAGGCTACGCCACCAGCGCGCCGACCACTGTGACCACTGGTGTGGTTAACAGCTACGCGACTTACGAAATTACTTACCAGTAATTCCGTCAGAAAATAAAACTGCCCCGCGATGGGGCAGTTAATAACAATAATAAAGCGGCGATGACCGCCGCTTGTATTTTTATTCTGAGGTCAGCATGAAGCGTATTGCCCTTTTTTTCTGTTTCATTTTTAGTTTTGCGGCCCACGCCAACAATATTATTGTTAACGGTACCCGCTTTATTTATCCAGGAAATGAAAAAGAAATAACGGTACAGCTTTCAAATAACGCCGACCGTCCGGCGCTGGCGCAGGCCTGGCTGGATAACGGCGATGCCGATGCCACACCGGATACCATTACCACCCCGTTTATTATCACCCCGCCGATTTCGCGCGTTGACGCCAAGAGCGGCCAGACGCTGCGTATTAAGCTCGGCAGCAGCGCCGGTCTGGCGAAAGATAAAGAGACGCTGTGGTGGCTGAATCTGTTGGAAATACCGCCGGTGGTGGCCAATCAGAAAAATGAAGGCCAGAACGTGCTGCAGCTGGCGATCCGTTCGCGCTTTAAATTTATTTATCGTCCTGCCGGACTGGGCAACCGCGATGCGGCGGCCGAGAAGCTGACCCTGACCGCCAGCGGCAGTAGTCTCGCCATCAACAACCCGACGCCGTTCTACATTACCGTCAGCCGTATTTCCCGCGACGGCGGTAAAGCCCTGAACAGCAAAACCGTGATGCTGGCGCCGCAGTCCAGCCAGACGGTGGCGCTTTCCTCCGCCGTCAACCGCGGCGAAACCCTGACCGTTAACAACATTAATGACTATGGCGCCGATGTCGCAGTGAAAGTGGCCGTTAAATAAGGGAAAAGCTAATGAAGCAGAGGTCATTCTGCCCGGGAAGATTAAGCACCGCGATCGCCATCGCGCTGTGCTGCTTTCCGCCATTTTCCAGCGGACAGGAAAACCCGGGAACGGTATATCAATTTAACGACGGCTTTATTGTCGGCAGTCGCGAAAAGGTCGACCTGTCACGCTTCTCGACCAGCGCGATTACCGAAGGCACTTACTCCCTTGACGTCTACACCAACGACGAATGGAAAGGGCGCTACGATCTGCGCATCGCGCGCGACAAAGACGGTAACCTTGGGGTCTGCTACACCAAAGCGATGCTGACGCAGTACGGCATCGCGGCGGAAAAGCTCAATCCGCAGCTGAGCGAACAGGAAGGCTACTGCGGTAGCCTCAAATCCTGGCGCAACGAAGACAACGTCAAAGACAACCTGGTCCAGTCCTCCCTGCGGTTGAACATTTCGGTGCCGCAGATCTATGAAGATCAACGCCTGAAAAACTATGTCAGCCCGGAGTTCTGGGACAAAGGCATTACCGCGCTTAATCTTGGCTGGATGGCCAACGCCTGGAACAGCCACACCTCTTCGGTCGGCGGGTCGGATAACAGCAGCGCCTACCTTGGCGTCAATGCCGGCCTGTCGTGGGACGGCTGGCTGCTGAAGCATATCGGTAACCTGAACTGGCAGCAGCAGCAGGGTAAAGCGCACTGGAACAGCAACCAGACCTATCTCCAGCGGCCGATCCCGCAGATCAACTCCATTGTCAGCGGTGGGCAGATCTTTACCAATGGTGAATTTTTCGACACCATCGGTCTGCGTGGGGTTAATCTTTCCACCGATGACAATATGTTCCCGGACGGCATGCGCTCCTATGCCCCGGAAATTCGCGGCGTGGCGCAGAGCAACGCCCTCGTCACCGTGCGCCAGGGCAGCAACATTATCTATCAGACCACCGTTCCGCCGGGGCCGTTTACGCTGCAGGATGTCTATCCATCCGGCTATGGCAGCGATCTTGAGGTTTCGGTAAAAGAGGCGGATGGCTCGGTGGAAGTGTTCAGCGTGCCTTACGCCTCCGTTGCTCAGCTGCTGCGTCCGGGCATGACCCGCTACGCGCTCTCCGCCGGTAAAGTGGACGACAGCGGGCTGCGCAATAAGCCGATGCTCTATCAGGCGACCTGGCAGCACGGGATCAATAACCTGCTGACCGGCTACACCGGGGTCACCGGCTTTGACGACTATCAGGCCTTCCTGGTGGGCACCGGGATGAACACCGGGATCGGCGCCCTCTCTTTTGACGTCACCCATTCTCGGCTGAAAAGCGATAGCCATGATGACTCGGGGCAGAGCTATCGCGCCACCTTTAACCGCATGTTCACCGATACCCAGACCAGCATCGTGCTGGCGGCGTATCGCTACTCGACGAAAGGTTATTACAACCTCAACGACGCGCTGTACGCCGTCGATCAGGAAAAAAACAGCCGCAGCAACTACACCCTCTGGCGGCAAAAAAACGGCATGACCTTCACGGTAAACCAGAACCTGCCTGACGGCTGGGGCGGGTTTTATCTCAGCGGTCGTATTTCCGATTACTGGAACCGCTCCGGGACCGAGAAGCAGTATCAGGTCAGCTATAACAATTCGTTTGGTCGTCTCTCCTGGTCGGCGAGCGCCCAGCGCGTCTATACCCCGGACAGCTCCGGCCATCGCCGCGACGATCGCATTTCACTCAACTTCAGCTACCCGCTGTGGTTTGGCGACAACCGCACCGCCAACCTGACGTCGAACACCTCGTTCAACAACTCGCGCTTTGCCAGCTCGCAGATTGGTATCAACGGTTCGCTGGACAGTGAAAACAACCTTAACTACGGCGTGTCGACCACCACCGCCACCGGCGGTCAGCATGATGTGGCGCTCAACGGCAGCTACCGTACGCCATGGACCACCTTCAACGGCAGCTACAGCCAGGGCGAAGGCTATCGTCAGAGCGGCATTGGCGCCAGCGGGACGATGATCGCCCACAGCGGCGGCGTGGTGCTCTCACCGGAAAGCGGCTCGACGATGGCGCTGATTGAAGCCAAAGACGCGGCCGGCGCTATGCTCCCGGGATCGCCGGGCACCCGCGTGGACAGCAATGGTTACGCCATCCTGCCGTATCTGCGCCCGTACCGAATTAACGCCGTCGAGATCGACCCGAAAGGCAGCCATGACGACGTGGCCTTCGATCGCACCGTGGCGCAGGTTGTACCGTGGGAAGGCAGCGTGGTTAAGGTGGCGTTTGGCACCACGGTGCAGAACAACCTCACCCTGCAGGCGCGCCAGGCGAACCATGAGCCGCTGCCGTTTGCGGCGAGTATTTTCTCCCCCGACGGCAAGGAGATCGGCGTCGTCGGTCAGGGCAGCATGATGTTTATCAGCGATGCGAACGCCAAACGCGCGATTGTGAAGTGGAGCGGCGGGCAGTGTTCGGTGGATCTGGGACAGCAAACAACAAAGGATAGCGTATGTCGCTGAGGAAATTACTGACGCTTTTTATCGTCTTGATGGCGCTGGGCACCACCTCGTCCTGGGCCGTCTGTACGCGCCTTTCTTCGCCAACGGTGATGCTGGACATGGTGGTGGGCAGGGTGGTGGTGCCCCCGGATCTGCCGGTGGGTTCGGTGATCCTCACCCGCGACTGGACGATGAGCGCCCCCGGCGGGGCGAGCTATCGCTGTACCTCCGGCACCAACCGCTTCGCGGCGAAGATCGTGTCGCCAGGGGCCACGGACCTGGGGAATAAAATTTATTCCACCAACGTGCCGGGAATTGGTATGCGTTTCAGCCGCGGTGGCGCGACGGTGAATATCGTCTATCCCGACGTCTATTCGTCCCGAGTGTATAACACCACCAACTATTCCCTTGAAGGATCACGTTTTACGCTGGAGATTATCAAAACTGCGGCAACCACCGGCAGCGGTACCCTCGCGGCGGGAAAATACACCTCCTACGACTGGGAGAGCGGCGGCAACCCGATCCTCGAAACCTATCTGAGCGCCAACGCGATCACCGTGGTCTCGCCCTCCTGTTCGGTATTGAGTGGGAAAAATATGAATGTTGATGTGGGCGCCATCAGACGTACTGACCTGAAAGGGGTTGGCACCACCGCGGGCGGGAAGGATTTTAATATTGAGCTGCAGTGCAGCGGCGGCCTGAGTGAAACGGGATATGCCAACATCAGCACCTCTTTCTCCGGCACCCTGGCTACCAGCACCACCGCCACCATGGGCGCCTTGCTGAATGAAAAGGCCGGCAGCGGGATGGCGAAAGGCGTCGGCATCCAGGTGCTGAAGGATGGATCCCCGCTGCAGTTTAATAAGAAATATACCGTTGGCCGCTTGAATAATCAGGAGACCCGCTACATCACCATACCGCTGCACGCGCGCTTTTATCAGTATGGCCCGACGACCAGCACCGGTGAGGTGGAGTCGCATATGATCTTTAACCTGACGTACGATTAATACGGGAGGGGGAATGAAGGGATTGCCGAAACATACTATCGCGTGGCTGCTGCTCTGCGGCAGCCTCGCCGTCCCCTCGGCGTGGGGTTTCGAGACTAATTACGACCGCGGACGGGTCGATTTTGCCGGGCGGGTGACGGATATCTCCTGCAGCGTCGCGCTCAATGGCGGCCAGAATGCCGGCAGCGGCAACGTCTGGCTGGCGCCGGTCAGCCTGGCGGAAGTGCACGATCGCGGGGCCGGCGCGTTTATGAAGCCGCAGCCTTTTACCCTGGCGCTGTCAAACTGCCAGCTACGTCATGACGGCGGCGCCGCTTCGCAGGACGAGGTGCGGCGGGTCAGCGTTCGCTGGATCGACGGTTTTTTACTGACGGCGGTCGGCAATGAGAACGCGGGCTATCTGGCTAATACCTTGCCAGACGGCGCGCAGAATATTTATCTGGCGCTGTCGACCAATGATAATAATACGCTGGATAAGAGTAATAAAATTGTCCCTGCGGATCCGCAGCAAAATCAGGTGCATTTACAGGAAAACGCGGTCAGCGGCGGCCTGTTCACCTATTATGTGGGCTACGTTTCGCCGACCCCGAAAAGCGCCACCAGCGGGCCAATTACCAGCTGGGCAACGTGGGAATTAGTTTATAATTAAGCGGGACGAAAAAGCCGGGCAAGCCCGGCTTTTTTATATGCCAATATCGTCGGCAACCAGTTGCTCAATGCTGACTTCCTGCCAGTAATGCCCCTGAATAGCAAACCACTCCATACCCTGCAGCCATTTTTTATGGGCTTCGCTTTCCACGCCTTCAATAATCACGTTGTGATGATTGCGGGATAAAAAGGTGACCAGCGCATCCATCAGCTGACGGCCGGACTCTTTGCGCATCAGATGCCAGAAAAAATCTTTATCAATTTTGACATAGTCAAAATGATAACCGCTGATGGCGTTAATCCCCGCGTAGCCAGAGCCGAAGTCATCGAGCCACAGCGAGGTATCCTGCGGGCTTTGCCAGGCGGCCAGGGAATTATTCAGAAGTTTCTCGGCGTTTTCGGTCACTTCAAAATGGACGCAGGTCAGGGCGGCGATTTTCTCTTTTATTTCCTTCTGGCGCAGCAGAGTCAGGATATGGTCATCAACGTTAATGGTAGCGGAAATATGGTTACGTAAAAACCATGCTTTATGCTGTTCAATCAACCCCAGTTGCTCGAGAAAAATACGTTCACGAACTGCCGCGGTGGCATGGCGGAAAAAATATTCTGGCGAAACGGGAAGATTATCGAAGCGGCTTAAGCATTCAACCGCGACTAAGGTACCTTGTGGGGAAAACATTTTCTGAAAGACGTAGCGTACAGCGATATCATTACGAGATAAAATGTTGTCTTCGAATATTTTAGTGTTCATTATCCCTCTTCACGAGGTTAGTCAGACAATAAGCAGAGGATAGGTTAATTATAGGCTACCTGATGATTAATGGGAATGGCAGGAAATGTAAATCAACAACGAATAAGTACGCTTTATCCGCTATTGATTTACCTCTGCGTAATTTAGCATTGATGGAGGGCGGCAATACGCTGGTTCATCGTGCGGGAATTATCAATGCCCAGCTTTTGCATGATATGGATTCGATGGCTGTGGACCGTTTTATGGGCAATGCCGAGCAGGGCGGCAATCCGCTTATTATTATTGTTGGCAATCAGCAGCTCGAGGATCTGGCACTCCCGCGGCGACAGTTGTTTGCGCAATCGTCGCGGCGGTTGTTCGCTGGCGCCCTTCGCCCGCTGGATAATAGAAGCAAACATAGATAGCGGCGATTTTTCACTAATAATCATGGCATTATCGACGGTTATTAACTCTCTGCACAGTCCGGCAATGTCGCTTTTTATCATCAGCACCGGCTGCTGGCAGCGTTGTAGGGAAAGGCGGAGCGCATTCAATAGATCAACGATTCTGATGGCAGAAATATCCTTATTGATTAAATTGAAAATAACCGTTTGGGCCTCAGGCAGCTGTTTCCCATGGATGACTTCGTCATAGCCAAAACGGGTGGCGTTTTCATGACTATCAATAAGGTAGTGATAGATTGAGTGACCAATGAGATTATCATTGGTGTACAGCAATATACTTTCCAAGGGTATCAGATTCTCTTTTTTCGCTTGGCTTCTAAGATCAGGTCCAGCAGAATTTTCTCTATTCTGCGCTGGTCGTCGAGATGGCGGAACTTAAACTGGCAGGATATCTGATAGTAGCTTTCGCTCTCTTCATTAGGGTCATCAAGGGTGATAATAATGACATTCTTTACCACCAGGTCGATGGTGATCTCGCCATATTCCGCCAGCATCAGTACGGCGTTTTTCAGCAATGCGTTATGACTGAGGAATTTCAGATTCGGCGTTTTGGTCATCAGTGCGCAACCGCCGTCTGAAATGTCCTTGATGTCGAAAAGATAGTTTTCGCCATTTTTATGGCGACCGCGGCAATAAAAATCATGCTCGTGGCGTAAACGAAAGCGGGGATCGCGGCGACGCTGCACCACCTGCAGGCATTCAGGCAAGGAAAAGGCGTAGCGGATACCTTTATCGACACCGCTATTGTCATGTTTTGTCAGGGCCGCATTAAACTCTATTTTCCCTGAATCGCTATGCAGGAGAAAGCGAATTTTATGCCCGGGCGGGATTTTGCGATGGGTCTGAATATGGAACTCGGCAAAGTCCACGCGCGTCAGTTGGGTTATGATACTGGTGTTGTTAAAAAATATTTCAATTTCAGTACGTTTGCGCAACTCCTCTCTGAAAATAGCAATAATTTCATACTTACTGGTCTTTATCGTTCCCTCTGTCATGTGCATCCCTTGTAAATAGTTGTCGTGAGGCGTTTGATTTTTCTTATAGCAATAGCAACATTCTGATTGGGTTAATCAGATGTTTTTATGAGCGTTTGATGTTATTGACTATCTTTGCAGCCAGATTGATATGTATAAACTTGGAATTCGATATTGTGTTTCCTGTAATCAAGCGTTTCAAATTTTGGTCATGACAAAAACGACAACGGCCTCCAAGCTGGAGACCGGTCGAAGGATAAAAAACTTAAGTTTAATTAACGGGGATAATGAGAGAACGATCGTCGATCACGCCCCATTTGTAGGATCTATAGTGCCAGCAGTGATGAGGTTTTTCCAGGCAAATATTGAGGAGGGAAGTCGTTCCCTCCTTTCGGCATGACGGGTCAGGGATGCTTGCGGGTGGCGATATTATCCAGGGTACGCAGCGCATCCGCCGGCAGAATTAGCCCGGCGGCGGCAATATTTTCCGCCAGGTGCGTCCGGGATGAGGTGCCTGGGATCAGCAGAATATTGGGCGCGCGCTGGAGTAGCCAGGCGAGGGCGACCTGCATCGGCGTCGCCTCAAGCGAGGCCGCGACCTCGTTCAGCTCCTGCGCCTGCAGGGGGGTAAAACCGCCCAACGGGAAGAAGGGAACCCAGGCGATGTGCTGGGCGGCCAGCGCATCCACCAGCGCGTCGTCGGCGCGATGGGCAATGTTATAGAGGTTTTGCACGCAGACGATAGGCGTCATTTTCTGTGCATCCGCCACCTGCTTTGCCGTCACGTTGCTGAGGCCAATATGGCGGATCAATCCTCGCTCCTTCAGCTCCAGCAGGGTGGCGAGCGGCGCCTCCAGCGACCCTTCCACCGGGCCGTGGGGGCTCAGCATACTGCGCAGGTTCACCACCTCCAGCACGTCGAGCCCCAGGTGACGCAAATTGTCCTCGACGGCCTGGGTCAGTTCAGCGGGCGACATGGCCGGCAGCCAGTTGCCTTTCTCGTCACGACGGGCGCTGACCTTGGTGACAATGCACAGATCGTCGGGGTAGGGGTGGAGCGCTTTGCGGATCAGCTGATTGGTCACATGGGGGCCATAGAAATCCGAGGTATCGATATGGTTTACCCCGGCTTCGACGGCGGCCTGCAGCACGCGCACCGCTTCTTCTGGATCTTTCGGCGGGCCGAAAACGCCGGGGCCGGCCAGCTGCATGGCGCCGTAACCCAACCGATAGACCTGGCGATCGCCGAGCGTGCCGCGACCGGATAAGGTGACACTGGACATAGGAACTCTCCTCACGGTGGCTAAGCCGTAAGTGTAATGCGCTAACAAGGAAGGGAAGGGTGAGAATATTGTCAGAATGTGCGACAGCGGCTCAGGCAAGCCGCTGTCGCCGGAGACGGATTAGCCGAAGAACATCACGGAGACGCAGAGCAGGCCGACCACCAGAGTGATGGCGTTACCCACCGAGCGATACGGCTTCAGCGCCGGGATAAGCCAGGTTGACAGCGTGGGCATGATAAACAGGATCATGGCGATAAGCGGTCCGCTGATGGCGTAGATCATCGAGATCGCATTCGGGTTGATAAAACACACCGCAAAGGTGAAGGCAGAGACCAGCATGATCGACATCGCGCGGTTGAAGGCGCGGCTCTTGCGCACGCCCATCAGGCCCAGCGAGCTTTTGACGATTTCGCTGGCGCCTTCAATGACCCCGAAGTAGGTGCCGAGAAAGGATTTCGACATGGCGACCACGGCGACAATAATGCCGGTCACCGCCAGCCAGCCCGGCGCGCCCGGCACCATCGACAGGGCGGAGAGGATGGTCACCCCCTGATCGCGGGCGGTCTCAATATAGGTCGCCGGGATGGCCAGCAGGCAGCTGAAGACGAAAAACAGCACGCTGGCGCAGATGATGGTATAGGCCACCTTCATGATTTTTTTGCATTTACCCATGGCCAGGTCGCCGTGCTTCTCCTGCTGGTCGATAGCAAAAGTCGAGATGATCGGCGTATGGCTAAAAGCGAAAACCATCACGGGTATGGAGATCCAGACCTGGTGGAGCGTCTGCGAGCTGAACTGCATCTGGCTGGTGAGATGTTCCGGATGCCAGTCGCGGATTAAATAGAGGGAGAGAAACAGGAAGCAGGCGATAAGCGGGAAGACCAGAAAGCCCATCACCTTGATGGTGATTTGCCGGCCCATGAGAAAGATCAGGTTAAGGACCAGCACGACCCCCAGGCTCAGCAGCGCGCGTAGCGCAGGCGTCATCGGCGTGCGATGTGCCACCTGCTCGGCCAGCGAGTTGGTGATGGCCACGGCGTAGATCAGCACGACCACAAAGAAGGCGAGGAAATAGAGCCCGGTGATCAGGTTGCCAATTTTCTTACCATAGTAGTGATTTACTGCGCCGGTGATCCCGGTTCCCGGCGCGATATTGGCCGAGAGAATAAACTGGCTCAGCGCTTTGTGAGGCCAGTAGGTGAGCGGCCAGGCGACCAGCGCGGTGATGAAAAGGACAATGGCGCCAGCCGAACCCAGCTGGATCGGTAGAAATAGCGTCCCAGCGCCTACTGCAGTGCCATATAAGGCAAAACTCCATAGAGTTTCTTCTTTAGACCAAATTTTAGACATTATGCGACTTTATCAACCGTCAAACCAAAAAAAAGGAGTGCAATTTACCATATTTATGGTTCGTCTGTTGCGATAGTTTTTGGTGATAAAGTCGCGGCGGATCGCGAAGGATCCGCCGCGAGGCTAGCCGCGCGCCGCCTGGCGCGGGCGGCGGCGACGGATCACGCGCTCGCGCAGGGTGTCCCAGACCCAGTTAAACGCCATGGTGTAGGGCAGGAAGAAGAGCATGAAGCCGATCTCCAGCATAAACGCCTGCAGCAGCGATACCCCCAGCACGATGGCCACCATGGTGACGCCGATGATAACAAAGCCGGTCTCGAAGCCGATCGCGTGCAGCGCCCGCACTTTCAGCCGGCGAGGGACGCGGGAGACTGGCCACAGGCGATCGAAAGCCGCGTTATAAATGATGTTCCATACCATCGCCAGGGTGGCGAGCAGAATGCTCAGTCCGCCCATCTCCACCACCGAACGCTGCATCAGCCAGGCGGCGGTGGGGGCGAGGATCAGCGTCGCCAGCCCTTCGAAGGTGATGGCGTGGATAACGCGCTCGGTGAGCGTCTTGCGCTGATGTGGGGTCTGTTGCATGGCGAGCTACCTCCAGTTTTAGCCTGAACAGGAAATTACCCGGCAGTTTATGGAAAAATGTGATAAACAAAAGATAGAAACCATCGATAAAGTAGATACATCATGCGTTATTCACCGGAAGCGTTAACCGCCTTTGTCGAGGCCGTTGACAGCGGGTCGTTCTCCGCCGCCGCCCGTCGCCTGCGCAAAAGCCAGTCGACGATCAGTACCGCTATCGCCAACCTGGAGGCTGACCTCGGGGTGACCCTCTTCGATCGGGCAACGCGGCAGCCGACGCTGACGCCGCAGGGAGAGCAGGTGCTGAGCTATGTCAAAGCGATCCTCGCCGCCAGCGAGCGGCTGGATGAGCTGGCGGTATCGCTGTCCGGCGAGACGGAGCCGCGGCTGACCTTTGTGCTCTCGGACACCCTGCACCCGGACGTGCTGGAAGATCTGCTTGTGCAGTTTGACCGCCGCTTCCCTCATACCGAATTTGAATGCTTGATTGGCGAAGATGAGGACGTGATCGATCTCCTGCAAAAATCCCGCGCCCAGGTGGGACTGATTGAGGCGAGAGAGCGCTACCCGACCGATATCGGCAGCACCCGCCTGCCGCTGCAGACGGCGATGGGCATTTACGTGGCGCCTGACCATCCGCTGGCGGGGCAGGGCAAGGTTGTCTGGGATGAGCTGCGCAGCTGGCGCGAGCTGCGTTTGAGCACCTTTCTGGCCAGCGCGACGGAGCCTGCCGCCGGGCAGGTCTGGTCGGCGCCAAACTACCTGCTGCTGCTCAGCATGGCGGTGCAGGGCTTCGGCTGGTGCATTCTGCCCTGTGCGCTGGTGGCGGAGTTTGCGCCGCAGGGCGGACTGGTGGCGCTCGATATCCCCGGCTGGCCGCGGGCGATTTCGGTGGATCTGCTGTGGAATAAGAAAGCGCCGCCCGGGGCGGCCGGCAGCTGGCTGCGTCAGCATCTGCAGCGGCGTGAGCGTTAACGAATAGCTATTTCTTTGTGATTGGCTTCACTTTTTTTAAACAATTACAAAGTTTTTTGATAACAATTATCTAGTATATCGCTGTTTCTTTGCGCAAAAGCACGGGCAGGGGTAGAGGATGAAGGATGTCGTGATCGTCGGGGCGCTACGTACGCCGATTGGCTGCTTTCAGGGCGCGTTATCGCGCCATTCAGCCGTTGAGCTGGGCAGCGTGGTGGTGAAGGCGCTGGTGGAGAAGACGGGAATCGATCCGCAGACCGTGGATGAGGTGATCCTCGGCCAGGTGCTGACCGCGGGAACCGGGCAAAACCCGGCCCGTCAGTCTGCTATTCGCGGCGGGTTGCCCAACACCGTATCGGCGATCACCATTAACGACGTCTGCGGTTCCGGCCTGAAAGCCCTGCACCTCGCCACCCAGGCGATCCAGTGCGGGGAGGCGGACGTGGTGATCGCCGGCGGCCAGGAGAACATGAGCCGCGCTCCGCATGTCCTCACCGACAGCCGCACCGGCGCCCAGCTGGGCAACAGCCAGCTGATTGACAGCCTGGTCCATGACGGCCTGTGGGACGCCTTCAACGATTATCATATGGGCGTCACGGCGGAGAACCTCGCCCGGGAATATGGCATCAGCCGCGAACTGCAGGACGCCTGGGCGCTCAGCTCGCAGCAGAAGGCGCGCAAGGCGATTGATTCCGGACGCTTTCGCGATGAGATTGTCCCGGTCGTTACCGAGCATAACGGCGCGGCGCGCACCGTGGATACCGATGAACAACCGCGGGTGGATGCCAGCGCGGAAGGGCTGGCCAGCCTGCAGCCTACCTTCGATCGTCTCGGATCGGTAACCGCCGGCAACGCCTCCAGCATCAATGACGGCGCGGCGGCGGTGATGATGATGAGTGAGGCGAAAGCCGAGGCGCTGGGGCTGCCGATCCTTGCGCGGATCCGCGCCTTCGCCAGCGTCGGCGTCGATCCGGCGCTGATGGGCATCGCGCCGGTGCACGCCACTCGTCGCTGTCTTGAGCGGGCCGGCTGGCGGCTGGACGACGTCGATCTGATCGAAGCCAATGAGGCCTTTGCCGCTCAGGCTATCTCCGTTGGCCGGGTACTGGAGTGGGATGAGCGACGGGTCAACGTTAACGGCGGCGCGATCGCCCTCGGCCACCCCATCGGCGCCTCCGGCTGTCGGATTCTGGTGTCGCTGGTGCATGAAATGATCAAGCGCGATGCGCGTAAAGGGCTGGCGACGCTGTGCATCGGCGGCGGTCAGGGCGTGGCGCTGGCGGTAGAACGCGCGTAGCGCTGCATGTCGATTTCCATGGCCTCCTGCGGGAGGCCTTTTTTATGCGCCGCGCTTTGCCGACCCCCTCTTTTTTCTCCCGTATTTCCCTCACCCACCGCCAATTTATTGAGCTCCGTCACGTCTTGTTGTGCCACCTTTTTTGAAACAAATAACTACGATCCTGGTCACTAAAACTAAGGTGCTTAAAAAATAAAATAACGTTTCATAAAAACGAAATGACATTTTATTTATTATAAGGGGTACCCTATGTTGAAACGATCTCTGGTTCTGGCCGCCCTCTGCGGTATGTCTTTTGCGGCAACCGCGGTCACGATAGATTTACGTCATGAATTTATTGATGGCGGCAAGAGCGATAAAAGCAATGCTGACCGCGTCTCGGTGTCCCACCGCTTCGCCAACGGGCTAGGCTTTACCGTAGAGGCCAAATGGCGTTCAGGCGGCGACAACGGTTCGCAACCCTATTCGGACGTGGTGGGCAACGGCCATGAAGACACCATCAGCTGGCGCTGGAAAGCGACATCGAACCTGTTCCTCACCCCCGGGTTTACCATAGAGAGCAACGACAGCCGCTCCATCTACAAGCCGCACCTGCACGTACAATACAGTTTCGACAATGGCTTCTATGTCGCCGCTCGCTATCGCTATGAGTACACCCGCTATCCGAATGATGCCGGCAAAGATGATGACAAGGTGAATCGCGGCGACGCGTGGGCCGGGTTTGCTCTCGGCGACTGGCGCACCGAGCTGAACTATGTCTATGCCCGCAGTTCGGAAGGGGTGAACCGCAACGACAACAAACCCTACTCGCAGGAATATAACGTGAAGGTGGCCTATAAGCTGGATAACAACTGGTCGCCGTATGGTGAAATCGGCAACGTCGGCGTGAATGACCGCAGCGATCGCCAGACCCGCTTCCGCGTCGGGGTGGCCTACTCGTTCTGATTTCCATCAGACCCTCATCGTCTGTTTTCCCCGGCGCCGTCAGCCGGGGTTTTTTATGGGCCAAAGCGGGGGAACAAAAAAAAGCCCTCCGCGAAGGAGGGCAAGGCCAGTTACAGAAAAACGTTCGCCGGGGCTCAGGCGCTCAGCATCGGCGGATGGTCAGGTAATTTCGCGATATAGATGGCCGGCTTGCCGTCTTTATCGGAGCTGAACAGAATGGCGCTGTCGTCCGGCGTAAACGAGGGGTGCGGGTGCGTCACCTGGCGGCTGTTGGCCACCGTCGCCCACGAGGTATCATGGCGCGCGACGCGGAAGTAGCGCTTCTCCGCCACGTTAAAGACGTACAGATAAGGATCGTTATCAATGGAGTAGCCGCCGGTATCTTTGACATCCACCGGCGTGCCTGATCCATCGCCCACCAGCAGCGTACCGTCGAAATTGCTCATCAGATGCGAGCAGGCGGGCATCGTCATCAGGGCCTCGTTGACGCCGCTCTCCGGATCAAAGCGATAGATCGTCCGCCCCTGCTGGCCTTTCAGATAGGAGACGTAGATCAGCGCTGAACCGTCCGGGACCCAGAATTCATGGGTGCAGCTTTCCCCCGGGGCATGCGCTTTGACTTTACGCACGTTGCTGCCATCTTCATTGACCAGCCACATGCGGGCGTCAACCAGATCGTGCGGCCCTTCATGGCAGAAGGCGACGGTATGGTCGTCGAAGGGACGATAGATCGGGTGTCCCAGCCAGATTTTTTCCTCATGGATCACCTGGCTCTCACCGCTGCGCAGGTCGACGCGCAGCAGGCGGCAATGCGGTCCTTTGTGGAAGAAGTCATGAAAAATCTGCCAGTCGTTGAGCGGCGTCCAGTCGCTTTTCGCAATCTCAATGCCTACCAGTTTGCTGCAATCGCTGTTTGCCACCCAGGTGCCATAGCCGACCCACGCCTCGCTGACGCGGTAAACTTCACGCTCGGTGAGGGTGGTGAGGTTCACCTCCAGCAGGGTACGGTCATTTTTCACGTAATAGAGTGACTTATCGTCCGGGGAGAGGAAACCGCCGAAGGTGTTATCCCCGGCGCCTTCCGTCAGCTGAACGGCTTCGGCGCTGGCGATATTCAGCAGATAGTAGTTCCAGTGGCCGTCAAACTCGCCGGCGAACAGTAAATGGCTGCCATCGTTAAAAAAGCATTTCTGATAGAAGTAGTTGCGATGACAGGTGACCTCCGGGGGGGTTAAGCGGGTGACTTCCGCCCCGGTATCCGGATCGCGGCTGACGTGGTAATTCAGTTTGACCCGCATGCCTTTAGCCATGTAGTGCTCCTTTCTTTCCTGCGATGCCGCTGGACCAGAGGCGTGTCGCTGAGTGATATGTTTTAAAAGATGGGTGTTAATTTATCAAAACAACGTTTCATTATTTGTGATGTCCCACGCAGTTCGGCGTAATTCCCGCATCTTCTGCGGCCTGCTGGCCTCAATTTGGCCGCCTCTCCGGACAACCGGCTGAATCATCATCCTTTTAAAACCGCTTCCTGTCCGGTGCGGGTTGCCGGAACCGTTCGCGTTTTCTTTTTTTGTAATCTTCGTCATAAAAAATGAAACAACGTTTTAAATATCATTGAAAATGACAGAGGGCGGGGCTAAGATGGCACCCATCAGTAAAACGGAACTCTGTTTTATTTTTTATGATGGGCTCTGCCCATGAGTTCGCCCCACGCTCAGTCGCGCCGCCGGCGCGAGCCGGGCCGAGAGAACCTTGCCTGCATACTGCAGGCTCTGAACGACTAAGGAACACATTATGATTCTTGATGCATTCTCCCTGCAGGGAAAAGTGGCCGTCGTGAGCGGATGCGATACCGGTTTAGGTCAGGGGATGGCCCTCGGGCTGGCGGAAGCGGGCTGCGATATTGTCGGTATCAATATTGTCGAGCCGGTGGAAACCATCGAGCGGGTGACGGCGCTGGGACGCCGCTTTCTCAGCCTGACCGCCGACCTGCGCCAGATCGACGGTATCCCTCACCTGCTGGAGCGGGCGGTGGCGGAGTTTGGCCATATTGATATTCTGGTCAACAATGCCGGCCTGATCCGCCGCGAGGACGCGCTGGCGTTCAGCGAAAAGGACTGGGACGACGTGATGAACCTCAACATCAAGAGCGTATTTTTCATGTCCCAGGCGGCGGCGAAGCACTTTATCGCCCAGGGCAGCGGCGGGAAGATCATTAACATCGCCTCGATGCTGTCGTTCCAGGGCGGGATCCGTGTGCCGTCGTATACCGCGTCCAAAAGCGCGGTGATGGGCGTTACCCGCCTGCTGGCCAACGAGTGGGCTAAACACAATATCAATGTCAACGCCATCGCCCCGGGGTATATGGCGACCAATAACACCCAGCAGCTGCGCGCTGACGAGCAGCGCAGTAGCGAAATCCTCGACCGCATTCCCGCCGGGCGCTGGGGCCTGCCGGCCGACCTGATGGGGCCGGTGGTCTTCCTCGCTTCCCCAGCCTCCGATTATATCAATGGCTACACGGTGGCGGTGGACGGCGGCTGGCTGGCGCGCTAACCGACGGCGACGGCCGGCGCGGCACTCACCGCTCCGGCCGTCTGAGCAATTATTGTCCATACCGTAAAATGAGGATCGTCCATATTCCAGAGTGAAGAATTAATGTTACCGCCCTGTATGAACAGGGTTATTAACGATGCGAAACGAATTTTTCGTTACGTTGAAAGTTTAATGTCCATCACAAAACCCATCTTGCCAGCAAAATAGTCCATATCTTTGGCGTATCCAGCCTGACAAATTCCTCCGCCAGTCACGTACTTTCGTCCTATGTCTTTCTCTGTGTGGCAGGAATAAAAATGACTTCAATCAGTAACGACTCTGCATTAACGCCGCGGACGCAACGTGACACCCGGCGGATGAACTGGTTTGTTTCTATCGCCGCGGCGGTGGCGGGGTTGCTCTTTGGCCTGGATATCGGCGTGATATCCGGGGCGCTGCCCTTTATTACCGACCACTTCACCTTATCCAGCCAGCTTCAGGAGTGGGTGGTCAGCAGCATGATGCTGGGGGCGGCGATAGGCGCGCTGTTTAACGGCTGGCTGTCGTTCCGCCTTGGCCGCAAATATAGCCTGATGGCGGGGGCTGTGCTCTTTGTCGCCGGCTCTATCGGCTCCGCTTTTGCCGCCAGCGTCGAAGTGCTGCTGGTGGCCCGCGTGGTGTTGGGGGTGGCCGTTGGGATCGCCTCTTACACCGCGCCGCTGTACCTCTCCGAAATGGCCAGCGAGAACGTGCGCGGCAAAATGATCAGTATGTATCAGCTGATGGTGACCCTCGGCATTGTGCTGGCGTTTCTTTCCGATACCGCCTTTAGCTACAGCGGTAACTGGCGCGCCATGCTGGGCGTGCTGGCGCTGCCGGCGGTGATCCTGATCGTTCTGGTCGTCTTTCTGCCGAACAGCCCGCGCTGGCTGGCGGAGAAAGGGCGCCATATCGAAGCGGAAGAGGTGCTGCGGATGCTGCGCGATACTTCGGAGAAGGCGCGCGATGAGCTTAACGAGATCCGCGAAAGCCTGAAGCTGAAGCAGGGCGGCTGGGCGTTGTTCAAGGTCAATCGTAACGTGCGCCGGGCGGTGTTCCTTGGCATGCTGCTGCAAGCGATGCAGCAGTTCACCGGCATGAATATCATCATGTACTACGCCCCGCGTATTTTCAAAATGGCGGGCTTTACCACTACCGAACAGCAGATGATCGCCACCCTGGTGGTGGGCCTGACCTTTATGTTTGCCACCTTTATCGCAGTGTTCACGGTGGATAAAGCAGGCCGCAAGCCGGCGCTGAAAATCGGCTTCAGCGTGATGGCGCTGGGCACCCTGGTGCTCGGCTACTGCCTGATGCAGTTCGACAATGGCACCGCCTCCAGCGGCCTCTCCTGGCTTTCCGTCGGCATGACCATGATGTGTATTGCCGGGTATGCGATGAGCGCGGCGCCGGTGGTGTGGATCCTCTGCTCCGAGATCCAGCCGCTGAAATGCCGCGACTTCGGCATCACCTGCTCCACCACCACCAACTGGGTGTCGAACATGATCATCGGCGCCACCTTCCTGACGCTGCTTGACGCGATCGGCGCCGCCGGGACCTTCTGGCTCTACACGGTGCTCAACGTGGCCTTTATCGGCGTCACCTTCTGGCTGATCCCGGAGACCAAAAATGTCACCCTCGAACACATTGAGCGCAACCTGATGGCGGGCGAGAAGCTGCGCAATATCGGTAACCGTTAATGCGAAGCGCGCGGCAACCACGGGCTGGCGACCTTGCGCGTCTCCCGATGGTTGTCGCCGTGAATGATATGCAGGGCGCTCAGGCGCCCGATGTCGTAGTGCGGCAGCTGCACCGTGGAGAGCGGCGGCAGAAACAGATCGCCAATGCCCACCATATTGTCGTATCCCACCACCGCCACGTCCTGTGGAATGCGTAACCCCTGGCCCAGCAGCGTCTGATAGACCATAAAGGCGATGCGATCGTTGCCGCAGATCACCGAGTCGAAGCCGGGTTTACCCTCGCGGATATGCGCCAGCACCACCGCGGGAATATCGTGGTAATGCTCATCGCCCTGGGCCATATACGAGTGGGTCAGGCTCTCCGGTTCGATGCCCGCCTCCCGGCAGGCGCGCTCCAGCCCCTGGCGGCGGCGGATTGTCGCCAGCTGGCTGGCGGGTAAGTGCAGGCACAGCGGACGACGATAGCCCGCGGCAAGCAGGGCTTTTACCGCGTCGTACTGGCCCTGTTCATCGTCCGGGATATAGCTGGCCACCGGTTGGCTGAGGCTTTCGCAGTTAGCCAGCACGCAGGGCAGGGTCAGCAGTTTGTCCGGCAGCGGCACCTGACGCAGGCCCATGGTGGTAAAGATGATGCCGTCCGGACGGTGGGAGAGGAGCAGGTCGACCACTGCTTCCGGCCGATCGTCAGAAAACATATTGACCACAAAGCTGTTCCAGCCGTGGGCGCGGGCCGTTTCTTCGATCGACAGGGTGATTTCCACCGAAAAGGGCGTGGTGACGGTATCCAGCGCCAGCACGCCGATGGTGCTGGGGGTGGCCCGCGCCCCGCGGATCTTTTTTGCCGACAGGTCGGGGACGTAGTTGGTTTCGGCGATGGCGGCCTGCACGCGGGCCAGCGTCTCCGGCTTCAGCCGCTCCGGGGTGTTCAGCGCCCGTGAGACGGTCATCAAAGATACATTCGCCAGTTTTGCTACATCTTTCAGGGACGCCATTTTTTCCTCCGCTATAGCTGCAGAGTACAGGCTATACAACTAAGTCGCTGATGTAAAAGCGTGAAACGATTTTCTGCTAACGCCGTCGTGAGCGATGTTGCAGTTGATTTTTGATCGCGATCGCATCTTCATTATGTTAACGTTAACTTTTGTGATTAACATCATATATCGCAGCGAATCCCTCTGCGCTTTGTTTTTTGTTAACGTTACCATAATTGCATTCCTCTAACACGAGAATGTCATGATGAAAGCGCATCACTCACACAGCTACCCGTTGCTCAGTGCCTTACTGTTTTTCTTTTTCGTGACCTGGTCGTCATCCGGCTCCTTGCTTTCCATCTGGCTGCACCAGGAGGTGGGGCTGAAGGCCGGCGATACCGGTATCATCTACGCCGTGCTGTCGGTTTCCGCGCTGTTTGCGCAAGTTTGCTATGGCTTTATCCAGGATAAGCTGGGGCTGCGCAAACATCTGCTCTGGTATATCACCGCGCTGCTGATCCTCTCCGGTCCGGCGTATCTGCTGTTCGGCCATCTGCTGAAAATTAACGTCCTGCTGGGCAGCATCTTCGGCGGGATCTACATCGGCTTGACCTTTAACGGCGGCATTGGCGTGCTGGAATCCTATACCGAGCGCGTGGCGCGCCAGAGCCAGTTTGAATTCGGCAGGGCGCGGATGTGGGGCTCGCTGGGCTGGGCGGTGGCCACCTTCTTCGCCGGTCTGCTGTTTAACATCAACCCGCAGCTTAACTTCCTCGTCGCCAGCTGCTCCGGACTGGTGTTTTTTATTCTGCTGGCCCGGCTGCGCGTCTCCTCGGCACCGCATGCGATGCAGGAGGCGGTTTCGGGCGGCAAGGTGACCCTGGAAGATGCGCTGCGCCTGCTGACGCTGCCGCGCTTCTGGGCGCTGGTCTTCTTCGTCATCGGCACCTGCATCTACGGCGTCTATGACCAGCAGTTCCCGGTCTATTTCTCATCGCAGTTCGCGACCCTGCAGGAAGGCAATGAGATGTATGGCTACCTTAACTCCTTCCAGGTGTTCCTCGAGGCGGCCGGCATGTTCTGCGCGCCGTGGCTGGTGAACCGCATCGGGGCCAAAAACGGTCTGATTTTCGCCGGCATGGTGATGGCGATGCGCATGGTGGCCTCCGGCCTGGTGGAGGGGCCGCTGCTGATCTCCATCACCAAACTGCTGCACGCGGTGGAGCTGCCGATACTGCTGGTGGCTATCTTTAAGTACAACAGCATCAACTTCGATAAACGCCTCTCCTCCACCCTCTATCTGGTGGGCTTCGCCTGCACCAGCTCGATTATCGCCAGCGTATTGTCGCCGCTGGCGGGCTACAGCTATGAAAAATATGGCTTCGCCCAGTCCTATCTGATCATGGGCCTGCTGGTGTTCTGCACCACCTTTATTTCCATCTTCTTGTTGCGCTCCGGCAAATCCTCCGCCGATCCGCTGATGTCGCAACCTACCGCTATCTGAATCAAAAAGAGTGAAAACGATGACTTACACAATCTCCAGGGCTGAACAGGTACTCCAGACACAACGCCAGGCGCTCAATCTGCGCTGGTATCCGCACTATCACCTGGCGGCCCGCGCCGGGTGGATCAACGACCCAAACGGTCTGGTGTGGTTCGACGGCTGGTACCATGCTTTTTATCAACATCACCCGTACTCCACCCAGTGGGGGCCGATGCACTGGGGGCATGCACGGAGCAAGGATCTGGTGCACTGGGAGCATCTGCCGGTGGCCCTGGCGCCGGAGGGGCCGGAGGATAAAGACGGCTGCTTCTCCGGCTCGGCGGTGGTCGATGGCGATACCCTGGCGCTGATTTACACCGGGCATAAATTCCACGGCGACCCTGGCGACGAAGCCAATCTGTATCAGGTACAGTGCCTGGCCACCAGCCGGGACGGGATCCACTTCGAGCGCCAGGGGATGGTGGTCGACACTCCGCCGGGCATGCACCATTTCCGCGACCCGAAGGTCTGGCGGGAGGGAGACAGCTGGTACATGATCGTCGGCGCGCGCGAAGGCGACACCGGTCAGGTACGGCTGTACCGTTCAGCCGATCTGCGCCAGTGGCAGGACGCGGGGGTGCTGGATGAAGCGGAAAGCACCATGGGCTATATGTGGGAGTGCCCGGACTTCTTCACCCTCAGCGGCAAACGCGTCCTGATGTTTTCCCCGCAGGGGATGCAGGCCGAGGGGTTCCGCAACCGCAACCTGTTCCAGAGCGGCTATCTGATCGGCGAGTGGCAGCCGGGGCAGCGATTCGTCCGTCACGGCGAGTTCACGGAGATGGATCACGGCCACGATTTCTATGCGCCGCAAAGCTTCGCCACCCCCGATGGCCGGCGGATCGTGATTGGCTGGCTGGATATGTGGGAATCGCCGCTGCCGGAGCAGCAGGACGGCTGGGCGGGCATGCTCTCCCTGCCGCGCGAGCTGAGCCTGAGCGCGGATAACCGCCTGCAGATGCGCCCGGCGAAAGAAGTGGAGAGCCTGCGCGGCGCCTGGTTCCCGTGGCCGGTAAGCACCCTGAACAATCAGCAGACCACTATGGTCGACAACTGCGAGGCGATGGAGGTCAACCTGCGCTGGAACTGCACCAGCAGCAGCGCCGAGCAGTATGGTCTGCGCTTTGGCGATGGCCTGCGCCTCTACGTGGATGTCCAACAGCAGCGTCTGGTGCTGGAGCGGCATTATCCGCAGTATGGCCTGTGCGGGACGCGCAGCGTACCGTTGACCGCCGGGGCGGATCTCAATCTGCGGATATTTTTCGATAGCTCTTCGGTGGAGGTTTTTGTCAATGACGGCGAGGCCTGCCTGAGCAGCCGTATCTATCCGCAGGCTCCCCGCCGTGAATTAGCGTTATTTGCCTGGAGCGGTTCGGCGGCATTAACCGAAGCCGGAGCCTGGCAGCTCGAATAATAAAAAGGCTGTTGTCGTTAATAACCCGTCTTTGACGATGGGCGGGTTATTATTGCCTGTATCGTCGTGCATTACCCATTAATAAAAAATTCAGTTCATTCCATAATAAAAGGGTTTACCGATGAATAAAATCTGGGTCGGGTGTTTTCTCACGTCTCTGTATCTGCCACAGGCGATGGCGCAGGCGCCGTTATCGCTGGAAGAGCGGCTGGCGCAAATGGAGCAGCGGCTGAAGGCGACGGAGGCGCGCGCCGCCAGCGCAGAGGCGGAGATTAAGACGCTGAAAGGCCAGCAGCAGGCCACGACCGTCGCCCGCGCGGCGCCGGCTACGCCGCGCCTGCAGCTGAACAACAATGGCGAATTAAAATTTTATGGCGACGTCGAATTTAATCTTGATGGCGCCAGCCGCACCGGTAGCCTGACGTCGGTCAAAACCAGCGCGAATAAAAGTTGGGCGCCCGGCGAGAAAGAACGCTGGGATATTAATGGCCGTATTCTGCTGGGTTTTGATGGCAGACGTAATGGCGACGACGGGAAATATGCCGGATTCAGCGTGCAGCCGCTGGCGGATATGGATGGCAAAATGAATCTCGACGATGCGGTATTTTTCTTTGGTCAGCAGGATGACTGGAAAATAAAAATAGGCCGCTTTGAAGCCTGGGATATGTTCCCCCTGAATCAGGATACCTTTATTGAATATTCAGGAAATACCGCCAACGACCTTTATTCCGACGGCTATGGCTATATTTACATGATGAAAGAGGGGCGCGGGCGCAGCAGTAGCGGCGGCAACCTCCTGTTCAGCAAAACCGTAGATAACTGGTATTTCGAGGTCAATACCCTGGTGGAGGACGGCAGTTCGCTGTTTGTCGATCAAAACTATCACGGTAATGCGCTGGAAAACCGCAAAAACGTAGTGTACGTGCGGCCGGTGGCGGTGTGGCAGTCCGGCGCCTGGTCGGCGGCGGCAGCGATAGAGAGCAACCTCGTCAACAACGCCTACGGCTATCAGAATCAGAGCGGGCGCTGGGTCGACCAGTCAAACCGCACCGGCTACGGGATGACCATGAGCTGGAACACCCTGAAAAGCGATCCGCACGATGGGGCGGTGGTCAATCTGAGTACTGCCCTGCTGGACGCGGCGGATGAAACCGACTTCAGCGCCGGAATCAATGCCCTGTGGCATCGCGTGGAGCTGGGCTATATCTACGCGCATAACAAAATCGATCAGTTCAACATGGCCGGGGTGAATGGCGAGTGCGATGGCGACTGCGCAATCCTCGCGCCGGGGCGCTATGACATCCATACCGTGCATACATCCTGGCAGTTGCCGAATATTATGGCGATGCCGAACTTCAATATTTACCTTGGCGCCTACGCCTCGTGGCTCGATTCCACGGCGGCGAAGAGCGGGAATCCCGACGAACGCTATGGCGCCCGGGTGCGCTTTAAATATTTCTTCTGATATTTCTTCTGACAGGATACTCAGGCAGGCTCTCCCGCGGCGGACGCCGCGGGAGAGTTCAGGTGGGCAGGTTAACGCATCGCGCGGCGCAGAATGCGGTCGGTCTGGCGCTGGAAGTCCTCGGCCGCTTCTTCCACCGACTTTTTACCGTAGTCGATGTACTGCAGGGTGGTGCCGAACTGGGCGACGATCTGTGGGTCGTCGAAGTACGGCGAGACCGGCAGGGTGGTGGGCAGGGATTGCGCCAGCTTCAGGCCGGACACCGCCGGATCGTCGGCTTTGATGATCCCGTCCTCGGTCAGGTAGGTGACCGCCGCTTTGCTCAGCGGCACGCCACGCTCCAGACCCAGAATATCCACCCCTTCTTTACTGTTCAGCAGGAAGTTAATCAATTTCGCCGCCGCCTGCGGGTTTTTCGTCGATTTGCCAATGGACAGCATCTGCGCAGGCTTGAAGAACAGTCCGGCATCGGTGGCGCCGGGGAGCATCGGGTATTCCCCCAGCACCAGCTTCGCCGGCGGCTTCAGATTGTCGGAATATTTATTGATGGTGGAGTTCCACATGTAGGTCCCGCCCCATTCACCCTGGATCCACGGCTTCATCTCGTACATGTTGCTCTTGCCGAACGAGGCATAGTAGCGGGTGTCCGGCATCACATGGCTGTCGATAAGCTTCTTATACATGCCGAAGAAGTCCGCCCACTGCGCTTTGCTGTAGGAGAATTTGCGGCCCTTCTCATCGATGGCCGGCTGGTTGTATTTTTGCACCATGTAAGAGTTGAGCAGGGCCAGCACGTCCTGGTGCTCAAGCACCACCGGGTAGTACTGTTTCCCGAGTTTGCTTTCGAAAGTTTTTCCCGCCGCCAGCAGTTCATCCCAGGTTTTCGGGAAGGGGATGCCCGCCTTTTTCCACGCTTCGTCGTTAAAGTAGAAAACGCGGGCGGTGACCGACACCGGGATGCCGTTGAGCTTGCCGTTGACCGTGGTGGACTGCAGCTCTTTGGCGTCAAACTGGCTGAGATCGATCTCGTCTTTCAGGGTATTGAGATCGTAAAAGCCATCGCCATTTTTCGAAAAGATCGGCAGCCAGTTCCAGTTGGTCTGCATCACGTCAGGCTCGGTGCCGCCGGCTATCTGGGTGGTCAGGCGCGAAAGATGGCCGTCCCAGCCGGTGTACTCCGCTTTGACATTGATATCAGGATATTGCTGGTGAAAAGCCTCCAGCGCCTTGAGGGTCACCTGATGGCGGCCATTGCCCCCCCACCAGGACATGCGCAGGTCGACATCCTGCGCCAGCGAGGAGAAGGCGCTAAGGCCCAGGGTGGCGGAGAGGGTGGCGCTTATCAGCACGTTTTTCATTGTTATGCTCCAGGGTTCACAGAGAGAGGTTCTGTTCGGTTTTGGCGTCAAAGATGTGACACTTGTTAAGATCAAAGGTGAAATAGACTTTGCGATTCAGCCCCTTAGCAATCATCGGCTTCGCATCGTCCGACGGCACGCGAGCGGTCAGCTCGTAGCCCGCGACCTGCAGATAGACAAAGAACTCATGCCCCATGTTTTCCATCCGCACCATCTCGCCCATGCAGCCGCCTTCGGCGAACGGCGCGTCGGAGAGCGACACGAATTCCGGGCGGACCCCGTAGAACACCTCCTGGTGCTGATAGGCGCCGACTTTCTCCGCCAGACGGTCGTTCAACGGCAGGCGCTGGTCGCCAAGGGTCAGGCACAGGCGGCCGTCGTGCTCAACCAGCTGGCTGGGGCGAATATTCATCTCCGGCGCGCCGATGAAGCCGGCGACAAACATATTTTTCGGCTGGTGGTAGAGGTTGTCCGGGGTATCGACCTGCATAATGTGGCCGAGCTTCATCACGCAGATGCGGTCGCCCATGGTCATCGCTTCCGTCTGATCGTGGGTAACGTAGACGGTGGTCGCCGGTTTACCGGATTTTTTCAACTGCTTATGCAGATCGGAAATGCGAATGCGCATCGAGGCGCGCAGCTTGGCGTCCAGGTTGGAGAGCGGCTCGTCGAACAGGAAGACGTCCGGTTTTTTGACGATCGCCCGGCCCACCGCCACGCGCTGTGCCTGGCCGCCGGAGAGCTGGCGCGGCAGACGTTCCAGCAGCTCCTCCAGTTCGAGAATTTTCGCCGCTTCCTCCACCTGCCGATCAATCTGCGCCTTGGGCAACTTGCTCAGCTTCAGGCCGAAGGCGAGGTTTTCACGCACCGTCATGTGCGGATAGAGGGCGTAGTTCTGGAACACCATCGCGATACCACGGGATTTAGGCGCCAGGTTGTTGACGATCTTGTCGCCGATCCGCACCTCGCCGCCGCTGATGGTCTCCAGACCCGCCAGCATGCGCAGGGTGGTCGATTTGGCGCAGCCGGAAGGGCCGACGATCACCATAAATTCGCCATCGGCAATCTTCAGGTCGATACCATGCACCGCTTTAAACCCGTTGGAGTAAACTTTTTCCAGTTTGTTGAAAATCACTTCAGCCATGATATTTCCCTCTTAACCTTTGATTCCGCTGCTGGTCACGCCCTGCACGAAGTAGCGTTGAGCCAGGAAGAAGACAATGATGGACGGCAGAATGGAGATGCTCGCCATTGCCAGAATTTCGTTCCACGGCGCGCCTTCCGTGACGTCGATAGACATTTTTAGCGCCAGCGCGATGGGATACTTATCGACGCTGTAGACGTAGATCAGCGGACCGATAAAGTCGTTCATCGACCACATGAACTGGAACAGCGCCACCGAGATAATGGCCGGCTTGAGGATCGGCACCACCACATACCACAGCACCTGGATGGAGTTGCAGCCGTCGATCTGCGCCGCCTCTTCCATATCCCGCGGGACGCCGCGCAGAAACTGGATCAGCATAAAGACAAAGAATCCCTGGGTGGCGAAGGCCAGCGGCAGATACAGCGGCAGATAGCTGTTCAGCATTCCCATTTCACGGAACATCAGGTACTGCGGGATAAGCAGGACGGTGCTCGGCAGCAGCATGGTGGTGATGAGCGTCGCGAACCAGAACTTCTTCCACGGGATCTCAAAGCGCGCAAAGCCGTACGCCACGATGGTGGAGGAGATGATGGTTAACACCACCTTCGGGATCACATACTTAAAGGTGTTCAGCATATAGTGGCCGAAATGGTATTCGGTGCCGGTCTTCCAGCCGTTGATAAACCCGTCCCAGGTGGCGTGGGTCGGCCACAGCCCAAGGGTGGTGAAGATCTCATGGTTCGGCTTGAACGAGGCGGAGAACATCCACGCCAGCGGGTAGAGCATCAGCAGGCCGACGAATATCAGCACGACGTAGCGCACCACCCGGCTCACCTTTTCCCGGCGCAGCGTACGGGCGACCTCACGATCGGCGTCGCTCATCACCGGCGCCATCTGTTGAATATCAGCCATTTTTGCCTCCCTTATCGGCGGAGTAGAAGACCCAGTATTTCGATGACTTAAAGGCGATCGACGCAAAGACCGCCACGACGAGGAACAGCACCCACGCCAGCGCGGCGCCATAGCCCATGTCGAAGTACTTAAAGGCGGTATCGTAGATGTAGAGCGAGAACAGGTAGGTGTAATAGGTCGGGCCGCCGCCGGTTATCACGTACGGGCCGGTAAACTCCTGGAACGCCTGGGTAGTCTGCATAATAAAGTTGAAGAAAATCACCGGGGTGATCAGCGGCACGGTGACCTTCATAAACATCTGCCACTTCGAGGCGCCGTCGATCATCGCCGCCTCATACTGCGACTGCGGGACGTTCTGCAGCGCGGCGAGGAAGATGACCATCGCGGAGCCAAACTGCCAGACGCGCAGCAGGGTGACCGACATTAAAGCCAGCGAGGGTTCCCCCAGCCAGTTGATGGCATCGATGCCAAAGACGGCGAGAAAGCTGTTCAGCAGGCCGTCAATGGCGAACAGGGCGCGCCACAGCACGGCAATCGCCACCGAGCTGCCGAGGATCGACGGGATGTAGTAGGCGGTGCGGAAAAAGCCGATGCCGCGAAGTTTGAAATTGAGCACAAAGGCAATGCCAAGGGCGAAAGCCAGTTTTAAGGGGATGGTTAAAAAGACGTAGGCAAAGGTCACCCCCATCGATTTCCAGAACAGGCTATCCTCGGTCAACATATAGCGATAGTTTTCAATGCCGTTAAATACCGGCGGACTCATCAAGTCGTACTCAGTAAAACTGAGAAAGAAAGATGAAACAAAAGGAAAAGCAGTAAAGACAATCAGCCCGATGATATAGGGCGATATCCATGCCAATCCCAGCAGCTTGTTTTCATTCATACATACCTACCTGGCTTACGAGTTGTAATACGGATCGGGTGACGCGGCGCTGTCGGCCTTTTGCCGCGAACAACGCAAAAAAGTCTGAACGTTTCCTCTGGTTAACATATCCTTGTTAATGAATGGCTTAAGTTTTATCTGGCCCAGCGTGGAGGGGCCGTCAGGCTCTTTTTTATGCTGATCTGTTTTTTATAAAACACCGTTTTAATTTCATTTTATTGCGATTTATTTCCGCGTCATGCAGATCTGGATGGAAATGTGATCAAAGTCGAAACGATGTTTCAAAAAGGTGAGGTGGTAAGCACTTTAAGGATCTGAGGGAGCCTGAAAACAAGGAAAAATCAGTCTGAACTGAGCGGGAAATATTATTACCAGGATAATGATTGGGGCGGCATCTTTTTTAGCGCATGCTGTGAAACCTGAATCGGGGGCGGCGATCGCCCCCGTCTTTCATCAGCGTGAGAGAAAATCTTCGCGGATCGGTGTAAAGGTGTCGAGCAGCGTGCCGGGCTGCAAACAGACGCAGCCGTGCATGATCCCCGGCTGCTTATACAGCGTATCGCCAGCGCTGACGACGCGCGTCTCCTCGCCGATAGTGAACTCAAACTCGCCGGAGAGCACATAGGTGAGCTGTTCGTGAGGATGGTTATGCATCGGGCCGACGGCGCCGGCGGCAAAATTCACCTCTACGGCCATCATTTTGCCGTCGTGCGCCAGAATGCGGCGGGTTACGCCATTGCCGAGGTCTTCAAGGGTGGTGTCTTTATGGAAAATAAACATCGGGCGATCCTGTTGTTAAAATGAAACGTTGTTTCACTTAACTTATCCCACTCTTCATGAAAAAGAAATACGCGGCCAGAGAAGTGGAAAGTTGATCACAAGTTTGTTTCACTGGCAGAAACGACATAAGGAGCAGAAGATGAAAACCATTGGCCTGTTAGGTGGCATGAGCTGGGAGTCAACGATCCCTTACTATCGCCTGATTAATGAAGGCGTGAAGGCGCGACTGGGCGGGCTGCACTCCGCCAGCCTGGTGCTGCACAGCGTCGATTTTCACGACATCGAAGCCTGTCAGTCCGCCGGCGACTGGGATCGCGCCGGGGCGATCCTTGCCGAAGCCGCGGTCGGGCTCCAGCAGGCGGGCGCCGAGGGCATTGTCCTGTGCACCAACACCATGCACAAGGTAGCGGATGCCATCGCCGCCCGCTGCCAGGTTCCCTTTCTGCATATCGCCGACGCCACCGGGCGGGCGATTGCCGCCAAAGGCCAGCGGCGGGTCGCGCTGCTGGGCACTCGCTATACCATGGAGCAGACCTTTTATCGCGGTCGTCTGCAGGAGCAGTTTGCCATCGAGACGCTGATCCCCGAGGCCGACGATCGGGCGCGGATCAATCAGATCATCTTCGACGAGCTCTGTCTCGGCACCTTCAGCGAGGCATCGCGGGACTATTATCTGCAGACGATCGCCGCCCTGGCGGAGCAGGGAGCGGAAGGGGTTATTTTCGGCTGTACAGAGATAGGCCTGCTGGTGCCTGCCGAGCTCAGCCCGCTGCCGGTCTTTGACACCGCGGCGATCCATGCGGAAGACGCGGTCAACTTTATGCTCTCTGCAGGACCGACGCCAGCGGCGTGAGGATCTGCGGCAGACTCTGCTGCAGGTGCGTCACAAAGGCATCGACCAGCGCCGAGCGCGGGCGATGGAGCGGGCGGATCAGGCTGACGGTAAACGGTACCTCGACGCTGAAGCGGCGCACCACCACGCCGCTATCGGCATAGTCCAGGGCGGTCAGCGGGTTAACCACCGAGATCCCGGCGCCGGCGCGCACCATGGCGCAGATCGAGGCCGCACTGTGGGTTTCGACCACCATCCGCCGTTTAACCTGATGCTCAAGGAACAGGGCGTCGAGCAGCTGGCGATAGCTGTCGGTGCGCGACAGGCTGATGTAGTTTTCGCCCTGAAAATCGGCGGGGGTCAGCGTCGTCTGCGCCGCCAGCGGATGGCCGGCAGGCAGCACGCAGACTTCATTCAGCGTCAGCAGCGGCGTGCGTTCGGTGCCCGCCGGGGTATGCAGGGTCTCCGTCAGGCCAAGGTCATGGCGCTGGGCGGAGAGCCACTCCTCCAGCAGCGGCGACTCCTGAGGGACGATCTGCAGGCTGACCTCCGGGTAGCGGGCGAGAAACGGCGGCAACAGCAGCGGCAGAAAGGACTGGGAAAACACCGGCAGGCAGGCGATCGACAGCTCGCCCTGGCGAAACTCGCGCAGGCTCTCGGCGGCGCTGACGATGCGGTCCAGGCCGTACCAGGAACGCTGAACCTCCTCAAACAGGCGCAGGCCCTGCACGGTTGGCTGCAGGCGACCGCGGGTCCGCTCAAACAGCTGAAGGCCGAGCACCTTCTCAAAGCGCGCCAGCTCGCGGCTGACGGTGGGTTGCGAGGTGTGCAGCATCCTCGCGGCTTCGGTCAGGTTGCCGGTGGTCATCACCGCGTGAAAGATTTCGATATGGCGCAAATTGACGGCTGGCATGCGGTCTCCCTGAGGCTCGGCTGTAACCATATCATTTTTGCATAGAGTCGCGATAAAACGATATTTTTTATTGGTCAGGCACTGTGGCGTAATCAGAAAAAACAGCGACCAACACACGCACTGCACCGGAGTTTTTATGCCACATTCTCTTTACGCCACTGATACCGATCTAACCGCGGACAACCTGCTGCGCCTGCCGGCGGAATTTGGCTGCCCGGTCTGGGTCTATGATGCGCAGATTATTCGCCGCCAGATTGCCCAGCTCAGCCAGTTTGACGTGGTGCGTTTTGCGCAAAAAGCCTGCTCTAACATCCATATTCTGCGTCTGATGCGTGAGCAGGGGGTGAAGGTGGACTCGGTGTCGCTGGGGGAGATCGAGCGTGCGCTGGCGGCAGGCTACGATCCGCAGCAGAATCCAGAGGATATTGTCTTCACCGCCGATCTGATCGACGACGCCACCCTCGATCGCGTCAAGGCGTTACAGATCCCGGTGAACGCCGGTTCGATCGACATGCTAAGCCAGCTGGGGGAGGTGTCGCCGGGCCATCGCGTCTGGCTGCGCGTCAACCCGGGCTTTGGCCACGGCCACAGCCAGAAAACCAATACCGGCGGTGAGAACAGCAAGCATGGCATCTGGTACAGCCATCTGCCGGCGGCGCTGGAAGTGATGCGTCGTTATCAGCTGCAGCTGGTGGGGATCCATATGCATATCGGCTCTGGCGTCGACTACGGTCACCTGGAGCAGGTGTGCGGCGCGATGGTGCGCCAGGTTGTCGACTTTGGCCAGGATCTGCAGGCCATCTCCGCCGGCGGCGGCCTGTCTATTCCTTACCGTGAGGGTGAAGAGGCCATCGACACCGCCCACTATTACGGCCTGTGGAACCGCGCCCGGGAGCAGATCGCCACCCATCTGGGGCACCCGGTGAAACTGGAGATTGAGCCCGGACGCTTCCTGGTGGCCGAGTCCGGCGTGCTGGTGTCGCAGGTGCGCAGCGTGAAAGAGATGGGCAGCCGCCACTTCGTGCTGATTGACGCCGGCTTTAACGACCTGATGCGCCCGGCGATGTACGGCAGCTATCACCATATCACCGCTCTGGCGGCGGATGGCCGCGATCTCAGCGCCGCGCCGCAGGTGGAGACCGTGGTGGCCGGGCCGCTGTGCGAATCCGGAGACGTCTTTACCCAGCAGGAAGGGGGTAAAGTCGAGACCCGTCTGCTGCCGGCGGTGGCCCCAGGGGATTATCTGGTGCTCCATGACACGGGCGCCTACGGGGCCTCGATGTCATCCAACTATAACAGCCGTCCGCTGCTGCCGGAGGTGCTGTTTGATGGCGGCAAGGCGCGGCTGATCCGTCGTCGCCAGACCATCCAGGAGCTGCTGGCCTTAGAGCTTATTTAAAAAAAGGTCCCGTCGTTACCGACTCGCGCAACACCAGCGTGCCGGTGAACGGCGGGATCGTTTCGATCGGCTGCTGATTAGCAAGCTTGATCGCCTGATCGATAGCCGTGGTGATCATGTTGTCGATGGGCAGATAGACCGTCGACAGCCCCGGCTCCAGCCATTTCGCGCTTGGCGCATCGTCGAAGCCAAACAGCGACACATCCTGCGGAATACGCAGCCCCGCCTGATGCAGCGCCTTTGACGCCCCCAGCGCCATATCATCGTTACAGGAAAACAGCGCGCTGAAGCGGGCTTTCTCGTTCAGCAGTTCCCGGCACAGCTCGTAGCCGCGGGTCATCGTCGAGTCCCCGTATTTCACCCGGCTCGGATCCCATTCAATACCATGTTTTATCAGCGCGTTGCGATAGCCCTGCAGGCGCGCCTGGCCGGTGGGGGTGTGCATCGGGACGGTGATGCAGGCGATATCGCGGTGGCCCTGGGTAATCAGATACTCCACGGCCTGGAAGGCGGCTTCCTGCTGTTCGAAAAACACGCAGCGTTCGCGGGCCTGCGCCACATCACGGTTAATCACCACCAGCGGCATGGCGATCGAGTTAATCAGCGACATGATCGCCTTCTCGCTCATATGCCGGGTATAGAGGATGATCGCATCGCACTGCCGGTCGGCGAGCATCTGCACCGCTTCCTCTTCGCGCTCCGGCGTATCATGGCCGTCGGTGACGATAAGCTGTTTTCCCCAGGCTTCGGTCTGGCGTGACGCCTGCTGCAGCAGACGGCCAAAGTAGAAGCCGTCAAAGGTGGAGACAACCAGCCCGATACTGTTGCTGGTCTGATTGGCCAGCGAGCGGGCAAGGAAATTCGGCCGGTAGCCCAGCTCTTCCATCGCTTTAAAGACCTGTTGGCGGGTGCTCTCTTTCACCTGACCTGTGCCGTTCAACACGCGGGAAACCGTCGCTTTCGAGACGCCTGCGCGAATTGAGACATCCAGCATTGTAGCCATTCATCGATTCCTGATTTCACGTGGTAAGGCGCAGTTTATCACAGACCGAAAAGGGACATATCGACGGGGCGGGGCGGAAAAACCATCGCGATCACGCTTTTAGCAGGAACTGACCAACCGGCGCTATCTGGTATGCCAATGGTTGTTTTTATCGATATTTGGGATACCACGAAGCGGGTTGCGAGCGCTGTCACAGAACAATTTTTGCCTGGCGACTATGTTTTGGTATGCCAAAAGTCTCTGGCTGTCCACCTGGCCGCAATAAGCCCTTTACTCTGAGGTACTCTTTTATGGCATTACAGGACAAACTGATCGACGCGCTGGGGCGTTTCGCGACGACATTCAACAGCTATCGCTACATTATGGCGATCAAATCGGCGTTTATTACCCTGATGCCGGTGATCATCGTCGGGGCCTTTTCGGTGCTGATCTCCAATATGGTGCTGGATCCGAAGAATGGGCTCGCCAGCTTTTCCTCACTCTCCTTTCTCGCGGCGCTGAAGCCGATCACCAGCGCGCTGAACTACGCCACGCTCAACTTCCTCAATATCGGCGCCGTGTTTCTGATCGGCATTGAGCTGGGGCGGATCAACGGCATCAAAAGCCTGTTTCCCGGCCTGCTGGCGGTGATCTGCTTTATCTGCGTCACGCCGACCACGGTGGAGATGATGGTCGATGGCCAGATGCACGTGGTGAAAGATGTCCTGCTGCGTCAGTTCTCCGATACCCGTAGTCTGTTCCTCGGAATGTTCATCGCCATTCTGTCGGTCGAGATTTACTGCTGGCTGGAGGGGCGCAAGGGGCTGAAGATCAAGATGCCGGATACCGTGCCGCCGAACGTTTCTGCCTCTTTTTCCGCGCTGATCCCGGCGATCATCACCACCACCGCGATCGCCACCTTTGGTTTTCTCTTCCACCAGCTGACGGGAATGTATCTCTACGATGCGGTCTACCAGGTGGTGCAGCAGCCGCTGGAGCGGGTGGTGCAGAGCCTGCCGGGGATCCTACTGCTGATGTTCGTCGCCCAGCTGTTCTGGGTGATCGGTATTCACGGCAACCAGATGATCAAGCCGATCCGCGAGCCGCTGCTGCTGGGGGCGATCACCGTCAATATGAGCGCCTTTGAGCAGGGGAAAGAGGTACCGAACATCATCACGATGCCCTTCTGGGATGTTTACATGAGCATCGGCGGCTCGGGGCTGACCATCGGCCTGCTGATTGCGGTGATGATCGCCACCAGGCGCAAAGAGATGAAAGAGATCGCCAAGCTGTCGATAGGCCCGGGGCTGTTCAATATTAACGAGCCGGTGATCTTCGGGATGCCGATCATGCTCAACCCGATCCTCGCCATCCCGTTTATCATCACCCCGCTGGTGACCGGCAGCATCGGCTATTTCGCCACCCTGACCGGCTTCGCCGGCAAGGCGGTGGTGATGGTGCCCTGGACCACGCCGCCGCTGATCAACGCCTGGCTGTCCACCGCCGGCTCGATGGGAGCGGTGGTGACCCAGCTTATCTGCATCGTCGTCGCGGTGCTTATCTATCTGCCTTTCGTCAAAATTGCCTCCCGCCGTGCCGATGCCGCACAGCGTCAGGCCGACAATCAACAGACCGCCAACCCTGTCTGAGGAGCCTATGACTACCGTACGGATGACCATTCCCGATGATTTTATCCTTGGCGCGGCGGCTTCCGCCTGGCAGACCGAGGGCTGGAGCGGGAAAAAACCGGGGCAGGACTCCTGGCCCGATCTCTGGTACAAAAACGACCGCCACGTCTGGCATAACGGCTATGGCCCAGCGGTGGCTACCGATTTTATTAACCGCTTTCAGGAAGACGTGCAGCTGATGAAGCTGGCCGGGCTGACCCACTACCGCACCTCGATCAACTGGTCGCGCTTTCTGATCGACTATGAAAACGTCACGGTGGATGAGGAGTATGCGGCCTATTACGACCAGCTGTTCGATGCGCTACTGGCCAACGGCATTACGCCGATGATCTGCCTTGAGCATTACGAATTACCGGGCTATCTGCTGGAAAAGTATGGCGGCTGGGGGTCGAAAAAAGTGGTTGAGCTGTTTGTGCGCTACGCGGAGCAGGTCTTTGCCCGCTACCACCTGAAGGTAACCCGCTGGTTTACCTTTAATGAGCCGATCGTGGTGCAGACCCGGGTCTATCTGGATGCCCTGCGCTGGCCCTATGAGCAGAACACCAGCACCTGGATGCAGTGGAACTACCATAAGGTGCTGGCGACCGCCTGCGTGGTGAAGCGATTTCGCGAACTCGGCTATCCCGGGACCGTTGGCTGCATCCTCAATCCGGAGGTGACCTACCCACGCTCCCGCGCCCCGCATGACCTGCGCGCGGCGGAGATCTACGATCTGTTCTACAACCGTATGTTTCTCGACCCGCTGGTGCACGGGGTCTGGCCGCCGGCGCTTCTCGCGCTGCTTGAGCAGCATCAGGTGACGTGGGAGGCCAGCGCGGAGGAGCTGGCGATTATCCGCGAGCACACCGTCGATGAGCTGGGGATTAACCTTTACTATCCGCACCGGGTCAAAGCCCCGTCGCGGGCCTGGCATCCGCATACCCCGTTCCATCCAGCCTGGTATTATGAGCCGTTTGAGCTGCCCGGCCGGCGGATGAACGCCTCCCGCGGCTGGGAAATCTACCCGCAAATCATCTTTGATATGGCGATGCGGATCAAAAATGACTATCGCAACATCCCGTGGTTCGTGGCCGAGAGCGGGATGGGGGTGGAAAACGAAGGCCAGTTCCGTAACCGCGAAGGCGTCATCGATGACAGCTACCGCATTCGTTTTATCAGCGAACATCTCTGGCACACCCTGCGCGCCCGCGAGGCAGGGGCCAACTGCCAGGGCTATATGCTGTGGGCGTTTACCGACAACGTGTCGCCGATGAACGCCTTTAAAAACCGCTACGGGCTAATCGAAATCGATCTGCAAAACCATCGCGCCCGGCGGCCCAAAGCTTCGGCGCACTGGTTTCGTCAGCTCGGCGAACGGCGTGAGCTGGTGCTGGATATCGACGATGAATACCGCTAGCCGGGAGCAATCTTTGCTAAGATAGCGGCGTATTTGACTCGCAGGCATGTAACGCACAGGTGATTTTGTGGAAAAAGCGATAATTCCGCCGGAAAAGAAGCCCTATCAGGAGATTGGTGATGACCTGCGCGCCCAGATTGCGCACGGGCGCTACCCGGTCGGGTCGCGTTTGCCGCCGGAACGCCATATTGCCGAAACCTATGGCGTCAGCCGGACCATTGTGCGCGAAGCGCTGCTGATGCTGGAGCTGCAGGGGACGGTGGATATCCGTCAGGGATCCGGGGTGTACGTCATGCGTATCCCGCATGAAAACGACAGCGAAGAAGAGCAGTTGCTCAGCAGCGACGTCGGTCCGTTTGAAATTCTCCAGGCGCGCCAGCTGCTGGAGAGCAATATCGCCGCCTTTGCCGCGAAAATGGCCACCCGCGCCGATATCGACAATCTGAAGCGGATTATCGAGCAGGAGCAGCGGGCTATCGCCCTCAACGACATCGCCCAGGATAACGCCCGCCTGTTCCATCTGGTGCTGGCCGGGGCGACGCAGAACCAGATGCTGTTGGCGACGGTGGAGCGGATCTGGCTGCAGATGGACAGCAGCCCGCTGTGGCAGCAGTTCAATGTGCATATTGCCAGCCGCGCCTGGCGGCTGAAGTGGCTCGGCGACCGGCAGACGCTGCTCGCCGCGCTGCGGCGTCGCGATGTGATGGGCGCCTGGCAGGCGATGTGGCAGCATCTGGAAAACGTCAAAAACAGTCTGCTGGAGCTGTCCGATGAAGACGCCCCGGACTTTGACGGCTATCTGTTCGATTCGGTGCCGATTTTTCAGGGGAAGCTGGTATGACGATCCTGCCGCTGTACGCCGCGCCGCAGTTCGCCCGGCAGGTGACCGACTGGCTGTGGCAGGCCTTTGGCGGCGAGGCGCTGCCGCGGGAATTTTTCGCCAGCATTGTGCAGCATAGCCAGACGGCGGAGGCGCTACCGCTGACCTTTATTGCCGTGGAAGGGGAGCAACTGCTCGGAACGATTGGCCTCTGGCGCTGCGATTTGATAAGCCGCCAGGATCTGTTTCCCTGGCTGGCGGCGCTGTACGTCGCGCCCGCCGCTCGCGGTCAGGGGCTGGCCGGACAGCTGCAGCGGCATGTGATCGATTATGCCCGCTGCGCGGGCTATCAGGAGCTTTATCTCTACTCCACCTGCCGCGATTTTTATGAACGCTTCGGCTGGCGCTACATCGGCGAGGGGCTGGATTACCCGGCCACCGCCGTGCATCTCTATCGCTACGACTTATCGCCTTCCTGCGGGGCCACCACCGAATGACGGCGCACCAGCGTCGGGCTGAACAGGTGGGTGATCTCCGGCGCCGGGCGCTGCTCCGCCAGGGCTAAGGCCAATTCGGCCGCCTGGGTCGCCATTGTGACGATCGGGTAACGGACAGTGGTCAGCCGCGGGCGGACATAGCGCGAAATCAGGACATCGTCGAAGCCGATCAGCGAAATTTCCCGCGGGACGTCGATACCGTTGTCGTTGAGCACCCCCATCGCGCCGGCGGCCATCGAGTCGTTATAGCAGGCGACGGCGCTAAAGTGGCGGCCGCGGCCAAGCAGTTCGGTCATCGCCTGTTCGCCGCCGCTTTCATCCGGCTCGGCAAACGTGACCAGCCGGTCGTTGCACGGCAGGCCGCTCTCCTCCAGCGCCGCGTAGTACCCCTGCAGGCGATCTTCCGCATCAGAGATATCGTGGTTTGAGCACAGATAGCCGATACGCGTGTGCCCCTGCTGGATCAGATGACGGGTCGCCAGCCAGGCGCCGTAGCGATCGTCCAGCGCCACGCAGCGGGTTTCATATCCGGGCAGGATGCGGTTGATCAGCACCATGCCGGGGATCTGTTTCATCAGCCCGGCGAGTTCCTCATCGGGGATCATTTTGGCGTGCACCACCAGCGCCGCGCAGCGGTGGCGGATCAGCTGCTCTATCGCCTGGCGCTCCTTTTGCACGTTGTGGTAGCCATTGCCAATCAGCAAAAAATTGCCGGTGCGGTAGGCTACCTGTTCGACGGCTTTGACCATCGCGCCGAAGAAGGGGTCGGAGACATCGCCCACCACCAGGCCGACGGTTTCCGTGGACTGCTGGGCCAGCGCCCGGGCGTTCGCGTTGGGGTGATAGTTGAGGGTTTCCATCGCCGCGCCCACGGACTGACGCGAGGCTTCGCTGGCTTTGGGAGAGTTGTTGATGACGCGGGAGACGGTAGCGACGGAGACTCCTGCGAGTCGGGCTACATCCTTAATTGTCGCCATACCATGCCTTTTATAGGGTAAGCGTTTACATACTGCTATGTTACGGGAAAGAGCGGCAGATTCAAGGCGCGGCGGCGAAGGAATGGCGCAAATGTGATTCAGAGCGGGCTTATCGGTGACCTGTTTACATTGACGCTATCAGTAATTGAAACCGGCTCGGGGAAATACAAACCTTTGCTTACACTTTGCGATGCGCTGTTGCGAATGTTCGCTGGTTTGTCCGCCGAGCAGGTTGATATTCTGGCTCTCCCAGAGGTATTGATAGGTGGAGTCAACGTCAAGTTGACCACTTTACTTACACCAGCCTGCGCAGATGCGCAGGTTTTTTTTTGCCCGTCGCCGGCGTTGTTACAGATAGCGAAAATCGTAATAACTGGTTGCACTTAGGCTCACTCACTTGCGTTTTCCCGCTGGCCCGAAGCGGGCGAAAAACGCGACAATCGAGATCCCAGAGGTATTGATAGGTGAGTTTCTCAGGTACGCTCTTCGTACTGGACGTCTTACACCAGCCTGCGCGGATGCGCAGGTTTTTTTATTCTGAAAATCCCCCCGCCGCACTGCTTTCCCACGCCTTCTCGTGTAACCTGCTTTGACTCATTACCGGTCACATGGAGTTGTTATGCTATTGGGATTTTTCAGACTGCTGTTCAAGGGGTTATACCGGGTCAGACTGACCGGCGACACGCAGGCTTTGCACCAGCAAAAAGTCTTAATTACCCCGAACCACGTCTCTTTCCTCGACGGCATTCTGCTGGCGTTGTTTTTGCCGGTCCGACCGGTTTTTGCCGTCTATACCTCAATCAGCCAGCGCTGGTTTATGCGCGCGCTGACGCCGATTATCGATTTTGTGCCGCTGGACCCGACCAAGCCGATGTCGATCAAACATCTGGTGCGCCTGATCGAACAGGGGCGGCCGGTGGTCATCTTCCCGGAAGGGCGAATCTCGGTCAGCGGCTCGCTGATGAAAATTTATGACGGCGCCGCCTTTGTCGCCGCCAAATCGCAGGCGACCATCGTGCCGCTGCGCATTGAAGGCGCTGAACTGACGCCCTTCAGCCGGCTGAAGGGGCTGGTAAAGCGTCGCCTGTTCCCGCGGATTCAGCTGCACCTGCTGCCGCCTACCCATCTGCCGATGCCCGAGGCGCCGCGCGCCCGCGACCGGCGCAAAATCGCCGGGGAAATGCTGCATCAGATCATGATGGAGGCCCGGATGGCGGTGCGCCCGCGGGAAACCCTGTATGAGTCGCTGCTGGCGGCGCAAGACCGCTTCGGCGCGCGCAAACCCTGCGTGGAGGATATCAACTTCCAGCCGGATACCTATCGCAAGCTGCTGACCAAAACCCTGTTTGTCGCCCGCATTTTGGAAAAATATAGCCAGCAGGGCGAGAAGATCGGCCTGATGCTGCCCAACGCCGGCATCAGCGCGGCGGTGATTTTCGGCGCGATCGCCCGCGGGCGCATTCCGGCGATGATGAACTATACCGCCGGGGTGAAAGGACTCAGCAGCGCCATCGCCGCCGCGGAACTCAAGACCATTTTTACCTCGCGCACCTTCCTCGATAAAGGCAAGCTCTGGCACCTGCCGGAGCAGCTGACCCAGGTGCGTTGGGTGTTCCTGGAAGATCTCAAAGGCGATATCACCCCCGCAGACAAACTGTGGATTTTCGGCCATCTGCTGGCGCCGCGTCTGGCGCAGGTTAAGCAGCAGCCGGAAGACGCGGCGATGATCCTCTTCACCTCCGGCTCGGAGGGCAACCCGAAAGGGGTGGTGCACAGCCATAAAAGCCTGCTGGCCAACGTCGAGCAGATCAAAACCATCGCCGACTTTACCGCTAACGACCGCTTTATGTCGGCGCTGCCGCTGTTCCACTCTTTTGGCCTCACCGTCGGCCTGCTGACGCCGCTGCTTACCGGCGCGGAGGTGTTTCTCTATCCCAGCCCGCTGCACTATCGCGTGGTGCCGGAGCTGGTCTACGATCGCAACTGCACGGTGCTGTTCGGCACCTCAACCTTCCTCGCCAACTATGCTCGCTTCGCTAACCCCTATGATTTCTATCGTCTCCGCTACGTGGTCGCCGGGGCGGAGAAGCTGCAGGAGAGCACCAAACAGCTGTGGCAGGATAAATTCGGCCTGCGTATTCTCGAAGGCTACGGTGTGACCGAGTGCGCCCCGGTGGTCTCGATCAACGTGCCGATGGCGGCGAAGGTCGGCACCGTGGGGCGGATTCTACCGGGGATGGACGCCCGCCTGCTGGCGATGCCTGGCATTGAGCAGGGGGGACGACTGCAGCTGAAAGGGCCGAACATTATGAAAGGCTACCTGCGGGTGGAAAATCCCGGGGTGCTGGAAGCGCCGACGGCGGAAAATCAGCACGGTGAAAAGGAAGCGGGTTGGTATGACACCGGCGATATCGTGACTTTCGATGAGCAGGGCTATGTCCGCATCCAGGGCCGTGCGAAGCGCTTCGCCAAAATCGCTGGCGAAATGATCTCTCTTGAGATGGTGGAGCAGGTGGCCCTCGGCGCGTCGCCGGACAAAATGCACGCCACGGCGATTAAACAGGACGCCAGCAAAGGCGAGGCGCTGGTGCTGTTTACCACCGATAATGAACTGACTCGCGAAGCCCTGCTGCGCTACGCTCGCCAGCACGGCGTACCGGAGCTGGCGGTGCCGCGCGATATACGCTGGCTGAAACAGCTGCCGGTGCTCGGCAGCGGCAAGCCAGACTATGTCACCCTGAAAAATATGGTCGACGAGGCGGAAACAACCCATGAGTGAGTCAGTGCATACTAACCCGTCGCTGTATTCGAAAGGGATGATGGCGGTGATCTGCGCCCAGTTCCTGTCGGCCTTCGGCGACAATGCGCTTCTCTTCGCCACCCTGGCGCTGATGAAGCAGCTCTATTATCCGGAGTGGAGCCAGCCGGTCCTGCAGATGTTGTTTGTGGGCGCTTACATCCTTTTTGCCCCCTTTGTCGGCCAGTTCGCCGACAGCTTTGCCAAAGGCCGGGTAATGATGGTGGCCAACGGCCTGAAGCTGCTTGGCGCCGGCTGTATCTGCTTCGGCGTGAATCCGTTTATCGGCTATACGCTGGTGGGGATTGGCGCCGCCGCCTATTCGCCGGCCAAGTATGGCATTCTCGGCGAACTGACCACCGGCGATAAGTTAGTGAAGGCTAACGGACTGATGGAGTCCTCGACCATCGCGGCGATCCTGCTGGGCTCCATGGCCGGCGGGATCCTCGCCGACTGGCACGTGCTGGCGGCGCTGATCGTCTGCGCGCTGGTCTACGGTGGGGCGGTGGTGGCTAACCTGTGGATACCCAGGCTGCCGGCGGCGCGTCCGGGGCAGTCATGGCGTTTCAAGCCGATGACGCACAGCTTCTTCAGCGCCTGCCGCACGCTGTGGCGCAACGGCGAAACCCGCTTTTCGCTGATGGGCACCAGCCTGTTCTGGGGCGCTGGCGTGACCCTGCGCTTCCTGCTGGTGATCTGGGTGCCGGTGGCGCTGGGCATTACCAGCAACGCCATGCCTACCTATCTTAATGCGATGGTGGCGGTGGGGATTGTACTGGGAGCCGGGGCGGCGGCGAAGCTGGTGACCCTGGAGACAGTGTCGCGCTGTATGCCGGCCGGGATTTTGATCGGTATCGCGGTGATAGCCTTTGCCGTGCAGCAGTCGCTGCTGCCGGCGTTCGGTCTGTTGCTGCTGCTCGGGGTGTTCGGCGGCTTCTTTATCGTGCCGTTGAACGCGCTGCTGCAGGAGCGCGGGAAACATTCGGTCGGGGCGGGTAACGCCATTGCGGTACAGAACCTGGGCGAAAACGTGGCGATGCTGCTGATGCTGGGGCTCTATTCTCTGGCGGTAAGTGTGGGCGTGCCGCCGGTCGCTGTGGGAATAGGCTTTGGCGCGGTGTTTGCTGTGGCCATCGCCGCGCTGTGGGTCTGGGGGCGGCGTAAATAACTTCTCGTCGCGGTTGACTTGAAATCGTCGCCCCTGCCAGGCGCGCGGCAGAGAGAAGCCCCCGGGTTGCGGCTTGCGCCTGATCCGGGCTACCGCGGCTACTGAGGCGGCTACCCGCCCTGGGTAGCGTAGGCCCGGTAAGGCGTAGCCGCCACCGGGCAACAACGCGACGCCAGAAGCTGGCGTCGACAGGTCGTGCTACGGTGCCGGGTAGGTATAAACCTGATGCACCGCTTCAATCTCCGCTAATACCTCTTCGCTCAGCTCAAGCTGCAAACTTTCCACGTTGGCCTGCAGCTGCGCCATGGTCGTCGCCCCCAGCAGGGTGCTGGCGACAAACGGCTGCCGACGCACAAAGGCCAGCGCCATTTGCGCCGGATCGAGGCCGTGACGTCGGGCGATATCCACATAGGCCGCCACCGCTTTCTGCGACTGCTCGCCGCTGTAGCGCGTAAAGCGGCTGAACAGCGTATTGCGCGCCCCCGCCGGCTTCGCGCCGTTGAGGTACTTCCCGGTCAGGGTGCCGAAAGCCAGGCAGGAGTAGGCCAGCAGCTCCACGCCTTCGAACTGGCTCACTTCCGCGAGGCCGACTTCAAAGCTGCGGTTCAGCAGGCTGTAGGGGTTCTGAATGGTCACGATCCGCGGCAGGTCGTGCTTATCCGCCAGGTGCAGATAACGCATCACGCCGAAGGCGGTTTCATTCGATACGCCGATGTAGCGGATCTTGCCGGCGCGCTGGAACTCGGTCAGCGCTTCGAGGGTATCCAGCAGCGTCACCGCAGGGGCGGCGTCGGCCCAGGTGTAGCCCAGTTTGCCAAAGCAGTTGGTGGGGCGCTGCGGCCAGTGTACCTGGTACAGGTCGAGATAATCGGTCTGCAGACGCTTCAGGCTGGCGTGCAGCGCCTCGCGGATATTTTTCCGGTCCAGGACGTGGTTTGGTCGAATACTGCTGTCGTTATTGCGCGCGGGCCCGCTGACCTTCGAGGCGAGCACCAGCTTTTCGCGATTGCCGCGTTTCGCCAGCCAGTTGCCGACGTAGGTTTCGGTCAGCCCTTGGGTCTCCGGGCGCGGCGGGACAGGGTACATTTCGGCGACATCGATCAGATTGATGCCGTTGGCGACCGCATAGTCGAGCTGCTGATGGGCATCGGCTTCGCTGTTCTGCTCGCCAAAGGTCATGGTTCCCAGCCCGAGGGTGCTGATTTCAAGTGAACTGTGTGGGATACGGTGATACTGCATAGCCAGCTTCCTTTTTATTTATAAGGTCAGGCATTCCCCGACAAAGGAGTATCAACATGGCAGAGGGTGAGAAAAAGAGGAAGTAAAAAAATCAAAAAAGCCGGGTGACGAGGAGGAGCGGTGGGTGAAACCCGCGGTGTCCTGGTGTGTCCCGACTCTTCTCAGAAGACTGGTTGTCGGTAAGCGCAGCGTCAACAGAGGCTGGGGCCGACGGGGAAAAATTAACGCTTAATGATTTGTGAAACGTCGTCACGATTGATCTGCATTTTATTACCCTGCTGATCTTCGTAGCTGATAAGACCGGTATCGTCATCCACGGTAGGTTTACCGTCGGTCAGGATCATGCGCCCATCTTTGGTCGCCATGACGTAATCGCTGCTGCAACCGGAAACCGAGAACGCCAGTCCTACGGCGGAAATCAATACTGCCCATTTTTTCATCGTCATCACCTCTTGAGTAGCTGCACCCCATACCCATCTATTAATAGCCTGATTTGTGAGACATAAAAAGCAGTAAAGTCTGAAAAAGGGTTGCAGCCTGTGGCCAGGCTGCAATTTTGTGGTTTACAGCGGGTTTTTCTTATTGCGCAGCAGGTTAAGGCTCTCCACCGCAATAGAGAAGAACATGGCGAAGTAGATGTATCCCTTCGGCACATGGACGTCGAAACTTTCCAGCATTAGGGTAAAGCCAACGAGGATCAGGAACGACAGCGCCAGCATTTTCACCGACGGATGACGGTCAACGAAATCGCCGATAGGTCGTGCGGCGAACATCATTACCCCCACCGCAATCACGACCGCCGCCATCATAATAAACAGATGGTCCGACAGACCGACGGCGGTGATCACCGAGTCGAGGCTAAAGATGATGTCCAGCAGCATGATCTGCACGATGGCGCCGAGGAAGGAGTGAACGTTAGTTTTCAGCCCCTCCTCTTCACCTTCGATAGACTCATGGATCTCTTTACTGGCTTTCCAGATAAGGAACAGTCCGCCTAACAGCAAGATCAGATCGCGAAACGAAATCTCCTGACCGAGGACGGTGAAGAGCGGGTTGGTCAGCTTAACGACCCAGGCGATAGAGGCCAGCAGCGCCAGGCGCATGACCATCGCCCCCATTAAACCGATCCGTCGCGCGTGAGCGCGCTGGGCGGTGGGGAGCTTGGCCACGACCAGAGAGAGAAAAATAATATTATCGATCCCGAGCACGATCTCCAGCAGCGTCAAGGTGCCCAGCGCCAGCCAGGCGTTAGGATCGGTTATCCATGCAAATAACATTGTTCAAAGTCCTGCAAAATAGAAAGCAGCAATTATATGCACGCCCCAACGCAGAACAAAAAATTAATCGTGTTGTAACAAGAAATGGCGGGCGAGCAGGGCGGCGGTGAAATTCTTTTTCAGGTAGAAACCGCGCGGCAGGGTGAGGATCGTCTCCCCGCGGGCGCCGATGGCTTCGGTCAACGCCTTGCTGTTGGCCGCTTTCGGTCTTAACTGCAGCACCTCGCCGTGGCGGGCGGTAATGCGCTCCACCTCACCGAGGACAATAAGATCCATCAGCTCTTCCCAGTCCATGCGCAGCTGGCGCTCCTCTTCTTCGTTCGGACTCCACAGCAGCGGTGCGCCGACGCGCCGCGCCGCCAGAGGAATGGTGCGCTCTCCTTCCACCGGGATCCACAGGACGCGCTGCAGCTTATGCCGCACATGGCTGCTCTCCCAGGTGACGCCGCTATTGCCGGTTAACGGAGCGACGCAGACAAAGGTGGTCTCCAGCGGACGACCCCGGCTGTCGATAGGGATCGTTTTGAGCTCCACCCCCAGCGCGGCGAAATCCTGTTCGGGTTTACTGCCCGCGCTGGCCCCCAGCCACAGCTCCAGCAGGATGCCCGTCCAGCCTTTATCACGCTTCAGATCGCGGGGAATGGGGATCCCGGCCAGCGCCGCCAGCTCGCCCAGCGTATAGCCGGCCAGCTGTCGGGCCTGGGCCAACAGCTGTTCCTGACTTTGCGGCGGAGAGGAGAGAGGAGCGATAGCGGGCATAGGGCGACACCTTTGGCTAAAAAATGAGCGCTAATTTTGCGCGTTGTGGATAGAGTTTACCGTTTTCTGAGTAACTATACCAATCCCATGATTTATATGCCTTTTTAAGGTCATTGCGCTGCGGGTGAAAACCATGAAAACAGGTTTTCCAGAACTGGTCACTGACAATAAACAGGATCTTACACCATGTTATCCACAGAAAAGTGGGATAACTGGGGAAAAGCCCCACTACTGGTTCGATTTACAGCCTTGACGTGCGACGAAAATCGAATTTTTAGAGAAAATCTGCCCGCGACCTGCGCTTAATCTGTGGATAAAATCGACATTGTTCGATCTTTCATCAGTCGGCGGATCGCATGTGTGATGATCGTCACGTTATGCTGTAATAAGTGAAAGGAATATATTCTAACTTGATGAATATGCTATCATTATTATAAGGTGTTAGCGGTGCGATGTTCAGATTACTCCGGGTTTTCCCGGGTTAATTCCGTACTTCTTCACAACTCTATCCACAGAAAAAGTGAATAAAATCGGCCGTCAGGCGCTTTCGCTGTTTATAACTCTGGCAATTACTGTGAGTTATTCAAATGTTATCCGTTCTCAGTGTGCGAACAGAGTGGTTTACCGTTTCCGACGAGTGTGAAACAATCATTCACATTGAAGCTTATCTTGAGGTAGTCCGGTGATTGATGACGATGGCTACCGCCCAAATGTCGGTATTGTAATCTGTAATCGTCAGGGCCAGGTCATGTGGGCCCGACGCTATGGTCAGCACTCGTGGCAGTTCCCGCAAGGGGGCATAAATCCAGGAGAATCCGCAGAGCAGGCGATGTATCGGGAATTGTTTGAAGAGGTCGGGTTAAGCCGTAAAGATGTGCGGATCCTGGCCTCAACCCGTAACTGGCTGCGTTACAAGTTGCCTAAACGTTTGGTGCGTTGGGACACAAAGCCGGTTTGTATCGGCCAGAAACAAAAGTGGTTTCTTTTGCAGTTGATCGGTAACGACGCGGACATCAATATGCAAACCAGCAGCACGCCTGAATTTGATGGCTGGCGCTGGGTGAGTTACTGGTACCCGGTTCGTCAGGTGGTGTCGTTCAAACGCGACGTCTACCGCCGGGTGATGAAAGAGTTCGCCAGCGTAACCATGTCGCTGGCGGAGAGCGCCCCTAAGCCGCAAAGCGCGCCTGCTTATCGACGTAAAAGAGGTTAAGCCACGCACATTATGCTCACTCGGTTGCGAGAAATAGTCGAGAAGGTCGCGAGTGCGCCGCGTTTAAACGAGGCGCTGGATATTCTGGTGACAGATGTCTGCCAGGCGATGGAGACGGAAGTCTGCTCGGTTTACCTGGCTGACAATGACCGACGCTGCTATTACCTGATGGCCACCCGCGGGTTAAAAAAACCTCGCGGGCGCACCGTTGCGCTGGCGTTCGATGAAGGCCTGGTGGGGCTGGTTGGCCGCCTGGCGGAGCCCATCAACCTCGCCGATGCGCAAAAACACCCCAGCTTCAAGTATATCCCCGCCGTCAAAGAGGACCGCTTCCGCGCCTTCCTTGGCGTGCCGATCATCCAGCGCCGCCAGCTGTTGGGCGTGCTGGTGGTCCAGCAGCGTGAGCTGCGCCAGTTTGATGAAAGCGAAGAGTCTTTCCTCGTCACCCTCGCCACCCAGATGGCGGCGATCCTCTCCCAGTCCCAGCTGAACGCCCTGTTTGGCCAGTATCGTCAGACGCGCATTCGCGCGCTGCCGGCCTCTTCCGGGGTTGCGATCGCCGAGGGCTGGATGGACGTCAGCCTGCCGCTGATGGAACAGGTGTATGAAGCCTCGACGCTGGATACCGCCTCGGAACGTGAACGCCTGACCGGCGCGCTGGAAGAAGCGGCCAACGAGTTTCGTCGCTACAGCAAACGCTACGCCGCCGGCGCGCAAAAAGAGACGGCGGCGATCTTCGATCTCTACTCGCACCTGCTCTCCGACGCCCGCCTGCGTCGCGAGCTCTTTGCCGAAGTCGACAAAGGCGCCGTCGCCGAGTGGGCGGTCAAAAAGATCATTGAGAAGTTCGCCGAACAGTTTGCCGCGCTGAGCGACGGCTATCTGAAAGAGCGGGCCGGCGACCTGCGCACGCTGGGTCAGCGTCTGCTGTTCCATCTCGACGACAGTATTCAGGGCCCCAACACCTGGCCGGCGCGCATTATCCTCGTGGCGGACGAGCTGTCGGCCACCACCCTCGCGGAAGTGCCGCAGGATCGCCTGGCCGGCGTGGTAGTGCGTGATGGCGCCGCCAACTCCCATGCCGCCATTATGGTGCGGGCCCTTGGCATCCCAACGGTGATGGGCGCCGATATTCAGCCCTCGCTGTTGCATGGCCATACGCTGATTGTCGATGGCTATCGCGGTGAGCTGCTGGTGGATCCTGAACCTGTTCTGTTACAGGAATATCAGCGCCTTATCAGTGAAGAGAACGAGCTCAGCCGCCTGGCGGAGGACGATCTCCAGCGTGCGTCGGAGTTGAAAAGCGGCGAGCGGGTAAAAGTCATGCTCAACGCCGGCTTAAGCCCGGAGCACGAAGAGAAGCTCGGCAGTTTTGTGGACGGCATTGGTCTGTACCGTACCGAAATTCCCTTTATGCTGCAGAGCGGCTTCCCCTCTGAAGAGGAGCAGGTCGCTCAGTATCAGGGCATGCTGCAGATGTTTAACAGCAAACCGGTGACCCTGCGTACCCTGGACATCGGCGCGGATAAACAGCTGCCGTACATGCCGATCAGTGAAGAGAACCCATGCCTCGGCTGGCGCGGGATCCGCATCACCCTCGATCAGCCGGAGATCTTTTTGATCCAGGTGCGGGCGATGCTGCGCGCCAACGCCGCCACCGGCAACCTCAGCATTTTGCTGCCGATGGTGACCAGTCTGGAAGAGGTCGATGAGGCCCGCCGGCTGATCGACCGCGCCAGTCGGGAAGTTGAAGAGATGATCGGCTACGCCATCCCGCGTCCGCGTCTGGGGGTGATGCTGGAGGTGCCGTCGATGGTCTTTATGCTGCCGCAGCTGGCCAGCCGGATCGATTTTATCTCGGTAGGAACGAACGACCTGACCCAGTACCTGCTGGCCGTCGACCGTAACAATACCCGGGTCGCCAGCATGTATGACAGCCTGCATCCTGCGGTATTGCGGGCGCTGGCGATGATCGCTCATGACGCGGAGCGCTTTGGCATCGATCTGCGACTGTGCGGCGAGATGGCAGGCGACCCGATGTGCGTGACGATCCTTGTCGGTCTCGGTTATCGCCACCTGTCGATGAACGGCCGCTCGGTGGCGAGGGTGAAATATCTGCTGCGCCGCATCGATATCGAAGAGGCGCAGGAGCTGTCTCGTCGCAGCCTCGAAGCCCAGATGACCGCCGAGGTGCGCCATCAGGTGGCGGCCTTTATGGAGCGTCGCGGTCTCGGCGGCCTGATCCGCGGCGGGCGGTAGCGATAGCCCGGGTGAGGCGTAAGCCGTAACCCGGGAATCCTCTGTTCACACCATCCGGCAAAATACAGCACAGCCGGTGAAACGGCTTCTGTTAGCATCCGTATACATATCTTTTACACGCCGGCGCGGATCGCACTCCTGGCTTATGCTATGATTCGCCTCCTTCGGCGTGCCCGTTTTAATCGGGCATGGATCATCACCGCTGTCCACTTTCGGCGGAATAACAAGTCTTTATGGTGACAGATGAATAGTGGCTACCTGCATTTTCCGGAGTTCGATCCGGTCATTTTTTCTCTAGGCCCGGTCTCCCTCCACTGGTACGGTTTGATGTACCTGGTGGGCTTTGTCTTTGCGATGTGGCTGGCCACCCGTCGGGCGAATCGTCCGGGCAGCGGCTGGACGAAAAATGAAGTGGAAAACCTGCTTTACGCGGGCTTCCTCGGCGTCTTTCTGGGCGGCCGTATCGGTTACGTGCTGTTCTACAACCTGCCGGTATTTCTTGCCGATCCGTTGTATCTGTTCCGCGTCTGGGACGGCGGCATGTCGTTCCACGGCGGCCTGATCGGCGTGATCCTGGTGATGATTATCTTCGCCAGACGCACCAAACGCACCTTCTTCCAGGTCTCCGATTTTATCGCGCCGCTGATCCCGTTTGGCCTTGGCGCCGGGCGTCTGGGCAACTTTATCAACGGCGAGCTGTGGGGCCGAGTGGACCCGAGCTTCCACTACACGATGATTTTCCCGGGCTCCCGTGCCGAAGACCTGGCGCTGCTGCCGACCCATCCGGAATGGCAATCGCTGTTTGATACCTACGGCGCGCTGCCGCGCCACGCGTCGCAGCTGTACGAGCTGGCGCTGGAGGGCGTGGTGCTGTTCCTGATCCTGAACCTGTTTATCCGTAAACCGCGCCCGACCGGTTCCGTTTCCGGCCTGTTCCTGATTGGCTACGGCCTGTTCCGCATTATCGTGGAATTCTTCCGCCAGCCCGACGCCCAGTTCACCGGCGGCTGGGTGCAGTACATCAGCATGGGGCAGATTCTTTCGATCCCGATGGTGCTTGCGGGTATCATCATGATGGTTTGGGCTTACCGCCACCGTCCGCAGCAACTGAATTCTTGAGGAACCATGAAACAGTATCTTGATTTGATGCAGAAAGTGCTCGCCGAGGGCACGCCAAAAAATGACCGCACCGGCACTGGCACGATCTCTATTTTCGGCCATCAGATGCGTTTTAACCTGCAGGAAGGCTTCCCGCTGGTGACCACCAAGCGCTGTCATTTACGCTCCATCATCCATGAACTGCTGTGGTTCCTGCAGGGCGACACCAACATCGCCTATCTGCACGACAACAACGTCACCATCTGGGACGAGTGGGCAGATGAAAATGGCGACCTGGGACCGGTCTACGGCAAACAGTGGCGTTCCTGGCCTGCGCCGGACGGTCGTCATATCGACCAGATCAGCACAGTGATGGACCAGCTGAAAAACGACCCGGACTCCCGCCGGATCATCGTCTCGGCGTGGAACGTCGGCGAGCTGGATAAAATGGCCCTGGCGCCGTGCCACGCCTTCTTCCAGTTCTACGTCGCTGACGGCAAGCTCTCCTGCCAGCTGTATCAGCGCTCCTGCGACGTATTCCTCGGCCTGCCGTTCAACATCGCCAGCTACGCGCTGCTGGTGCATATGGTGGCGCAGCAGTGCGATCTGCAGGTCGGCGATTTCGTCTGGACCGGTGGCGACACTCATCTGTACAGCAACCATCTCGAGCAGACCAATCTGCAGCTGAGCCGCGAACCGCGTCCGCTGCCGAAGCTGGTCATCAAACGCAAGCCGGAGTCGATATTCGACTACCGCTTTGAAGACTTCGAGATTGAAGGTTACGATCCGCACCCGGGAATCAAAGCGCCGGTGGCGATTTAACCCCCTCTGCAGATATGACCAACCGGCGTCTGATGGCGCCGGTTTTTTTATGCCGTTTTCACCACCTGAATAGGGGGGCTACCCTCGTTGCCATTACGATAGGAACGCTTCATCCCGCCCGCTGGCCGCAGGCGTTGGTGGGCGGGAAAGCTGGAAAGAGGCTCGCAAAAAAATGTTCTGCTGTTGGTCATGCAAACCTTTTTTGCGTGTCTGGCCGGGAAAGCCATTTTCCGTCGTCGCGCCAGGGCTAACCGCAGCGGCATACTCTGCGCCATGAACAGAGAACATGGTTATACCCTGATGGAAACCCTGGTGACGCTGACGTTAATGATGATCCTCAGCGTCGGCGGCCTGTACGGCTGGCAGCGCTGGCAGCAGCAGCAACGACTGTGGCAAACCGCCGTTCAGGTGCGGGATTTCCTGGTTTTCCTGCGCGATGACGCCAACGCCTACAACCGGGACCGCGTGCTTCGCGTCGGCCAGGATGAAGAGGGATGGTGCCTGAGTGCCCAGGGGGAGGGGCCGGCGTGCGCCTCCGGGTCGCCCTTAACGCTGCGCCCGCGCTGGCCGGGGATCTCGCTGGCAGGCGTCACCCCTGGCCTGGGATTCTATGGCCTGCGCAGCACCGCCTGGGCGGGGAATCTGCGTCTGCAGAGCGAGGCCGGCAGCTGGAGCATTGTGATTTCACACTGGGGGCGGATTCGTTTATGCCGCAGTGACAGCGCAGGAGGATGTCAGTGAGCCGCCGCGGATTTTCCCTCGCGGAGGCGCTTATTGCCATGGCGATAGGCTCGCTGCTGCTGATCGGCGCCTGCCGCTTTCTACCCGCTCTGCAGCGCCATATTCTGCGTCAGGGCGAACAGCTGGCCCTGGAGAACGAATTGTGGCAGCGGGTGCATGCCGTGGGGAAGCATCTGCAGCGCGCCGGATACTGCCGGGGAGTGTGCGGCGGAGCCGGGCTGGAGCTCGCCGCCGACGGCGAGTGCCTGATTGTGCGCTGGGACGCGAACAGCAATGGGACATGGGAAACCTCCCCCGCGGCAGCGGCGGAGAGCACCGGCTTTCGCCTGCGCGACGGCGCGCTGGAGACTCTGCGCGGAGCCAGCGACTGCCGCGGAAGCGGATGGGAGAAAATCACCAATCCGGCCGCTATCGTGGTGACGCGCTTTGCGGTGCAGCATCGGCTGACCGAGGGCTTCGCGCCGGAGCTGAGCGTGACGCTGGCAGCGCGCTCTGCCCGGCAGATGGGTCTGGCGGCCGAGGTGGAGCAGCGGGTGACGGGGTATAACCTGTGATCCGCCAGCGTGGAATGTCGTCGCTGTTGATGGTGCTCCTGTTGCTGACTCTCGGCAGCCTGCTCCTGGAGGGGCTTAACCTGCAGCAGCGGGCGCTGCTGGCGCAAACCACCAGCGAAACGCAGGCGATCCGCGATACGGCGGTGGCCCATTCGGCGCTACAGTGGGGAAAACAGCAGGCCTGGTCGGCGCAGGCGCCGCTGGCCTGCCGCGAGCAGGCGCAGCAGGGCTGGCGCGCCTGTCTGCGCATCTTCGACGACGGTTCGCTGCTGCTCAGCAGCGCCAGCGGCGAGGTGCAGGTCTGGCAGTCCGGCGAGGTGCGCGGCGGGCAAGTGCATTTCTCCGCCCATGGCTGGAGCGATTTTTGCCCGCTCAGGGAGGTGAGCCTATGTCAAATGCCATGAAGCGCCAGCGGGGTTTTAGCCTGCCGGAGACCGTTCTGGCGATGGCGCTGATGGTGCTAACGGTCACCGCGCTGGGCGGCTATCAGCGCGGAATGGCGCAAGGGGTCCACCAGCTGAACAAGACGCGTCAGCTATGGCGCGACGCCTGGCGCTATAGTCAGCTCTCTGCGCCGTCTCCGCCGGCAGGCGGACAGGTAAGCCGTATGCAGACATCGGCGCAAAGATGTGTCAGCATCACGGTAACGATCAGTATGCCCGTTGCAAAGCGGGCGCAGATGACCCGGCTGCATTGCCCGGTCAGCCAGTAGTCAGGAGCAATTATGTTAAGGGTTTACCACTCAAACCGGCTGGATGTTCTCGAAGCGTTGATGGAGTTTATCGTCGAGCGCCAGCGGCTGGATGACCCTTTTCAGACTGAAATGGTGCTGGTGCAGAGTACCGGTATGGCGCAGTGGCTGCAGATGACCCTGGCCTCGCGCTTCGGCATTGCCGCCAACATCGAGTTCCCGCTGCCGGCGAGCTTTATCTGGGATATGTTCGTGCGCGTCCTGAAGGATATCCCTGGCGAAAGCGCCTTCAGCAAGCAGAGCATGAGCTGGAAGCTGATGACTCTCCTGCCGCAGCACCTGGAAGAGGACGATTTTATCCTGCTGCGCCAGTATCTGAGCGATGACGGCGACAAGCGCAAGCTGTTTCAGCTGGCCGCCCGGGTAGCGGACCTCTATGACCAATATCTGGTTTATCGCCCGGAATGGCTGATGCGCTGGGAGGCCGACCAGCGGGTTGACGGCCTCGGCGACGCCCAGCAGTGGCAGGCGCCGCTGTGGAAAGCGCTGGTGCGCTATACCGCCGAGCTGGGGCAGCCGCAGTGGCACCGCGCCAATCTCTATCAGCGCTTTATCAGCGCCCTGGAAAAGGCGGATGAACCGCCCGCCGGGCTGCCGTCGCGCGTCTTTATCTGTGGAATTTCCGCGCTGCCGCCGGTCTATCTTCAGGCGCTGCAGGCGCTGGGTAAGCATGTCGATGTCTATGTGCTGTTCACCAACCCCTGCCGCTATTACTGGGGTGATATTAAAGATCCGGCGTTCCTGGCGAAGCTGCTATCGCGTCAGCGGCGCCATCACCGCGAGGCGCGCGCGCTACCCCTGTTTCGCGACACCGAGCAGGCGCCGGGGTTGTTTAATGACGCCGGGGAGCAGGATGTCGGCAACCCGTTGCTCGCCTCCTGGGGTAAATTGGGGCGCGATTATATCTACCTGCTGGCGGGGCTGGAGCGCTATGAGGAGCTGGACGCCTTTGTCGATATCGTTCCCGATAACCTGTTGCATAATCTACAGTCGGATATCCTGGAACTGCGCAACGCGGCGGTGGCCGGGCAGAGCGCGGAGGCTTTCGCCCACAGTCGCGACAAACGTCCGCTGGCGCAGGATGACCGCAGCCTGAGCATTCATGTCTGCCACAGTCCGCAGCGTGAAGTGGAGGTTCTGCACGATCGGCTGCTGGCGATGCTGGAGGCGGATCCGACGCTCACGCCGCGGGATATCATCGTCATGGTGGCGGATATCGACAGCTACAGCCCCTATATACAGGCGGTGTTTGGCGCCGCCAGCGGCGACCGCTGGCTGCCGTGGGCGATCTCCGATCGCCGCGCCCGCGAGTCGCACCCGGTGCTGCAGGCGTTTATCACTTTGCTCTCGCTGCCCGACAGCCGCTTCGCCAGCGAAGATGTGCTGGCGCTGTTGGACGTGCCGGTGCTGGCGGCGCGCTTTAACATCAATGAAGAGGGTCTGCGCTACCTGCGCCAGTGGGTCAACGAGTCCGGGGTCCGCTGGGGAATGGATGACGACAACGTCCGTGAGCTGGACCTGCCGGCGACCGGCCAGCACACCTGGCGGTTCGGCCTTACCCGCATGCTGCTGGGCTACGCGATGGACAGCCGGGAGGGCGAATGGCAGTCGGTGCTGCCCTATGACGAATCCAGCGGTTTGATCGCCGAGCTGGTAGGTAACCTCGCATCGCTGCTGATGCAGCTTAACCTGTGGCGACGCGGTCTCGCCCAACAGCGGCCGCTGGCGGAGTGGCTGCCGGTCTGTCGCGATCTGCTGAATGACTTTTTCCTGCCGGACAGTGAGACCGAAGCGGCGCTGGCGCTGATTGAGCAGCAGTGGCTGGCGGTGATTGATAGCGGTCTGGAGGCGCAGTATGGCGACCAGGTGCCGTTGACGCTGCTGCGCGATGAGCTGGCCCAGCGCCTCGATCAGCAACGGATCAGCCAGCGCTTTCTCGCCGGCCCGGTCAATATCTGCACCCTGATGCCGATGCGCTCTATTCCTTTCAAAGTGGTTTGCCTGCTGGGGATGAACGATGGGGTTTATCCGCGAACGCTGCCGCCGCTGGGTTTTGATTTAATGAGCCAGAAGCCGCAGCGCGGCGACCGCAGCCGGCGCGATGATGACCGCTACCTGTTCCTGGAGGCGCTGATGTCCGCCGAACAGACGCTGTATATCAGCTACATCGGCCGTTCTATCCAGGACAACAGCGAGCGCTTTCCCTCGGTGCTGGTGCAGGAGCTGGTGGATTACGTCGGCCAGAGCCACTGTCTCGCCGGCGATGAGGAGCTTGATTGCGACGCCAGCGAGGCGCGGGTTAAAGCCCACATCACCCATCTGCATACCCGCATGCCGTTCGACGTCGCTAATTTCCAGGATAACGAGAATAAGAGCTACGCCCGGGAATGGCTGGCTGCCGCCGGCCAGCAGGGGGAGGCGCATAGCGACTTCATTCAACCGCTTACCCCGCCGCCGATAGACAGCCTGCCGTTCGAGCAGCTCCTGCGCTTCTGGCAGCACCCGGTTCGCGCGTTCTTTCAGCAGCGTCTGCGGGTCAATTTCCGTGCGGAAGAGGATGATATTCCCGATGACGAGCCCTTCACCCTGGAAGGGCTGAGCCGTTATCAACTGAACCAGCAATTGCTTAATACCCTTATCGAGGAGCAGGACGTCTCGGCCATGTTCCGCCGCTTCCGCGCCGCCGGCGAGCTGCCGTATGGCGCCTTTGGCGAACTGGTGTGGGAGACGCAGCGACTGGAGATGCAGGCCCTGGCCGAGCGGGTGATGGCCGAGCGCCAGCAGGCGCAGAGCATGGAGATCGATCTCCAGTGCGGCGGCGTAAATCTGACCGGCTGGCTGCAGCAGGTGCAGCCGGACGGGCTGCTGCGCTGGCGGCCTTCGCTGCTGAGCGTCTCCCAGGGGATGCAACTTTGGCTGGAACACCTTGTCTACTGTGCCAGCGGCGGTACCGGCGAGAGCCGGCTGTTTGTGCGTAAAGAGGGAGAGTGGCGTTTTCCGCCGCTGGCGCCCGCCGAGGCGCAGGCGTACCTGAATGAGCTGGTGGATGGCTATTTGCTGGGGATGTCGCAGCCGCTGCTGCTGCTGCCGGAAAGCGGTGGCGCCTGGCTGAAAGCCTGTTATGACGCCGAAAAGGATGTCATTTTAATGGACGAAGAGACGCAGCAGAAAGCGCGGAGCAAATTCCTGCAGACCTACGAAGGTAACATGGTGGTCAGCGGGGAGGGGGCCGATATCTGGTATCAACGCCTGTGGCGTTCGCTGGAGCCGGCGCGTTACGAAGAAATCATTGCCCAGACGCAGCGTTATCTGTTACCGCTATATCGTTACCATCAGTCCACACAAATTTAAATAGTATAAAAATTGCGCAGTGAATGGCGGTTCATTTATTATGCGCAACGTATCACGGACTGATGGACATAAAAGGCTGCACGCTGTGCAGCGCAAGTTTGTTAATGATGAGGTTCGTGAATGCCCCGCAGTTTATGGTTCAAGATTTTTGTTGTGCTGGCCGCCCTCTGGGCGCCGTTTAGTCAGGCCGACACCGGATGGCAGCCTGTTCAGGAGACGATCCGCAAAAGCGAAAAAGATACGCGTCAGTATCAGGCGATCCGTCTTGATAACGACATGGTCGTGCTGCTGGTTTCCGATCCGCAGGCGGTGAAATCGCTGTCGGCGCTGGTGGTGCCGGTGGGATCCCTGCAGGATCCGGCCGATCATCAGGGGCTGGCGCATTTTCTGGAACATATGACGCTGATGGGGTCACAAAAATATCCCCAGCCTGACAGTCTGGCAGAGTTTCTTAAACTGCACGGCGGCAGCCATAACGCCAGCACCGCGCCCTACCGCACCGCGTTCTATCTCGAAGTGGAGAATAATGCGCTGGACGGGGCCGTAGACCGCCTGGCGGATGCCATTGCCGCGCCGCTGCTGGATAAAAAATATGCCGACCGCGAACGTAACGCGGTCAACGCCGAGCTAACCATGGCCCGGACGCGAGACGGGATGCGCATGGCTCAGGTCAGCGCAGAAACCATTAACCCGGCTCACCCGGCGGCCCACTTTTCTGGCGGCAACCTCGAGACGCTCAGCGATAAGCCCGGCAGCCCGGTACTTGATGCGCTGCATACCTTCCGCGATAGCTGGTACTCCGCCAATCTGATGAAGGCGGTGATCTACAGCAACAAGCCGTTGCCGGAGCTGGCGCGCATGGCCGCTGACACCTTTGGCCGCGTGCCGAATCGTCAAATCAGCAGGCCGGAAATAAGCGTGCCGGTGGTAACCGATGCGCAAAAAGGCATCATTATTCACTATGTGCCGGCGATGCCGCGTAAAGTGCTGCGCGTCGAGTTTCGCATCGACAACAACAGCGATCGCTTCCGCAGCAAAACCGATGAGCTGGTCACTTACCTGATCGGCAACCGCAGCCCGGGGACGCTCTCCGACTGGCTGCAAAAGCAGGGACTGGCGGAAGGCATCCGCGCGGATTCTGACCCGGTGGTGAACGGCAACAGCGGCGTGCTGGCGATCTCTGCCACCCTCACCGATAAAGGCCTGGCGCACCGCGACGAAGTGACGGCGGCCATATTCAGCTACCTCGACCTCCTGCGTACCCAGGGCGTCGACAAACGTTACTTTGACGAGCTGGCGCATGTGCTGGCGCTGGATTTCCGCTATCCGTCGATCAACCGTGATATGGATTACGTGGAATGGCTGGCGGATACCATGATCCGGGTGCCGGTCGAGCATGCGCTGGACGTGGTCAACATTGCCGATCGGTACGACCCGCAGGCGATTAAAGACCGGCTGGCGATGATGACCCCGCAGAACGCGCGCATCTGGTATATCAGCCCGCAGGAACCGCATAACAAGACCGCCTATTTTGTCGATGCGCCGTATCAGGTGGATAAGATTAGCGAGCAGACCTTCGCTGACTGGCAGCAAAAAGCGCAGGCCATCAAGCTGCAGCTGCCGGTGCTCAACCCCTATATTCCGGATGATTTCACCCTCATCAAAAGCGATAAAGCCTGGCCGCACCCGCAGCTGATCCTCGATGAACCGACGCTGCGGGTGGTTTATGCCCCGAGCCAGTATTTCGCCAGCGAGCCGAAGGCGGATATCTCCCTGGTGCTGCGTAATCCCCAGGCGATGGACAGCGCTCGCCGGCAGGTGATGTTTGCCCTCAACGATTATCTCGCCGGCATCGCCCTCGATCAGCTCAGTAACCAGGCGGCGGTCGGCGGCATTTCGTTCTCCACCGGCGCCAATAACGGGTTAATGGTCAATGCCAACGGCTACACCCAGCACCTGCCGGCGCTGTTCAGCGACCTGCTGCAGGGGTACTTCAGCTATACGCCGACCGAGGAGCAGCTGGAGCAGGCCAAATCGTGGTATGCGCAAATGATGGACTCCGCTGAGAAGGGCAAAGCCTACGATCAGGCGATAATGCCGATCCAGATGGTCTCCCAGGTTCCGTATTTCCAGCGCGAAGTACGCCGGGCGTTGCTGCCTTCCATCACCTTGCAGGAGGTGCTCGACTACCGCGCCAACCTGAAAACCAAGGGACGCCCTGAACTGATGGTGATCGGCAATATGTCCGCCGATGCCGCCACGACGCTGGCTCGCCAGATCCAGCAGCAGCTGGGCGCTGACGGCAACGAATGGTGCCGCAATAAAGATGTAGTGGTGAACCGGCAGCAGCTGGCGATCTTCAACAAAACGGGCAACAGCACCGACTCTGCGCTGGCCGCGGTGTTCGCACCGCCCAACGTGGATGAGTTCAGCAGCACCGCCGCCAGCACCCTGCTGGGACAGATTATTCAGCCGTGGTTCTATAACCAGCTGCGTACCGAAGAGCAGCTCGGCTACGCGGTCTTTGCCTTCCCGATGAACGTGGGACGTCAGTGGGGCATGGGCTTCCTGCTGCAAAGTAGCGATAAGCAGCCGGCTTTCCTCTGGCAGCGGTTCCAGGCCTTCTTCCCCACCGCGGAGGCGAAGCTGCGGGCGATGAAGCCGGAAGAGTTTGCCCAGCTCCAGCAAGCGGTGATAAGCCAGATGATGCAGGCGCCGCAGACGCTGGGCGAAGAGGCATCGAAACTGAGCAAAGATTTCGATCGCGGTAATATGCGTTTTGATTCACGTGATAAAGTAGTGGCTCAGATTAAACTGCTGACGCCGCAAAAACTTGCTGACTTCTTCCATCAGACGGTGGTGGAGCCGCAGGGCATGACGATATTGTCCCAGATTTCCGGTAGCCAGAATGGCAAAGCGGACTATGCCCAGCCGGCAGGCGGCAAAGTGTGGGAAAACGTCAGCGCATTGCAGCAATCCTTACCCCTGATGCGAGAGAATGAATGACCGACACCGCTGAGTCTTTGGATCCCCTGCGCTTGCCCTTGAGGGGCGAGCGCCTGATAGAAGCCTCTGCGGGCACCGGAAAAACCTTTACCATCGCCGCGCTGTATCTGCGGCTGCTGCTGGGGCTGGGCGGCGAGGCCGCCTATCCCCGCGCCATCAGCGTTGAAGAACTGCTGGTGGTGACCTTTACCGAGGCGGCGACTGAAGAGCTGCGCGGGCGTATCCGCAGCAACATCCACGAACTGCGCATCGCCTGTATGCGCGGTGAATCCGATAACCCGCTCTACAGCGCGCTGCTGGCGGAGATCGTCGATAAAGACGACGCCGTAAAGACATTGCTGCTGGCTGAACGGCAGATGGACGAGGCGGCGGTGTTCACCATCCACGGTTTTTGCCAGCGGATGCTGAGCCTTAACGCCTTCGAATCGGGCATGCTGTTCGAGCAGCAGCTAATAGAGGATGAATCCCGCCTGCGCTATCAGGCCTGCGCCGACTTCTGGCGCCGTCACTGTTATCCGCTGACCCGCGATATCGCGGCGGTGATCCACGATGTCTGGAAAGGGCCGCGCGATCTGCTGAAGTCCCTTGACCGCTGGCTGCAGGGCGAAGCGCCGCAGCTTAAGTCGCCGCCAGCCGCCGACGAGACGCTGGCCGAACGCCATCAGCAAATCATCGACCGCATTGACTCGCTCAAGCAGCAGTGGCGCGAGCAGGTGGGCGAGATCGAAGGCGTGCTTGAAGATTCGGGTCTTGACCGGCGGAAGTTCAATCGCGGCAACCAGGGCAAATGGCTTGAGAAAGTGACCGCCTGGGCGCAGGAAGAGACGTTGAGCTATCAGTTACCCGACGCGCTGGAAAAATTTGCCCAGTCGTTTCTGCTTGAGCGTACCAAAGCCGGTGGCGAACCGCCCGTACATCCTCTGTTTAGCGCCGTAGAATCGCTGCTGGCCTCGTCGCTGACGCTCACCGATCTGGTGCTGGCGAGAGCGATGGTCGAGATCCGCGATGCGGTCGCGCGCGAAAAGCGCCGCCGCGGCGAGCTGGGGTTTGACGATATGCTCAGCCGGCTTGACGAGGCGCTGCGCGGCGACAGCGGCGAGGCGCTGGCTAGCGCCATTCGCCAGCGTTTTCCGGTGGCGATGATCGACGAATTTCAGGATACCGACCCCCAACAGTACCGGATTTTCCGCCGTATCTGGCGCCAGCAGCCGGAGACGGCGCTGCTGCTGATCGGCGATCCGAAGCAGGCCATCTACGCCTTTCGCGGCGCCGATATCTTTACCTATATGAAAGCGCGCGGCGACGTTGCCGCGCACTACACGCTAGACACCAACTGGCGCTCCTCGCCGGGCATGGTGGGCAGCGTCAACCGGCTGTTCAGCCTCAGCGATAACCCCTTCATGTTTCGCGAGATCCCGTTCCTGCCGGTGAAGGCGGCGGCGAAGAACCAGGGGCTGCGCTTTACCGTTGACGCGGCGGACGTACCGGCGATGAACGTCTGGTTGATGCCCGGCGACACCGTGGGCGCCGGCGATTATCAGACGTTTATGGCGCAGCTCTGCGCCACGCAGATCCGCGACTGGCTGAGCGCCGGTCAGCAGGGGCGCGCGCTACTGTGGCGTGGGGAAACCTCGCGCCCGGTGCAGGCTTCGGATATTACCGTGCTGGTGCGCAACCGGCTGGAGGCGGCGCAGGTGCGTGAAGCGCTGCAGACGCTGGGCATCCCTTCGGTCTACCTCTCCAACCGCGACAGCGTTTTTGAGACGCTGGAGGCCCAGGAGCTGCTCTGGCTGCTGCAGGCGGTGTTGTCCCCGGAGCGGGAAAATACCCTGCGCAGCGCGCTGGCGACCTCGATGTTTGGCCTGACCGCGCTGGATATTGAAAATCTCAATCAGGATGAGCAGGCGTGGGACGCGCTGGTGGAGGAGTTCAGTGAATACCGTCAGATCTGGCGTCAGCGCGGGGTGATGCCGATGCTGCGGGCGCTGATGACGGCCCGGCATATCGCCGAGAACCTGCTGGCGACCCGGGGCGGCGAGCGGCGCTTAACCGACATATTGCACATCAGCGAACTGCTGCAGGAGGCGGCCAGCCAGTTGGAAAGCGAGCACGCCCTGGTGCGCTGGCTGACGCAGCATATCGCCGAGCCGGACAGCAACGCCGCCAGCCAGCAGATGCGTCTGGAAAGCGATAAGCACCTGGTGCAAATCGTCACTATTCATAAGTCAAAAGGGCTGGAATATCCCCTGGTCTGGCTGCCGTTTATCGCCCGGTTTCGCAAACAGGACCAGGCGTTCTATCACGATCGCGAGACGTTCGCGGCGGTGCTGGATCTGGGCCAGGATGAGGCCAGCCTCGAACTGGCGGAGGCGGAGCGGCTGGCGGAAGATCTGCGCCTGCTGTACGTCGCCTTGACCCGCGCGGTCTGGCACTGCAGCCTCGGCGTAGCGCCCCTCAGCAGCCGAAAGTCCGGCAACAGCGATTTTCATCTGAGCGCCCTGGGGCGGCTGCTGCAGGCGGGCGAAGCCATGGATGCCGCCGGGCTGGCCGCGCGCTTAGCGGACTTCTGCCATGGCGATATTGCATTGCAGAGGCCGGGCGAGCTGGATCTGACCCCGTGGCAGGCGCCGGCGGCGAGCATCCCCCCGCTGTCGGCGCGCGAGCTGCAGCGCCGCATCGCCGATGACTGGCGGGTAACCAGCTATTCCGGTCTGCAGCAGCATGGCTTCAGCAGCGGGCAGGATCTGCTGCCACGTCTGGATATCGATGCCGTCGGCGTCGGCGAGGTGGTGGAAGAGCCGCAGCTGACCCCGCACCAGTTCCCGCGCGGCGCTGCGCCGGGGACCTTCCTGCACAGTCTGTTTGAGGAACTGGACTTTACCCAGCCGGTGCCGGACGGATGGATGGCGGAGAAACTGCAGCTGAGCGGGTTTGACGCACAGTGGGCGCCGGTGCTGACCGACTGGCTGGGGGGCGTGCTGAAGACCCGCCTGCCGGGGCCGGATATCGCGCTCAATCAGCTTGCGGCGCGGGATAAACAGGTGGAAATGGCATTTTACCTGCCCATCGCGCAGCTGCTGACGGCGGAGCGCCTTGATGCGCTTATCCGCCAGTACGATCCCCTTTCCGCCGACACGCCGCCGCTGGATTTCCGCCAGGTGCGCGGCATGCTGAAGGGTTTTATCGATCTGGTCTTCCGCCACGAAGGCCGCTATTACCTGCTGGATTACAAATCCAACTGGCTGGGGGAAGATCGCGAGGCCTATACCCGGCCAGCGATGGAGCAGGCGATGCGGGCCCACCGCTACGATCTGCAGTATCAGCTGTACAGCCTGGCGCTGCACCGCTATCTGCGCCATCGGCTGGCCGATTACGACTATGACCGCCACTTCGGCGGCGTGATTTATCTCTTCCTGCGCGGCATGGACGGTCAGGAGGGGGGGCAGGGGATCTTCACTACCCGGCCGGTGCCACCGCTGATTGACGGTCTGGATCAGCTTTTTGCCGGAGAAACTCAGGAGGAGGCCTCATGACTTTTGATCAACTACTGCTGGCGGCGGTGGAGCAGCGTCTGCTGCGGCCGCTGGACGTCCAGTTTGCCCTGATGGTGGCGCAAAACGACCCGCCGGCGGTCAAGCTGGCGGCGGCCTTGCTGAGCCGTGATGCCGGAGAGGGGCACGTGTGCCTGCCGCTCTCGCGGCTGAGCGGCGACGAGGCGCTAAGCGGGAAAGCGGGGGAGATCCGCGATCGGCTGCTGGCCGACGCCGGCGCGCCGGAGGACTGGCCCGCGCTGCTGCTCGCTTCATCGGCGGTGAGCTGCGGCGATGCCCCGGCGCCGATGATTTTATGCGGCGACCGGCTCTATCTGAACCGGATGTGGCGCAACGAGCTGACCGTCGCCCGCTTCTTCAACGAAGCCAACCGGGTGCTGGAGATGGATGAGGCCCGGCTGGCGGCAACCCTCAATGCCCTGTTCCCTGCTACCGGCGAAACCGACTGGCAAAAAGTTGCCGCGGCGGTGGCGCTGACCCGCCGCATCTCGGTGATCTCCGGCGGTCCCGGGACCGGGAAGACCACCACCGTGGCCAAACTTCTGGCGGCGCTGATCCAGATTGAAGATAGTCCGCGCTGTCGTATTCGTCTGGCGGCGCCGACGGGGAAAGCGGCGGCGCGCCTGACCGAATCGCTGGGCGCGGCGCTGAGAAAACTGCCGCTGACCGACGCGCAGAAAGCGTTGATTCCCACCGAGGCCAGCACGCTGCATCGTCTGCTGGGCGCCCAGCCAGGCAGCCAGCGCATGCGCTATCACGCCGGCAACCCGCTGCATCTCGACGTGCTGGTGGTGGATGAAGCCTCGATGATCGACCTACCGATGATGTCGCGGCTCATCGACGCGCTGCCGGCTCACGGGCGGGTGATCTTCCTCGGCGATCGTGACCAGCTGGCCTCGGTAGAAGCGGGGGCGGTGCTGGGGGATATCTGCGCCTGGGCGAGCTCGGGCTACACCGCCGCGCGGGCGCAGGAGCTGACCCGGCTGACCGGTTCGCCGGTACCAGCGGGCGAGGGGGCTATCGCTGGCGCGCTGAGAGACAGCTTGTGCCTGCTGCAAAAGAGCTATCGCTTCGGCAGTCACTCCGGCATCGGGAGCCTGGCGCGGGCGGTGAACGCTGGCGCGCGCGCGGAGGTGAAGGCCACGCTGCGCCAGCCGTTTGACGATATCGCGCTTCATCCCCTCAGTACGACCGAAGAGTACGAAGCCATGCTCGGCGCGGCCCAGCAGGGCTATGAGCACTACCTGCAGCTGCGCCGCGAGCGGGCGGAACCGCAGGCCATGCTGGCCGCCTTCAGCGAATTTCAGCTGCTGTGCGCGCTGCGGGAAGGGCCGTACGGCGTGAGCGGCGTCAATGAGCGGCTGGAGCAGCGGCTCAACCGCCAGCGGGCGATCGCCCTGCCGCGCCACTCCCGCTGGTATGACGGCCGGCCGATTATGATCGCGCGCAACGACAGCGCGCTGGGGCTGTTTAACGGCGATATCGGCATCGCCCTGGAGCGCAACGGCGAGCTGCGGGTATGGTTCCTGATGCCCGACGGCGCCATCAAGTCGGTGCAGCCGAGCCGCCTGCCGGAGCATGACACCGCCTGGGCGATGACCGTGCATAAATCGCAGGGCTCCGAGTTCGACCATGCGGCGCTGATCCTGCCGGCGCGCAGCGTTCCTCTGGTGACACGCGAACTGGTCTATACCGCGATCACCCGCGCAAAACGGCGATTGTCGCTCTATGCCGACGAGCAGGTGCTCTCCCAGGCCATTGTGACCCGCACCGAGCGGCGCAGCGGCCTGGCGGAGATTTTCGCCGGGCGTGAAGCCCCCTGAGACGCCGGGTCCGGGCGATGGAAAATGCTGCAGCCGTTGCCCGGGCTGGCGGAAAAATCAGTAACTGAAGAACAGAGGGATAAGCCAGAGCGCCGAGATCGAGTTCATGGCGAAAAAGCGGACTGCTGCGCCGCCGGCCAGCGGTGGGGTGGAACAGCGGGCACAAAAAATCACCAGCGAGGAGATGAGAAGATTCATGCCGGACGTCAGGGCCAGCAGAAATAATACCGCCACGGCGGCGCCAAGCGCGGCATAGCCATTCTGATGATGGCGCTGGTTGTCCCAGAGCAACAAAATCAACAGCAACCACGGATAGAGGGCGACCGCGGCGGTAATGAGGTTGATATGTCTGACCAGCCAGTTCGGTTGGGTTTCCATTCGTTAAGCGATCCTTGCAAGGCGGGTGGTGGCCGTGGCGCCAGTCGATATCCTGTCGACAGCCAGTAGCATATCGGTGAGCCAGCGAGAAAGATATGGTCTGCGCGGAAACCAGGAATTTAGCCCGCGTGCCGCACGTCAGATCGGCGCGAAGAGGGGGATACCGGCCTCGGGGATAACGCGATGAGCGTCGCGCTATCCCGGGCCGTTAGAAAGGGGGGAGAAGGAGCTAAGCGAGGTCGGCCATCAGCACCTTCGACCGGCGCTGATAGTTATACATCTGCTTTTTACTCTCCGGCAGCAGGTCGATATCCACCGGCGTGAAGCCGCGCTCCTGGAACCAGTGGATGCTGCGGGTGGTTAACACGAACAGCTTGCTCAGGCCCATCTGTCTGGCCTGGGCGGCAATACGCTCCAGCAGCACCTCTCCCCGCGACGAGCTCCGGTAATCCGGATGCACCGCCACGCAGGCCATTTCGCCGATCTTCTCTTCCGGGAAAGGATAGAGGGCGGCGCAGGCGATGGTGGTGTTATCGCGCTGAATAATGGTGAACTTGTCGATCTCCATCTCCAGCTGTTCGCGGGAGCGGCGCACCAGGATGCCCTGCTGCTCCAGCGGGCTTATCAGCTCAAGAATACCGCCGATATCGTTGATGGTCGCCCGACGGATCTGCTCCGCGCTCTCCATGACGATCTGGGTGCCGATGCCGTCGCGTGAGAACAGCTCCTGCAGCAGCGCGCCATTTTCCTGATAGCTGATCAGGTGGCAGCGCCGCACGCCGCTGCGGCAGGCCTTCACCGCCCCGCGCAGGAAGCGCACGGTGCCAGAGTTATAATCTTCGTCCGCTTCCAGCTCTTCGACGCGGGCCTGCGCTTCATTGGGGAACAGTTCAGAGACAATTTCCCCGGCCTGGTTGTAAACCCCTTGCGACGAACAGAAGCCGATCATTTTCTCCGCCTTCAGCTTGATGGCCAGCTGGGTGGCGATCTCCTCCGAAGTCAGGTTAAAGCTCTCGCCGGTGACCGATACTGCGACCGGCCCCATCAGGACTATGGCGCCGCTGTCGAGCTGGCGATGAATCGCCTCTTCGTCAATACGGCGAATGCGCCCGCTGTGGCAATAATCGACGCCGTCATCGACGCCCAGCGGCTGGGCGATGATAAAGTTGCCGCTGACGACATTGATATGGGCCCCCTGCAGCGGGGTGTTGTTGAGGCTCATCGACAGGCGGGCGGTGATCTCCAGCTGCAGCATCCCCGCCGCCTGCTTAACCAGCTCCAGCGTTTTGGCGTCAGTCACTCGCGTCTGCTTGTGATAGACCGGCTCGTGGTGGTGCTCGGCGAGATTAGCGTCAATCTGCGGGCGGGCGCCATAGACCACCACCAGGCGAATGCCCAGGCTATGCAGTAGTCCTATGTCATTGACAATATTTGAGAAATTTTCATGCTCAATGGCTTCACCGCCCAGCATGATGACAAACGTTTTTCCCCGATGGGCATTTATATAGGGAACAGAATGGCGGAATCCTTCTACCAGTTCAGTGCGACGTTCCTTCACCATGACAAACCCTCAATGCATGATTATTCGTAATTATTGTATTTTTATTCTGTTTTGCCGTTAAACGCAAGCCCCAATTTGAGGCTAAGCCACGAAAAACATGTGACCCGGCGCAGGGTGTCAATGAATGTTTACCCTTTTATAGATGACAGGTTATATGCCTTTCGTTAAAGTTTCTGGTCAATCTGTTTGTTTTGGGTATAAATGCGTTTTTATTGCTTGGGAGTGGCATGTCGGGAAACAACTCTGGATTAAGCCGTCGCCGTCTGCTGCAGGGCGCGGGCGCCATGTGGTTAATGAGCGTGAGCCCCGTTGGGCTGGCCGCCGCCGCGCGGGTGGTCGCTGTTCGCGTCTGGCCAGCATCGACCTACACGCGCGTCACGGTGGAATCGAATCATGTGCTGAAATACCGGCAGTTTGCCCTCAGTAATCCGGAACGGGTGGTGGTGGATCTGGAAGGGGTTAATCTCAACTCGGTGCTGAAAGGCATGGGGGGGCAGATCCGCGATGACGATCCCTTTATTAAGTCCGCCCGCGTGGGCCAGTTTGATCCGCAAACCGTGCGCATGGTCTTCGAGCTCAAGCAGAACGTTAAGCCGCAGCTGTTTGCCCTCGCGCCGGTAGCTGGCTTTAAAGAGCGTCTGGTGATGGATCTCTACCCCGCCAACGCCACCGATGTTCAGGATCCGCTACTGGCGCTGCTTGAGGATTACAACAAAGGCGATCTGGAGCGACAGGTGCCGCCGGCGCAAAGCGGGCCGCAGCCGGGCAAAGCCGGGCGCGACCGGCCGATTGTCATTATGCTCGATCCCGGCCACGGTGGCGAAGACTCTGGCGCTGTGGGCAAGTATCGCACCCGCGAGAAAGACGTGGTGCTGCAAATTGCCCGCCGCCTGCGGGCGCTGATCGACAAAGAAGGCAATATGAAGGCCTATATGACCCGCAACGAAGACGTGTTTATCCCGTTGAAGGTGCGTGTCGCCAAGGCGCAGAAGCAGCGCGCCGACCTGTTCGTTTCGATTCACGCCGACGCCTTTACCAGCCGCCAGCCCAGCGGCTCCTCGGTGTTTGCGCTCTCCACCAAGGGGGCCACCAGTACCGCGGCAAAATATCTCGCCCAGACGCAGAACGCCTCGGATCTGATCGGTGGGGTCAGCAAGAGCGGCGATCGCTATGTCGACCACACCATGTTCGATATGGTGCAGTCCCTCACCATCGCCGACAGCCTCAAATTTGGTAAGGCAGTGCTGGAGAAAATGGGCAATATCAATAACCTGCACAAGAACCGGGTAGAGCAGGCGGGCTTTGCGGTGCTGAAGGCGCCAGATATCCCTTCCATTCTGGTGGAGACGGCGTTTATCAGTAACGTGGAAGAGGAGCGGAAGCTGAAAACGGCCAAATTCCAGCAGCAGGTAGCCGAGTCGATCCTCGCCGGGATTAAAGCCTACTTCGCCGACGGCGCGACGCTGGCCCGCCGCGGATAACCACACAGGAAAGGGACATGGCCTTACTGAAAAGCGCCCATGGCGGCAATATCCGCGAGGCCGCCGCCCTGCTGGGCATTGCGCCCGGCGAACTGCTGGACTTTAGCGCCAACATCAATCCGCTGGGAATGCCCGCCTCGCTCAGGCAGGCGATCGTCGACAATCCCGGCTGCGCCGAGCGCTACCCTGACGTTGAGTATCAACAGCTGCATCAGGCGCTGGCGGCCCACCATCGGCTGCCGGCGGCGCATATCCTCGCCGGCAACGGCGAAACTGAATCGATCTTCACCCTTGCCCAAGGCCTTAAGCCGCGGCGGGCAATGATCGTCATTCCCGGATTCGCAGAGTACCGGCGCGCGCTGCAGACTGTGGACTGCGAGGTGGTGGAGTATGCCCTGCAGGAGCGCGATGGCTGGCAGCTGACCGACGGGATCCTCAATGCTCTCACGCCGGCGCTGGACTGCCTGTTTCTCTGCACCCCGAACAACCCCACTGGTCTGCTGCCGGAGCGTGGCCTGCTGGAAGCCATTGCGCAACGCTGTCGGGCGCTAAATATCAGCCTGATCCTCGATGAAGCCTTCCTCGACTTTATTCCCGATCAGCCGGGGTTTATTCCCCTGTTGGCGCAGTATCCGCACGTCTGGGTTCTGCGCTCGCTGACCAAATTTTATGCTATTCCGGGGCTGCGTCTAGGCTACCTGCTCAACGCTGACGCCCAGGCGGTGGCCCGGCTGCGCGAGCGACAAATGCCATGGTCCATCAATGCCTATGCCGCTCTGGCCGGGGAGATCATTCTTCAGGACCGGGCGTATCAGCGGGCCACCTGGCAGTGGCTGCAGGAGGAGGGAGCGCGTTTCTACGCGCAGCTTCAGGAGATGGCCGGGCTGACCGTGTGGCCCGGGCGCGCCAACTACCTGTTCTTGCGCTGTGACAGACCCGATCTTGACCTGCAATACGCCCTGCTGCGCCAGCACGTGCTGATCCGCAGCTGCGCCAACTACCCGGGGCTGGATAGCCGCTATTTCCGGGTGGCGATCCGCAGCGCCGGCGAAAACGACCAGCTGCTGGCGGCGCTGCGCCGGGCGCTGGCCTGAGCCCTACTGCAGGGTGACGCCCCCCGGCACCATCGCCAGCAGATGCTGTTGCGGCCAGTGGGCGGCGATGCCGCGCTCTGCCAGCCGCCATTGCAAAAAATCCACGTCATGACGACGGCGGTCCAGCAGCAGGCCGACGACGCTGCCGCTGTGCGCCACGTTGAGGCCATACAATCCTGCGCTTTCCACCAGCTCCAGCAGCGCGTCAAACCCCGGCTTGGGCAACAGCCGCTGGCTGGCGATGGCGCTAATAGTGGCCGCTTCGCCCAGCAGCTGCGGGCTGCCATGCTGGCAGGCCTGCTGCACTTTCTCCCAGGCCAGCTGCAGCCGGGAGGCGTTAGCCAGCAGACCCGCCTCGCGCGGCAGCTGATGGTAGTCGGTGGTACGCAGCGTCAGCGGGCTCTCCAGCACTAACAGGTCGAGCGCCGGTGGCGCAGGGCAGGCGATTTGGGTAGCGGCGGTATTATGATCGAACAGCGTCAGTTGGTGGAACAGGGTGCTGTCGGTGGGCTCCAGCGCGACGCACAGACGCGCCAGCGTCGGCTCATCCAGCGCGTGGCCCAGATGATGGGCGGTGGCCACCGCGGTGGCGGCGATATCGGCGGTGCTGCTGGCCATCCCTTTGGCTACCGGGATCGTCGAGTGCAGGGTGATGCGGATCTGCTGACTCAGCGCCGCCGGGTAGCCCCAGTGGGCCAGCAGTTGGTCGACCATCGCCCGCGACAGCGGCCGCTCATCGTTGCGCGGTTTGCCGGTCTCGACCTCGACGGTGCTGTACCAGTCCACCGGGCAGGAGATCAGCTTCTCGCTGCCGAGGATCCAGCCCTGGATAAGTTCTCCGCATGAGGCGGGACATTGTGCAACGGCCACGTTTTCACCTTTCCGCTTACCTTCGCCAGGGCGCATAGTGGCACGGCGACCCGCCGGTTACCATGATTCTCCGCAAAGGGGAGAGGCGTCGTTTAGGCTGGTACCGCCAGCTCGCGCGCCTGCGGCAGCGCCAGGCGCATCACATCGCGGGCGATCATCAGCTCTTCATTGGTATTGATCACCGCCACTTTGACCATCGCATTTTCGGCCTGAATAAAGGTGGCGTTGTGCTGGTTTTTCTCTTCATCGACCGAGAGCCCGAGGAAATTCAGGTTATGGCAGATGGCGCTCCTGGCTCGGGCGGAGTTTTCGCCGATGCCGCCGGTAAAGATCAGCGCGTCGAGGCCGCCCATCTGCATAATATAGCTGCCGATAGTGGCGCGAATGCGCTCAGCAAACAGCGAGAGCGCCAGGGCTGCCTGACGATTACCGCTGTCCGCCGCCTGCTCGACATCGCGATAATCGTGCGAGACGCCGGAAACGCCCAACAGGCCGGACTCGTTATTCAGCAGCTGATTCAGCTGCTCCGGCGTTTTACCCTCATGCAGCGCCAGCCACGGTAGAATCGACGGATCGATATCGCCGCTGCGGGTGCCCATCATCACCCCAGACTGCGGCGTAAAGCCCATTGAAGTGTTAACCGAACGCCCGCCTTTGATTGCGCAAACGCTGCTGCCGTTGCCGAGATGGCAGCACACTACGCGCAGAGCGCTCAATGGTACGCCCAGCTTTTCCGCCAGCGTCGCGCTGACGTACTTATGGCTGGTGCCGTGGAAGCCGTAACGGCGAATGCCCAGCTCGCTGTAGTAGCGCCACGGCAGCGGATAGATAAACGCGCGCTCATCCAGCGTCTGGTGAAAAGCGGTATCAAACACCGCCACCGACGGCGCGTCGGGCAGCAGCTGGCGGAACACTTTGATGCCTAAGGCATTTACCGGGTTATGCAGCGGGGCCAGCTCTGCCAGGCGCTCGATTTCCGCTAAGGTGTCATCGGTCACCGGCGTCGAATCCTTAAAGCGCTCCCCGCCGTGCGCCACGCGGTGGCCGACGCCATCGATATCCTGCAAGCTCTGGATAATCCGATGGTTGAGGAGCTTTTCAAGCAGCAGGGTGACGGCTTCACGGTGATCGGCGATCGGCGCCGTCTCCTGCCATTTCTGCTCCGGCGTTTTGAGAGTCACCTGGGCGTTTGCCATGCCGATACGTTCGATTAATCCCTGGCAGAGCATGTCGCCCTGCGGCATCTCCAGCAGCTGGAATTTTAACGATGAACTGCCGGCGTTAATGGCCATGATTTTGTAAGACATAAAGGTTCCTTCGAATTCAGAAAATTCAGCACGGCATCAAGACCCAGGTTATTCAGCGCGCTGGTGATAAAAATTTGCCGGGCACCAGCCTGCCTGAGCCACTCGCCGATCAGCGATATCCGCTGCGGGTCGGCGAGGTCAGCTTTGGTGACCAGGCCAATCGTCGGACGGTTCATCGGGACGGTAAAACCCGGAGAAAACGGCGACCACTGGGCGTCGGCATTCAGCACCAGCGCGATAACGTCGGCCTCGCAGGCGCTGGTCAGCAGGGCGCTATAAAGGCAGCGGTTCTCCAGATATTCGCCCGGCGTGTCGATGGCCATCGGCGACCATTCAATCGCCTGAGTTTTCTTGTAATGGAGCGCTTCGCCGCGCAGACCCTGGGTAAGCGAGGTTTTCCCGCACTGGCTGGGACCGATAAGCATCAGACGTTTCATCGCGTTACGTCCGGGTGATAGTGCAGGTTGTAAACTGCATCATTTCACCCAGCGTGCGCGTCACCTGCTTGAGGGCATACTCGACGGCGGAAACGTCGCCGGTCAGCACCACGGCGCCGGTAAAGCGGTCAAGAAAACCAATCTCTACCGCGCCGGATTTGGTGGCGATATCGCAGGCGATAATCGACGCCTCGCTGGGCGTAATGGTGAGGATGCCAATGGCGGATACCGCATCCTGCAGGCCCAGCTTCTTAAAGAGATCTTTCCCTGGATTGGCAATCAGGTGCGCGAGGGTCACCTGTTTTCCGGGAACATATTCCTGAATCATGCGATCCGTTGTTGGCTGCCTTTCCATCATCCCTCCACCATCTGTCGCCACATCGCTTCATGCGGGCGCGGGATCACCGAGCGGTAAACCAGCAGCCCTTTTTCACCCGCGCTTTCGCTGGCTACCGTAACCGCGTTGTTGACGTCGGAAACGTCGCCCGCCACCACCATGTAGCATTTACCGCCGATGCCGAAGGCCATATGCACCCGTACCAGGGTGACGTTGGAGCCTTTCACCGCCCGGTCCGCGGCGCTGATGCAGGCCGCCACGCTCCAGGTTTCGACGATACCTATCGCCTGACGCTTATCGACGTTATTCAGGCCGCTGATGGCCGGAAGTACGCTGGGATGAATATTCGCCAGCACCAGGCTGTCGACGAGCATCTCACCGGCCTGCGACGTACCGGTTTCAATGGCCTGTTGGACAGCGCCGATATCGCCGCCAAGCATCAGTAAAAACTTCCCCGGACAGATGGTCTTGCTGACCAGCAGATTAACGTTGGCGCTTTTCAGCATCGCATCGCCGAGTTCCATCCCTTTGGCAATGCTGGTGAGTTCTAAAATTCCTATAGCCTGAGACATGGTTAACCTCTTACCACCGTGATGGCCTGTTCGCTGATGGCCGCAACCACGCCGTCGATGCTGGCGTGAACCGGCGCGCCTAACGCGCCTGCCGGGATATCGGCAACGCATTGCCCGCGGGTAACGCGTTCTCCCACTGCAACGTTCGCTACCGCGCTGGCGCCGATATGCTGGCGCAACTGTAAAGTCACTGATTCTACTGCCGGTTCGTCTTCCACCAGCGGCGCCTCCTGATACCAGGGGCTCAGCCCCAGTTTGGCGATCAGTCGCTTCACCGGCATGAGGCGATATTTCGCCATTTCGTCGGCCGGATAGAGCGGTCCTTCATAGCGCTGGTTTTGCGCGCGCAGCTCGCGTTTCAGCATGCGGTTGATGCGCATCGGCGAGATCCCCACCGGACAGGCCACGCTTTCGCAGACGTTGCATTCCGAACAGGTGAGCGCGCTCAGCAGCAGCTGGGGCGTGGCGGCCTGATGAAAGTTCACCGCCCGCACCAGCAGGTGCGGGGAGAGTTCGTGGCCGATCAGATGCCGTGGGCAGAGATCGGTACACAGGCGACACTGTTCGCAGACGGTACGGGCCACGGAAAGCACCGTGCGTTCGTCCTGCATTCTCCGCTGGATAAGCGGATGGCTTTTGGGCAGCACCAGCAGGCCGCCGGTAGTTTTGGTTACCGGGCTATCGAGAGCAGTCATCAGGCCGCCCATCATCGGGCCACCGTTAATAAAACCGGGGTCGTCGACCGTCGCGCCGCCCGCCAGCGCCAGTACTTCGCGCAGCGGCATGCCAATAGGGACGGTGATGGTGAGTGGCTTCGCGACCGCGCCGTTTACGGTCAGCGTACGGCGAGTGACCGGAAACTGCTGTTCAACCGCCCGGGCAATATTCAGTACCGTTTGTACGTTATTGACCACCACGCCGACGCTGGCAGGCAGCGCGGCGGGCGCGACCCGGCGACCGGTAGCCATCCAGATGGTCAGCACCTCATCGCCCGCAGGATAGACATCCGGCAGAATATGCAGGCGGATACCGGCAGGCAGCAGCGGGGTAAGGGCGTCGATAGCCCGGCGGTATTTTTCTTTCAGGGCAATGACCCCTTCGCGCGCGCCGGTTGCCGTCATCGCGTACTGCACGCCGCGGACCAGACGTGCAGCCTGCTGCCACATTAGCTGCTGGTCGACCTTGAGCATCGGTTCGCACTCGGCGGCGTTAACCAGAAAGATCTCCACCTGCGCCTGTAGCTTAACGTGGGCGGGAAACCCCGCGCCGCCCGCGCCGACTACGCCCGCAGCGCGCACGCGCTCGCGGATCTCCTCGGCGCTTCTGGCCATTTCAACAGCGTTGACGGCGGTACTCATAGCAGTTCCTCCAGCAGTTCCTGAATTTCCCCGGCGCTGGCCGGGCGAGGATTCGTGCGCAAGGTCACGTCAGCCAGTGCGGCCTGCACCATGGCCGGAATGCGCGCTGAGTACTCGGCACGTCCCTCTTTCAGCGCGACCGCCAGTGACGGCAGCGCACAGCGCTGCTTGAGCCGTTCGATTTGCTGGATCAGCGCATTGATCGCCGTACTATCGCTGGCGTCTGCCGGACAAAAGCCGCAGGCTTTGGCCAGCCGCGCGTAGCGTTTTCCGGCGCGCGGATGACCGGCGTTAAAGCGGATAACCGCGGTCAACAGCAGCGCGTTGGCCAGTCCGTGCGGGAGATGAAACTGCCCGCCAAGCTGGTGGGCGATAGCATGGTTAAGCCCCAGCCCCGCCTGGCTGAACGCCATCCCGGCGAGGGTTGAGGCATTGTGCATTTTCCCGCGCGTCGCCACGCAGTCGCCTTTTTCCACCGCGGTGGGCAGATACTGGAACACCAGTTTGGCGGCTTTTTCCGCCAGCGCGTCGGTAAAGTCGCTGGCGTGCGGAGAGACCCACGCCTCCAGCGCGTGGGTCAGCACGTCCATGCCGGTGTTGGCCGTAATCTGCGGCGGCACGCTGACCACCAGCTCCGGGTCCAGGATCGCCATATCCGGATACAGCGCATTGTTGAACAGCGGGTACTTAATGCCTTTATCCGGGTCGCTAATCACGCAGGCGCTGGTCACTTCCGAGCCGGTGCCGCTGGTGGTTGGTATGGCCACGCAGGTTTCGATGTTGATGCCGCTCTGCTGGCTGAACCAGACGATAGCTTTCGCCGCGTCCATTGCCGAACCGCCGCCGAAGCCGATGACCACCTGCGGACGCAGGGCCTGCATTTGCGCAATCCCCTGCACCACGGTGTGGATAGTGGGGTCCGGGGTTATCTCGCTAAAGACGCTAATGCGGTTATCTGCGGGCAACGCCTGACGCAGGGTTTCCAGCAGCGGCGAGCGCGCAAGAAAGCCATCGCAGATAATCCAGATGTGCTTGTTGGTAAAGCGCTTGAGCACCGCCAGACTGCCCTGACCGCTGTACAACCGCGTTTGTAGTGAGAAAGTCTTCATCGCGACCTCGGTTAGCGAATGGAAAAGCCGTTGGTCAGCACGCAGCGACGGGAGCGGGCAAACGTGCGCGCCGAGGTTGTCCCTTCACCGGTCGGCGTGGCGATAGTAAAGGTGGTAAAGCCTTCGCCGCCGACGCCGATCCCGGCATAAGAGGGGCCGTTCTTGACGAATATCGAGGTTTGCAGGGTGCGGGCCGCGAGGTTCAGGCGCGACACGTTCTGCGAGTGCATAATGGCGGTATGATGCAGTCCCTCTTCAACCTTCAGCGCCAGGGCCAGCGCGCTATCGAAATCGCTAACTTTCACTATCGGCAGCATCGGCATCAGCTGCTCGCTGGTGACCCACGGATCGTCGGCGTTAACCAGCGCTATCAGCAGACGCGGCGCTTTCGCCGGAACGGCGATGCCGGCCGCTTCCAGCATGGCTGATGGGCTTTTGCCGACCAGTTTTTTATTCGCCTGGCCTTCAGGCAGGCAGGCGGCCCGGAGTTTGTCAGTGTCGGCAGGGCTCAGCAGCAGCGCGCCGAAGGTTTGCATTTGCTGCACCAGACGTTCGGCGACGCTCTCCACCACAATCAGGCTCTTCTCGGCAATGCAGGGCAGGTTGTAATCGAACGAGGCGCCGTTGATGATATCTTCCGCCGCTTTAACCAGATCCGCCGTTTCATCAACGATGCAGGGCGGGTTACCCGCGCCAGCGCCAATGACTTTCTTACCGCTCTTCATGCCCATCGCCACAATACCCGGGCCGCCGGTAATGGCCAGAACCGCAATGCGCGGATGGGCCATCATCTGCTGGGTGGCTTCGAAAGTGGGTTCTGCTACGGTAACCACCAGATTGCGGATGCCGCAGCAGCGGAAAACAATCTCTTCAATCATGCTAATCAGCTTCAGTGAGACCTTTTTTGCTCCCGGATGCGGGCTGAAGTAGACGCTATTGCCCGCCGCCAGCATGCTGATGCTGTTATTAATGATGGTTTCCGTCGGGTTGGTGCTCGGTGCGACCGACCCGATAACGCCAAATGGCGAATACTCAAACAGCACCATGCCGCCGTCGCCGGTCAGTGCCGTGGTGGTGAGATCTTCCACGCCCGGCGTGTTGTCCAGCGCAGCTTTGTTTTTCAAAAATTTATCTTCTTTGTTGCCCATCCCCGTTTCATTGGCGCTCTCTTCCGCCAGGGCGGCCAGATGCGGCGTCAGCTCCTGACGCATTGCGCTAATGATGGCGCTGCGGGTTTTTAGCGGGCACTGCTGATAACGTAAGAACGCCTGATGCGCGGCATCAATGGCCTCGCTCACGGACTGAAAAATCCCTTTGCCCTGCGCCGGGTTTGGCGTTTGGGCTGGGGTTAACTGTTCGCTAAGAATGGTGCGAATAAGCGTTTCGAGTTCAGAAGTATTCATTGATGAGTTCCCACGTTAATGGCCGCGATGGCGGTCTGTGCTATATCCATGTCCTGTTCAACGCTGCCGCCGCTGATGCCAAGACCCCCAATTAATGAGCCGTCGCGCCACAGGGCGTAACCGCCGCCAAAGGTAACCACTTTTCCCTGTAAATGACTTTCCAGACCGTAAAGCGCCGCGCCCGGCTGAACGACATCGCTCAGCTCATGGGTCGCCGTTTTCATCGCCACCGCGGTCCAGGCCTTTTTCGGCGCCAGTTCGCTGCTGACCAGCAGGGCGTCCGGCATCCGCCAGGTCACGGTTTCCGTACCGTGCGCATCAACGATGCTGATAACTACCGGCACCTGCAGCAGCTGCGCGCGCTCAACCGCCGCGCGAGTGAGCTGGTGCAGATCGTGGAATGAAAGGTCCAGGGGCGTCTTCTCCTTGCTGCGGCTCGGTAGAGTGGCGGCCAGATAGCGCCGGCTCACTTCACGAATGATGTTGTTCTGGTGCGCATCGCTATCTTCCGCGCGCGCCAGGGCGTACAGGCAGTCTGACAAGCGATTGATGTAGCGCATCAGCACCTGGCGCACGTTGACTTCCGCCGCCAGCTCAACCAGTCGCCGTTCGGCCCGGCGGGCCAGCGTGCGGGCAAAATGCAGGCGGCTCGCGGCTTCGCAGCGGCCGGGTAAAATAAAACTGTGCAGCGGTTCGACGCGGGCCATGGCCCGATCGATGGCGGCTTCCAGAGCGGAAATCTCTTCGCTGCTGATGTAGCGCTGTTTCGGTGACGGCCGTTCGCTGTCGCTGGCCAGTTCTGCGCTAAACCAAAAAAGCTGCTGCTGGATGGCCTCAAGTAAGGCGCGGTGATTTTCATCCGCGGCGGCGCAGGCGCACAGGCTCAGCGCGGCGTTCAGCTCATCCAGCGTGCCGTAGGCTTCAACCCGCGGGTGGGTTTTACTCACCCGCTGGCCGGTAAAGAGTGAGGTGGTGCCAGCGTCGCCCGTTCGGGTATAAATCGCCATATTCGCTCCTTAACGTGAAAGCGTATCGACAATGCCGACAACGGCGAGGTCGATGGCCTCGTTTGGCCCGGAAAAAACGTGCCTGGCGCTGGAGCCGCCGCTGAGCAGAACCAGCTCGCCGATCCCCGCGCCGACGGAATCCACGGCGACTTCATCGCCGGAGGTCGGCGAGGCGGGAAGCTCGCCATCGGCGCTGACCCGCCGCACCAGCAGCAGCTTTTTGCCGATCAGGGAAGGCGATTTTTGCGTGGAGACAACCGCGCCCGTGACTCGTGCCAGATGCATGATTTACTCCTGCTTAATTAATTGAATATGCCGCGCCTGTGCCGCTTCGCGCGCCAGCGCGGTCACGATGCATTTGCGGTGGATAACCAGGCGACCCTGGCCCAGCTGCGCGACGTCGCGATAGCTCAGCACCGATCCTGCGTGCAGGATCAGCGGCAGTCCGCGCTCGTCGGTGAAGATCGTCGGCAGGCGCGCCAGTTTTTTGACCGGGATAACCGGCAGCAGCTGGCTGTGCAGGGTGAGCTGCACGCGGATGCCGAAAGCCAGCGCGTCGTGAATTTTCCGGGCCGCAGGATCGTCGGTTTCCGCCTCCGCAAGCTGAGCCAGCAGCGGCAGGTCAACGAGCAGGATGCGCAGCGAGGCGTGCTGACAGAACAGCGCTGGACAGTCGGCATCACGGAGCTGCGCAACGCTCAGCGTCGCCGTGCTATGGGCGCGACGCTGCAGCCTGGAGACGATTTCCTCCACAATGCGCTGCAAAACTGCGCCGTTCATCGCGGGCCTACCAGCCGGGCAAAGGCCTGCGGGTTATCAGCGCCGGCGGCGTTGGCTTCATCGGTATCAATGTGCATTTCGAGGCGCATGTCCGGTGACACGCGAATCGCCACGTTGTCGAAAATCAGCCCGCGCTCGTCGCCTTCAATGGCCACGGAGACCCTGTCGCCGTGCGAGACCCGCAGGATCAGCGCATCGAGCGGCGACATATGGATATGCCGCTGTGCGACGATAACCCCTGTCGAGAGTTCTAGCTCGCCAAAAGGGCTGACCAGACGGATGCCCGGCGTCCCCTTCAGATCGCCGGACATTCTCAGCGGCGCCGCCACCCCCAGGGTTCTGGCATCGGTACGCGAGATTTCCACCTGACTTACCGAGCGCAGCGGGCCGAGCAGGCGCACATTTTTAAGCTGCCCCGTCGGCCCTACCAGGGTGACGGTTTGCTCCGCAGCGTACTGTCCCGGCTGCAGCAGCGCTTTTTTCTCGCTGATGGGATGACCGGGAAACAGGCGTTCATAATCCGACGCCGACAGGTGGATATGACGATTTGAAACCCCCAGCGGAATGGGCCGCAGACGCATCTCGTCGAGGACTTTACTGACCGTTGATTCGAGAAGCTGTTTATCCATTACGCTTCACCTCGCTTGCCGGGATGAATGCAAAGGGTGCGCGGCTCGCCCTTCTGGCGTGGACATTTTGGATCCAGGCACAGGTTGCAGCTCACCACGCCTTGTTGCTGGAGGGGCTCTTCTGCTGGCGCTTCAGAAACGACATTAGCCGTCTCTGACTCTTCAGGCTCAGATTTTATGACGGAGGGGGGAGGGGTCTCTGCTGGCAGGATCCCTTCTCCGGGTCTGGCGATGACTTTATGAGCCACCAGACCGTTTCGCTGTTCGGCAAACTGTGCACCGGTGGTGATAGCCGCCTGTACTGAGGCCACATCACCGGTAATTTTAATGACCATCCAGCCTGAACCATTGGTCTTTTCGAGGGCGACCAGCGTGATAGAAGCGGATTTCGCCATGATATCGGCGCAGCTAATAGCCAGTGCCAGACCACAAACTTCAAGTAATCCCAGTGATTGCTTCACGCGGTGCTCCTTATTCGCCATCAATCAGGCTGATTTCGGTAAAATGGCCTCAACGTCGCTGTGCGGACGCGGGATCACGTGGCAGGATTTCACTTCACCCACCACGCTTGCCGCCGCGCTGCCCGCATCCACCGCCGCTTTGACCGCGCCGACATCGCCGCGAACCATGACGGTCACCAGACCCGAGCCAATTTTTTCGTAGCCGACCAGCTGCACGTTGGCCGATTTCACCATGGCGTCGGCAGCTTCAATGGCGCCTACTAACCCTTTTGTTTCAACCAGTCCCAGTGCGTTATTCATACTGCAGTTCTCCTGTTGCTTAGCTATTCAGATCCCGGAAAGGGATCCCTTTGACCAGCCGTGCCGCGTTATTACCGGTATTGCGATGGGCCTGACTGTCCTGATGATGCATCAGCGTAAAAAGCGGCGCCGATGCGGGTAAATTCTTGTAGTGCACGACCAGCGTATGGCGATCGCAGGCGATGCCCACCAGCAGCGGCGAGCTGCGCGCCGCCTGCCAGGCGCTGTCCACGACATCCCCGGCCGGGTGATGCTGGAGCATGAAAGGAATGCCTTCCTCTTCAATGCCCAGCAGCACTTCGCGCCACAAGCCGTCGCAGCCGTCGATGGCGGTAATGACGATGGCCGGGGCGGTGTGATTACTGTCCATGCGCAAACTCCTTATGCCAGGAGAGAATCAGACCGGTGGCCACCGCGTTTCTTGGGCCTTCGCTGCCGCGAATATTTCCTCGCCCGGCCACCAGCCGGTAGTGCGCTAGCGCATCGGTGACCAGCTGCGGAACTTCGAAATCCAGCGACGAGCCACCGACCAGCACCACGAACGGAATATCACGAATGTTGCCGGTCGGGCTGACCTGGCGCAGCGCGCGCAGGGCGTTGGTGACAAAGACGCGCTCTTTGGCGCTGCGGCGAATGGGGCGCACTTTTTCCAGCGCTAAGTCGCCGGGTAGCGGCACCAGTTCGTCCGGTTTCACCACGCAGACGCGGGCGAATACGGCGGGGGGCAGCGGCGTGGAGAAGAACTGCACGCTGCCGTCCTCGTGGCGTAAATGAAACAGACTTTCCACCTTCGCCAGCGGGTATTTCTTGATCTCTTCCGCCAGATAGCGATCCTCCAGCCCCAGCTCGCGGGCAATGATCATCGTCACCATATCGCCAGCTCCGGCGAGGTGAGTGGCGATGATTTCGCCTTTGGGGTTGATGATGGAGGCATCGGTGGAGCCTGCGCCGAGGTCGAGGATCGCCAGCGGACGCGTGGTGCCGGGGGTGGTCAGCGCGCCGAGAATGGCGGCTTCGGCCTCTGCGCCGCCGATCTGTACGTCGATATTGAGCTTCTGCTCGATCTCGCGGGCAATCATCGCCATCTGCAAACGGTCAGATTTCACCATGGAGGCGATGCCCACGGCCTGCTCCAGCGAGAACTCCCCGGCAAGACCGCCGGTGACGCTCACCGGAACCGAGGTGTCAACGGCCAGCAGATCCTGAATGAAAATCTCGCTGCTGGGCTTGTTGGTCAGCTCGGCCATGGTCTGGCGCACGTGTTCCAGCATGCCGCCGATATTGGTCCCCGACTCGCCGGTGACGTTATCGAGTTTGCGACAGCCGTCGACCGCTTTCATGATGGCTTCGGCGCCGGCGGCGACATCCACGCGCACGGTTCGGCCCTGAGCCAGCAGCTCCAGGTTACCGGCGGGTATCGCCCGCGCTTTGACGTCGCCGGATGGCGTTTTGACCACCACGGCGGAACGGTTGCCAATCAGCGCGCGAGCCATCGGCACGATGTTTTTCGTCTCATCGGCGTTGAGGTTAAATACGGTGGCGATGCCGTAGGGGTTAGAGAGCGTTTCGATGACCTTCCCCGGGACGGCGACCTCAATTGCCGCCAGCATCCCCAGCGGAATGCGGTCGATGTACAGCACTTCGTCAACGATCGGCAGCGGTTTTTCCAGCCGGTTGCTGACCAGCACGCCATCGTCACGTTGCAAAATGACGCCGGTAATCTGATATCCGGCGCGCAGGGAAGCGTTAATCACGCTGGCGATATCGGCAAAGTCAAACGCCGACGACACCACCAGGATATAGGGCGCGTCCGCCGGGCGGGTTAACAGCTCCTGCGGCGTAATGGTGATGCCCACGCCAAGCCCCGCGCCGCCGGGCGTTTTCGGGTTATGGCCGATCATGGTTGATTCGGTGATGATGGTTTCGGTAATGGTTTCCATCGCCACATCGCCAATCACCGGCGTCGCTTCGTTAATGCGGATGAGCGAAATATCGCTGACACTGATCCCCGCGCGCTTTGCGACCAGCGCGAGGGCCTCCTGAATGCCGAACACGTTACGCAACGTGCCTTTGATCCCGGTGGTTTCCGCCAGCGCGCTGTGCGTAATCGTCAGCGCGCCAGCCTCATTCAGGGTCGCCAGGGCGACTTCCGTCGATGAGTTGCCGATATCAATGCCAGCTATATATCGCATCACATGCCCCTGTAATTAATCGTCGCCCTTGAGTTTTTTACGCTCGACGTACAGCGTTGCCGCTTCGCGAACGAAAGCGGCGCAGATCTTCGCCTGGTAGCGGCTTTCGAGATCGTCGGCGATCGTCAGCAGCTCCTCTTTCGTCGAGCGATAGGGGCGGAGGGCGTTGTAGATTTCAAGAATGCGATCGTCCGGTACCGCGGTCAGTTCGGCGGCGCGTTCGAAGTTCATCGCCAGCCGGTCGCGGCCCGCGTCCCTGGCGATAGAAGCCTGTAAGCGCAGCGTTTCCGGGGTAATACGCATATCCTGAGCGGTGACTTTATTGCTCAGCACGTTTTCCAGCGTAAAGTCGTCCAGCGTTTTATTGGTGGCGGTTTTCACCCATTCCGGGTGCTTATTCGCCAGCGGGTAGTCGCTGACCTTTGCGCTACGGGGCGCGCCGCCAGCCGCCGGAGCCGCCGCTGGCGCCTCGCCCTGCAGGCTGTTCATACGGCTTAATACGTCGCGCACCATCGATTCAATTGCGTCGGTATTCATGGAGTTATCCTTTATCAAAGCGCCACGCGCAGTTCCTGCGGGTTTTTGCCCGTCACCACGTACTTGGTCTCTTTAATGTGCAAAATGGCCGATTTCGCCTGGTATTTTGGCCGCGCCATCTGGTCGTTCAGCGTCGGGACCGGCTGCGGCGATTCGCGTTTCGCATAGCGGGCGGCGTTCTTACCAATCTGACGATAGGTTTCCAGGGTCAGCAGCGGCGCCTGGGGGAACAGCTCCAGGTTAGAGAGCGGCGGCAGGCCCTGCTGGTGGATAACGGTGGTGCCTTTTGACTGGATGCCGATAGAGATGCCGGAGCCGCTCAGGCGGTTGCCTTCCACCGCCACAAAGGCGACATCCGAGGATTTAAAGCAGCGGATCACGCGCGCCTTAATGCCTTCTTCTTCAATACCGGCAATCACTTCGCGCAAAATGCTCTTATGCGGTATGCCGACGATATTGACGGTCTGCACCAGGCCGAAAGCCGGGCCGACGGCGATAATCACTTCGTCCTGCTGCGTGCCCTGACGCGCTTCGCCGACTTCCGTCAGGAAGCCGTCGGCAGCAGGCGCGGTTGCCTGCGGCGCAGTCGAGGCCGCCGGCGCATGAAACGAGACCGGTTTATCGCTGCCCTTCATTTCGCTAAGCACTTCTTCAATTATCAGGCGCAGCAATTTTTCATTAATTTCCATTTCTCACCCCTTAATCAATCTCGTTGGGATCAAGAGCGCCAGGGATGTTTTTAATCTCTTCCCAGCGTTCGCCCTGCAGGCGATAGCCCGTTGCCGGACCGGCATAATCGTTAACGTCGTTGACGGCTGACAGCACCTGCCCATCGCCGACGATAATTGCGGAGGTATGCAGATAGTCTCCGGTCAGCTTGGCTTTCTGGATGTTGAGCATGTCCTGGGCCACGTCGGTGAACCCGCCCTGCGCCAGCGCTTTCACTACTTCCAGGCCGTTGCGGTTTTTATTGATGATTTCCTGGGCGAACTTGATGTCTTCGACGATGTTGCGCTCCGGCATATCTTTCGAACCGTGGGCGTAGGTCGCGGCTTCCACTTCTTCATCGGTAATCGGCGGCAGCCCCATTCCGGCAAAAACGGCCTGCAGCGCGCGGGCAGCCTTATTACGGATGGCGATAACATCTTCTTCGCGAACCGGACGCAGACCGCCGTCCACCTTCAGGTCGCGCTGGATGACGTTGTAGTCGTCAAAGTCTTCGGCATCTTCGTTGGAACCGGCGAACATGTTGTCGTAGTTCGGCACCGCGGAATAACCGGAGGAGATAAAGTCGGTCCCCGGCAGAAACTGCATCAGCAGGCGCGCGGTACGACGCATATCGGAGTGGGTGAAGGTCTGGTCGTTACTGGAGGCGCACTCCAGATCCAGCGACGAACAGATCAGGTTTTCCGCCAGCACAGCGCGAATGCCTGACGGCACCGCAGACGGTACGCCGATGCAGCTTACCGAGCCGTTTTGCAGCCCCTGAACGCCGGCGGCTTTGGTGATGTAGATGCAGCGCGCTTCCAGATAAAGCATGGATTTACCTTCGGCGTAGCCCATCTGCACTTCGGAGCCGGAGCCGGAGGTGAAGCGCATTTTCAGGCCGCGAGAGGCGTAGGAGGAGGCGAGGAAGCCCTTCGACCACGGGGTGTCGTCGCCGTCGGTAAAGACCGGTTCGGTACCGTAGACGGAGATGGTTTCGGCGTAGCAGGTGTGGCCCAGCATGCCGAGCTTGAGCTCGGTGGCTTCTTCCAGCGAGCACTGAGTCAGTACGCCCGGGCGGCCTACCTGAGAACCGACCAGCAGGGCGATGGCGTTGAATGGCGCATAGCGCGCTACCGCAACGGTGGTTTCCTGTTCGTCAAATCCGCGCCATGCGCCTTCGGCGGCGTCGGCGGCAATCTGTACCGGGTTATCTTTGACGTTGGTGACGTGCGCCTGCTGGGACGGGGTGCGGCGGGCGCGCATTTTCTGCATCGCCATCATCATCTCAACGACGTTCATATGCGAAACCACTTCGACAATTTTTGCCGGCGTCATCGCGGTGGTCAGCGGGACGATGTCGCTGCGTTTAACGTTCGGATCGCAGAGCATATTGGCCAGTTTGACCGAATCCATCGCCATCACTTCTTCGGCGCGATTCAGGTTGATACCGTAGCGGGCGATAAAGTGGTCGATCAGGTCAAAATCGCTCACCGGTTTCCCGTCCAGCTCGGTCACCGCGCCGTTAACGATTTTTATCGACGGTTTCGGATCGTTCGGGCTTTCCATCGCGATAAAGCCTTCTTCGATCCACTCCTTAACGAAGCCGTCCTGATTCACAGGGCGTTTCGCCAGTGCTTCAAATCTTTTCGATCTCATGAATCAGCCTCGCGGGTATCAGATGTAGGAGGGGCGATCGTTTTTCGGTTCAGCACCGAGGGTCGCAAGGACGGTTTTACCGATTTCGCGCGCGGAGGTGACTGCCTGGCGGACCGCGCCGGAGTCGCCGGAAATCACCAGGATGGCTTCGTTACTGAAGCTGGTGCCGTGCGCCGGAGAGCTATACGCCACGACTTCTACGTTGGCTGACTTCAGGGCGGTATCGGCCATCAGCACGCCAACGGAGGCCGGTGCGCCGACGATAATGCCGCAGGCGCGGCCAATCGGCGCGCCGAAGGCTTTTTCCAGGGCGTAGCTGGCGCGGGCGGTGTACTGCAGCTCGATATGTCCGGCTTCATTGCCGTAAACATCGCCAAAGGTGCGATCGAGCTCTTTCAGGGCGACTTCGATACCGCGCTTAACATCGGAAACGTCGTTGCCGCCTAAAATAATCAGCGAACCGTGGCCCGCGCCGCCTTTGGTATCGCGTGGAAGCTCAATGCTGACCACTTCGGTGTTGGTGGCTTTCACCGCTTCGTCCGCCGCCATAATGTGCGGGCCTGCGCCGGTGCGGGCGCCGAGAATGCCGATGGAGCGATAGCGTTTTTCAAGCTTCATCGCGTCCAGCAGGGCGGTATCGACGTTGGCGATCACCAGGCCCAGGGTGTCGCCAATGGCGGTCCCGACAAATTCCGTTAAACTGCAGCTTTTTTCTGCCATAGCTGTCTCTCGTATTGGATGGTTTTCAGTAGGGATGGCCTGCTGTTCCGGCGTTGCCACACGGGCAATCACCTGAGCCATGATCTGTTCAACCAGCTCATTGCTGCTCATTGGCTAATTCCCTTCGGTAAGATTTTTTCTACATCGGTGTGAGGGCGTGGGATGACGTGTACGGCTTTCACTTCTCCCACGTTACGTGCGGCGGCGGCACCGGCATCGGTGGCCGCTTTCACCGCGCCAACGTCGCCGCGCACGATGACGGTGACCAGCCCGGAGCCAATCTTTTCATAGCCCACTAACATCACATTGGCTGACTTAACCATTGCATCAGCGGCCTCTATGGCTGCGGTTAAGCCTTTGGTTTCTACCATTCCTAGTGCTTCTTGTTGCATAAAGACCTCGCATGGAGTGTTCCGATAGTGGGGACTATAAGAAGATGCGAGGAAAAAGAATGGCTGACTTCAATGTGATGGTGAAAAAATAGTGGGTATTGGATAATATAAAATTGTCTTTTATTTATTTAAGTGTTTGATGTTAATTGTTATTTTTATTTGTGTTGATGTGATTATCTTGTTTTTTATATTCCATATTTACAAATTTGTTCATGACAATTTCAATTTTATCTGCTATGCGCGAGAAACTGATTTGTGATGTTTGTTGGAAAACGATGAGCTGGTTTTAGCAATATTTTTGCATGCCATGGTGGTGGCATAATGGCGAAAGCCGCGCGTGAGCAATGCAATTCTGCGTTATTTAATGACAATAATTTGTTATTGATGCCCGAATTTTCCGGAGGCTGCCGTCAGCAGGTTGCCAACAATTTGCGGACGGGAGTTTATATAGTGGTGCCCGCTGTACTCTACTGCCAGCAGGATGTTGGCTGGTCAGGACACGAACTCTGCTAAGAAGGTGTCATAATGAATGATTCGTTAAAAGCGCAATGTACCGCCGAGTTTTTGGGCACCGGGCTATTTTTGTTTTTCGGCATCGGCTGCCTGAGCGCGTTAAAAGTGGCGGGAGCCAGCCTCGGACTGTGGGAGATATGCATTATCTGGGGGCTGGGGATCTCGCTTGCCGTGTATCTGACTTCGGGGATCTCCGGCGGCCATCTCAACCCGGCGGTGACCGTCGCGTTATGGCTGTTTGCCTGCTTTCCCGGACGAAAAGTTTTCCCCTATATCGTTTCACAGGTTGCCGGCGCCTTTGGCGGCGCGGTGCTGGCCTATGTGCTGTACAGCACGATGTTTACCGAGTTTGAATCCGCCCACCATATCGCGCGGGGCAGCGTAGAGAGCCTGAAGCTGGCGAGTATTTTCAGCACCTACCCGGCGGCATCGCTGAGCATCTGGCATGCGGCGCTGGTTGAAGTGGTGATCACCTCCATGCTGATGGGGATGATTATGGCGCTGACCGACGACGGCAACGGCGTACCGAAAGGGCCGCTGGCCCCGCTGCTGATCGGCCTGCTGGTGGCGGTCATTGGCGCTTCAACCGGGCCGCTGACCGGCTTTGCAATGAATCCGGCGCGTGATTTTGGGCCGAAGCTGTTTACGTGGATGGCGGGTTGGGGCGATATCGCGATGACCGGCGGAAGGGATATACCGTACTTTATTGTGCCGATTATTGCGCCGCTGATCGGCGCCTGTCTCGGCGCGGCCATCTATCGTTATCTGATTGGTAATAATCTACCGTGTAATACCTGTAAATTAGAGGATTAATGCATCCGCTGAAATAGCGAAAAATTTTCATGAACCGGTATCACGAACTGGCTAAAAACGTCTCCCACGGATGGGAGACTTTTGCTATCGTAATATTCTTTTATCGTTGGCGGTAAATGATGATGAAAGGAAGTGAATATTAAAGAAATGTTTTATTTATAACAAAAAATTAACTGAGAGGTTTTATCATGATTTCTGCGAGCACACTGAACTCAGAACTCATTAATAAAATCGCACAGGATTTTGCGCAGGCCACCAGTCTGGCGGTTGTGGTTGTCAATATTCACGGTGATGAAATATCTGAACTGTTTAACTTCACCCCTTTCTGCCAGCTGATGCGCCAGCACCCCCAGCACAGCTCCCGCTGTCGCATGAGCGACCGCTGCGGCGGCCTCGAGGCCTCGAAAACCGATGCGCTCTGTATCTACCGCTGTCACGCCGGGTTAACCGATTTTTCCATTCCGCTGGTTATCGCCGGGCACCTTGTGGGCTTTGTGCTCTGCGGCCAGGTTCGTCTGAGCAACGATATCGAACTGGTGGACATCCTTAACGTGGATGACCGCTGGCAGGACGATCCGGCGCTGGTTCAGGCGTTCCGCGATGTGCCTGAGATGGACTATTCGCGGGTTATCGCCTCTGCGGATCTGCTCAAGCTGATCGTCGAGAATTGCCTGAAAAAACAGCTTAACTTCGTGGTTATCAAGGATAACCCGCCGCAGAACGACCCGGCGCAGAGCAGCCGGGCGGCCTCGCCGCACGATGGCAAAATGAAGAAGGCGCTGCGCTATATCGACGCGCATCTCTCTGATGAACTGCGTCTGGAGGAGGTGGCGGCGCACGTCTATCTCAGCCCGTACTACTTCAGCAAATTGTTTAAAAAATATCAGGGGATCGGCTTTAACGCCTGGGTCAATCAGCAGCGGATGGCGAGCGCAAAAGAGCTGCTTTGCCACAGCGACTGGAGCATTGCCAGCATTGCGCGGAATTTAGGTTTTTCGCAAACCAGCTATTTTTGTAAAGTGTTTCGCCAGACCTATCAGGTAACGCCGCAGGCGTTTCGTCAGCAAATTAATGCCGGATCACAAACTGAGTCATTTTAAATGACAATATTTTGCTATTGCCGATTTTTGATATCCCGGAGTATCTTCATCATTATAAAATGAAAAAAACGACAGTAGAGCAATAAATTGTCATAGCGCAACAAAATAATGATATTCGAGGGATAAACTACACCAGTTTTTATTTTTGTGATGGGATAGAGTGTCCGTTAATACGAGACCGATGATTATTCAAAACCGCTTCACTCCGCAGGCGTCATTCTGGCGGGGGATAAGGCGGTAAAAGTAAGCTTGAAACATTAACCGCCGATGCAGGGCGCATCGGCGAATAAAACCGACAGGTTCGACACCAGTTTGGTGTCAGGGAAGGGGGTGTCAATCCCCCGCAGCCCCCGCTGCTGTGATGCTGACGACCCCGTAAAAACCACTGATCGTAAGATTGGGAAGGGCGGGCGAGAACGAAGCTAAGCCAGAAGACCTGCCTGCCGGTAACAGACCAACAACTTCGGTGGGAAGTGGGTGGCTTAGCGGTGCGTGGTCGCAGGACCAGGCATGCGCGCAGCTATACTCTGACCACCTGAACAGGACAGGGTATGGCAACCAGGCGTGCGTTCATTCTTGCGGGTACCGGTAGCGGTTGTGGCAAAACCACCGTGACGCTCGGCCTGCTCAGCTTGCTCCAACAGCGCGGTTTGCGGGTGCAACCCTGTAAAGTGGGGCCAGACTATTTAGACACCGCCTGGCACACCGCCATCAGCGGCGTCGCCTCCCGCAATCTCGACAGCTTTATGCTTCCCGCCCCGATACTCAACGCGCTGTTTACCGACCAGCTGCAGCAGGCCGATATCGCAGTCATTGAAGGGGTGATGGGCCTCTATGACGGCTACGGCACCGACCCCAACTACTGCAGCAGCGCGGCGATGGCCAAACAGCTTGGCTGCCCGGTGATTTTGCTGGTGGATGGCAAAGCGGTCTCGACCTCCATCGCCGCCATGGTGATGGGCTTTCAACATTTTGATCCGGCCCTCAATATCGCCGGCGTGATCGTTAATCGCGTCAACAGCGACACTCACTTCCAGCTGCTGAAAAGCGCCATTGAGCGCTACTGCCAGGCGCCGGTGCTCGGTTATGTGCCGCGCGTGGAAGGCGTGGCGCTGCCCGAGCGGCATCTGGGGCTGGTGACCGCCCGCGAGTCGGTGGTTAATCAACAGGCATGGCGGGATTTTGCCAGCCTGCTGGGGCGCACCCTCGACATCGACCGGCTGCTGTCCCTCAGCGAACTGGCGAACCTGCCGGCCGGCGAGTGGGGGGAGCAGCTTGCCGCCGACGCCGGCGAAGGGCTGACGCTGGCCCTCGCCGACGACGAGGCCTTCAATTTTTATTATCCCGATAACCTGGCGCTGCTGGTCCGCTGCGGCGTGAAGATCGTGCGCTTTAGCCCGCTGCGCGATCGCCAGCTGCCGGCCTGCCAGATGATCTGGCTTGGCGGCGGCTACCCGGAGCTGCACGCGGCCGGCCTGTCAGCCAACCAGGAGATGCTGGCGCAGCTCCGCGCGGCGCACCGGCGCGGGGTGGCGATCTACGCCGAGTGCGGCGGCCTGATGTATCTGGGCTCCGCCCTGGAGGTCACCGGCGGCGAGCGCTATGCGATGGCGGATATCATTCCCGGCTACAGCCGGATGGGGACGCGTCTGACCCGGTTCGGCTACTGCGAAGCGCAGGCGCAGCAGCAGACGCTGCTGGCCGCCCCCGGCGAGTGGCTGCGCGGCCATGAATTTCATTACTCCGATTTTACTCCCGCCACCGCCGCCGTGCTGGCCTGCCGTAAACAGCGGGATGGCAAGACGCTTCAGCAGTGGCAGGGAGGATGGCAGTCCGGCAGCGCCTTTGCCAGCTATCTCCATGTCCATTTTGCCCAGCGACCCACCATGCTCAACCACTGGCTGCAGGCGGCAAGGAGGACGCTATGACTCTTCTCGCCTGGTGTGTGGCCTGGATACTCGATGTCGTCATTGGCGATCCGCCGCACTGGCCGCATCCGGTGCGCTGGATAGGCCGTCTGATCAACATCAGCCAGCGCGTGGTGCGGCGCGTCTGCCATAGCGAGCGGACGCTGCGCATCGGCGGCGGAGTGATGTGGCTGGTGGTGACCGGCCTGACGTGGGCTGTGGCCTGGGGCGTACTGGCGCTGGCGCGCGGGATCCACCCCTGGCTGGGATGGCTGGTGGAGGTATGGATGATCTTCACCGTGCTGGCGGGGCGCTGTCTGGCGCAGTCGGCGCGGGACGTCGAGCGACCGCTGCGCGCGGGGGATCTGGCGGAAAGCCGTAGCAAGCTGTCGTGGATTGTCGGGCGCGACACCACACAGCTCCAGCCGCAGCAGATTAACCGCGCGGTGGTGGAAACAGTGGCGGAAAACACCGTCGACGGCATTATCGCGCCGCTCTTCTTTCTGCTGCTCGGCGGCGCGCCGCTGGCCATGGCCTATAAGGCGGTCAACACCCTCGATTCCATGGTCGGCTATAAGCACGAAAAATACCGGGCGATCGGCATGGTCAGCGCCCGTCTTGACGATGTGGCCAACTTCCTTCCCGCCCGGCTGAGCTGGCTGCTGCTTAGCCTCGCCGCCGTGGTATGTCGGGAAGATGGCGCCCGGGCGCTGCGGACGGGCTGGCGCGATCGCTATCAGCACAGCAGTCCTAACTGCGCCTGGCCGGAAGCGACCGTCGCCGGCGCGCTGGGGATCCGCCTTGGCGGCCCGAACGACTACTTCGGCCAGCGCGTTGAAAAACCCTGGATAGGCGACGCCGTCCGCGACATTGCGGTGGACGATATTTCCCGAACCATTCGATTGATGTGGGTGGCGTCAACCCTGGCGCTGGCGCTGTTTATCGGCCTGCGCTACTGGCTGGTCGGCGCGGCCTGAGGAGAACCTGATGCAGTACATACAACAACCGCAGGCGATTGAGGCGAAAAGCTTCGACATTATCAGCGAGATTATCGCCGAAACGCGACCGGACTACCGTTTCGCCAGCCCGCTGCACGAGGCGATTATCAAGCGGGTGATCCACACCACCGCTGACTTCGAGTGGCTGGATATTCTGTGGTTTTCTCCGGATGCCCTGATCGCTCTGAGCGAGGCGCTGAGCCGGCCCTGCACCCTGTATACCGATACCACCATGGCGCTGTCCGGGATCAACAAAACCCTGTTAGCCCGCTTTGGCGGCGAATGCCGCTGCTATATCAGCGACCCGCGGGTGGTGCGCGAGGCGCAAAGCCGGGGGATGACCCGCTCGATGGCGGCGGTGGATATTGCGGTGCAGGAGCCCGGGGAGAAAGTGTTTGTCTTTGGCAATGCGCCAACTGCGTTGTTTCGCCTGCTGGAACACCGCGAAACGGCCATCGGCGGCGTGGTGGGGGTGCCGGTCGGGTTCGTCGGCGCCGCGGAGTCGAAAGCGGCGCTCAGCGAGAGCGGCCTGCCGGCTATCGCTGCGCTCGGCCGCAAAGGGGGAAGCAACGTGGCGGCAGCAATTGTGAACGCCCTGCTGTACCACCTGCGGGAGGCGCAATGAGCGATCAGGCCTTTGACGACCCGGTGTGGCATCACGGCAAAGCCCTGCGCAAGGGCTACACCACCGGCTCGTGCGCCACGGCGGCGGCAAAGGTGGCGGCGCTGATGGTGATGCGCCAGCACCTCATTCATCAGGTCTCCATTGTCACCCCTTCCGGCGTGACCCTGTGCCTTAACGTCGAGTCGCCGCACGTCGAAGGGCAGCAGGCGATCGCCGCGATTCGTAAAGACGGCGGCGACGACGTTGACGCCACCCACGGGATGCTGATTTTCGCCCGCGTGACGCTCGACGACTCCGGCGAGATAACCCTGCGCGGCGGCGAAGGTGTCGGCACAGTCACCCGCAAAGGGATCGGCCTGCCCATCGGCAGCCCGGCGATTAACCGCACCCCGCGCCACACCATCGAGTCGGCGGTGCGCGAGGCGATTGGCCCGTCGCGCGGGGCGACGGTAGAGATTTTCGCCCCGGAGGGCGAGGTGCGGGCGCAAAAAACCTATAACGCGCGGCTGGGGATCCTCGGCGGGATTTCAATTATCGGCACCACCGGGATCGTCACCCCGATGTCGGAAGAGAGCTGGAAGCGCTCGCTCTCCCTCGAGCTGGAGATCAAACGCGCCGCCGGACTGGAGCGCGTGGTGCTGGTGCCGGGGAACCACGGCGAGCGCTTCGTACGTGAGCAGATGGGCATCGACTCGCAGGTGGTGGTCACCATGAGCAACTTCGTCGGCTACATGATTGAAGAGGCCGTGCGCCTCGGGTTCCGTCAGATTGTGCTGATTGGCCATCCCGGCAAGTTGATTAAAGTCGCCGCCGGGATCTTCCATACCCACAGCCATATCGCCGATGCGCGCATGGAAACGCTGGTCGCGCATCTGGCGCTGCAGGGGGCACCGCTGGCGCTGCTGCAGCTGGTGAGCGAATGCGATACCACCGAAGCGGCGATGGAGCACATCGACGCGTACGGTTTTCAGCCTATCTATAACCATCTTGCTGAACGCATCTGTCTGCGGGTGATGCAGATGCTGCGCTTTACCAAAGCGCCGCCCGTCTGCGACGCCATCATGTTCTCCTTTGATAACAAGGTTCTCGGCAGCAATCGGCCGATCGCCGAGATTGCGCGGGAGATGTCATGTTAACGGTGGTCGGCATGGGGCCGTCAGGCCTGCATTTGATGACGCCGGCGGCGCAAGATGCGGTCGCCAGCGCGGATGCGCTGGTAGGCGGTAAGCGGCATTTAGATCAGTTCCCCGGATTTCGCGGCGAACGGTTTGCGCTGGGCGCCAATATTGCCGAACTGCTGGTCTGGCTCGGCGAACGCGCAGCGCAGAAAGTGGTGGTGCTGGCCTCAGGCGACCCGCTCTTTTACGGCATCGGCACGCGGCTGATCGCCCACTTTGGCATCGAGCGCGTGCGCATTATCCCCGGCATCAGCGCGGTGCAGTATCTCTGCGCGAAGGCCGGTATCGATATGAACGATATCTGGCTGACCAGCAGCCACGGACGGGACGTCTGTTTTGATGAGCTGGCGCGCCAGCGCAAGGTGGCGATGGTGACCGACGGGCGCTGCGGGCCGCGGGAAATCGCCGCCCAGCTGGCGGCGCGGGGTAAAGGGTATCGCTGGATGGTGATTGGCGAAAATCTGGCGATGGATAACGAGCGGATCCACTGGCTACCGGTCAGTGAGGTCGATGCCGAATATGAGATGAACGCGGTGGTGATCCTCGATGAAAGATGAGCTTTTTCTGCGCGGCGAGAAGGTGCCGATGACCAAAGAGGCGGTTCGCGCGCTGGCGCTGGCCAAACTTGAGCTACACCGGGCAAGCCACTTGATTGATATCGGCGCCGGTACCGGCAGCGTGTCGATTGAGGCGGCGCTGCAGTATCCCTCTTTGCAGGTAACCGCCATCGAACGCAACCCCGCGGCTCTCCGGCTGCTGGACGAAAACCGCCAGCATTTCGCCTGCGGCAATATTGAGATCCTGCCCGGCGAAGCGCCGATGGTGATGACCGAACGCGCCGACGCCATTTTTATGGGCGGCAGCGGCGGCCGCCTCGACGAGCTCATTGACTGGTCGTGGCAGCAGCTCTATCCCGGTGGCCGTCTGGTGATGACTTTTATCCTGCAGGAGAACCTGAATGCGGCTCTCGACTATCTGCAGCAGCGGGGGATTACACAGATTGATTGCCTGCAGCTGAACGTCTCATCGCTGACCACGCTGGGCAGCGGCCACTACTTCAAACCCCATAATCCCGTTTTTGTCATCGCCTGTCAGAAGGAAGGAAACCATGGCTGAGACTTTTGATCCCCATTGCGTGTGGTTCGTCGGCGCCGGTCCTGGCGATCGCGAACTGATTACTCTCAAAGGCTACCGTCTGCTGCAGCAGGCGCAGGTGGTGATCTACGCCGGGTCGCTGATCAACACCGAGCTGCTGGCCTACTGTCCGCCACAGGCGGAGTGTCACGACAGCGCCGCGCTGCATCTGGAGCAGATCCTCGATCTGATGGAAGCGGGCGTGAAGGCGGGAAAAACGGTGGTGCGCCTGCAGACGGGGGACGTCTCGCTGTACGGCTCGGTGCGCGAGCAGGGCGAAGAGCTGACCCGCCGCGGGATCCGCTGGCAGGTGGTGCCGGGCGTCAGCGCCTTCCTCGGGGCGGCGGCGGAGCTGGGGGTGGAATATACGGTGCCCGAGGTATCGCAAAGTCTGATTATTACCCGTCTGGAAGGGCGCACGCCGGTTCCTGCGCGCGAACAGCTGGAGGCCTTTGCCAGCCACCAGACCTCGATGGCGATTTACCTGTCGGTGCAGCGTATTCACCGGGTGGCGGAGCGGCTGGTGGAGGGCGGCTACCCGGCGACCACCCCGGTCGCGGTGATCTATAAGGCCACCTGGCCGGAAAGCCAGACCGTCCGCGGAACCCTTGCGGACATCGGCGATAAGGTACGCGACGCCGGGATCCGCAAAACGGCGCTGATCCTCGTCGGTCCCTTCCTCGGCGATGAGTATCACTACTCCAAACTGTACGCAGCGGATTTTAGCCATGAATACCGTAAAGCCTGAATCCATTGCCCTGTTTTGCCTGACGCCCGGCGGCGTGCGGCTGGCAAAAAGGCTGGCGGCCATGCTGCCGCTCACCTGCTACACCAGCGAGGCGCTGCAGGAGGAGGGGTTTATCCCCTTTAACGGCGGCTTTGCCAGCGCTGCCCGCGAGGCGTTCAGCAGCTTTTCGGCGCTGATTTTTATCGGCGCCACCGGGATTGCCGTGCGGGTGCTGGCGCCGCTGGTGAATGACAAGCTCAGCGACCCGGCGGTGGTGGTGATTGATGAGCGCGCCCGGCACGTCATCAGCCTGCTCTCCGGCCATGCCGGGGGGGCCAATGCCCTGACCCGCTATCTCGCCGGGATGCTCGGCGCCGACCCGGTGATCACCACCGCAACCGACGTCAACGAGTTGGCCGCCCTCGACACACTCGCTGTTGAGCTGAACGCCCGGATGACCGATTTTCGCGCGACGGTGAAAACCGTTAATCAGATGCTGGTGAGCGGTAAGCGGGTGGGACTGTGGTGCGACGCTGAATTTACCGAGGCGCTAAGCCGCTGCGACCAGCGCGGCTTTATTCCGGTGAGGAACCTTACGCGCTTGCCGTCGCTCGACGCGCTGATCTGCATCACCCTGCGCCGGTCGCTGCCGCCGCTGCCGATACCTCACTGGAAGCTGGTGCCCCAGCGGGTGGTGGCGGGGATCGGCTGCCGGCGCGACACCCCCTGCGCGCTGCTCAGTACGCTGCTGGAGCGCCAGCTTGCTGCCCAGCGCCTTGACCCACTGGCGTTGAAAGCGATCGGCAGCGTGAGCCTGAAGGCAAACGAGCCGGGGCTCCGCCAGCTGGCTCATCGCTGCCGGGTGCCGTTCGAAACCTTCAGCGCCGAGGCGCTGCGCGAGCACGAGCACCGCTTTCCGGCCTCGTCTTTTGTCCGGGAGACGGTCGGCGTCGGCAGCGTCTCCGGCCCGGTGGCCTGGCTGCTGAGTCAGGGAAACCTGTCCGGCGAAACCCTGCGCGAGCAGGGCGTCACTATTACTTTGGGAGTTTCACACTGATGTTAAGCGTAATCGGAATTGGCCCTGGCTCGCAGGCGATGATGACCATGGAAGCCGTGGAGGCCCTGCAGGCGGCGGAGATTGTGGTGGGCTACAAGACCTACACCCACCTGGTAAAAGCCTTTACCGGTGACAAGCAGGTGATCAAAACCGGCATGTGCAAAGAGATTGAACGCTGCCAGGCGGCCATCGAGCTGGCGCAGGCCGGGCACAACGTGGCGCTGATCAGCAGCGGCGACGCCGGCATCTACGGCATGGCGGGGTTGGTGCTGGAGCTGGTTAATAAGCAGCAGCTGGACATTGAGGTCCGCCTGATCCCGGGGATGACGGCCAGTATCGCCGCCGCCTCGCTGCTCGGCGCGCCGCTGATGCATGATTTCTGCCATATCAGCCTCAGCGATCTGCTGACGCCGTGGTCGGTGATTGAAAAACGCATTGTCGCCGCCGGGGAAGCGGACTTCGTTATCTGTTTTTACAACCCCCGCAGCCGCGGCCGCGAAGGGCATCTGGCGCGCGCCTTTGCGCTGCTGGCGGCCAGCAAAAGCGCGGATACGCCGGTTGGCGTGGTCAAATCCGCCGGGCGTAAAAAGCAGGAGAAATGGCTGACCACCCTCGGGGAGATGGATTTCGCCCCGGTGGATATGACCAGCCTGGTGATCGTCGGCAACAAAGCGACATACATCGATAACGGTCTGATGATTACCCCGCGAGGCTACGCGCTGTGAACCACGGCGACGTGCTGGTTATCGGGGGCACCAGCGATGCGCGGGCGATCTGCCAGCAGCTGGACGCCGCCGGCGTGCGCTACACCCTGTCGGTGGCGACCTCCACCGGCGAGCAGCTGGCCGGCGCTATCCGTGGCCAGATACGCTGCGGGCGCATGGAGTGGCAGCAGATGGCGGAGTGGCTGAAGGCGCAACGCACCCGCTGGGTAATCGACGCCTCTCACCCCTACGCCGAGGTGGTCAGCGAGAATATTGTACGCGCCTGCGCCAGCGTCGGAGTCTTGCTCAGCCGCTATCAAAGGCCGGAGCAGCTGAGCGATCTGCGCCATCCGCTTCTTCACGTCGTCGGCGATCTGAACGAGGCCTGCGCGGTAGCCCATCGCCTCGGCGAGCGGATCCTGCTGACCACCGGCAGCAAAGATCTGGCGGCCTGGCGGGCGGGGCTGGCGGATAAAACGCTGCTTGCCCGGGTGCTGCCGGTGCCGGAGGTAGTTCAGCACTGCAGCGAACTGGGATTTGGCGTGGGGGAGATCTTTGCCCTCTGCGGGCCGTTCAGCGCTGAATTTAACGCCGCCTTTTATCGCCAGTGCCGGGCCGACGTCGTGGTGACGAAAGCCTCTGGGGCGGAAGGGGGCTATCAGGAAAAAGTACAACCCTGTCTCGATGCGGGGATCCCCTGCATCGTCATTACCCGTCCGGCGCCGCTGGTGACGGGCGATGAATTACTGCAAAGCCAGGCCGATTTCGCTGCGCGGCTGACGCGCTGGCTGTCGGCGACTTGAGGAACAGGATATGAAAAAAGCACTTCTGGTGGTGAGCTTTGGCACCAGCTATCACGACACCCGCGAGAAGAACATCGCTGCCTGCGAGCGCGATCTGGCCGCCAGCTGCCCGGACCGCACGCTGTTTCGCGCCTTCACCTCGGGGATGATTATTCGCAAACTGCAGCAGCGCGACGGCATCCATATCGATACCCCGCTGCAGGCCCTGCAAAAGCTGGCCGAGCAGGGGTACCAGGATGTGGCGATCCAGTCCCTGCACATTATCAACGGCGACGAGTACGAGAAGATCGTTCGCGAAGTGCAGAGCATGCGCCCGCGCTTTCAGCGTCTGACGCTGGGCGCGCCGCTGTTGAGCGGTCATGGCGATTACGTGCAGCTAATGCAGGCCCTGCGCCAGCAGATGCCGCCGCTGGCGGCGACGGAACGAGTGGTATTTATGGGGCATGGCGCCAGCCACCACGCCTTCGCGGCCTACGCCTGTCTGGATCATATGATGGCGGTGCAGGGTTTTCCGGCGCGGGTGGGGGCGGTGGAAAGCTATCCCGAAGTGGACATCGTGATTAACGAACTCGCTCGCCAGGGCGTGACCGGCGTGCACCTGATGCCGCTGATGCTGGTGGCCGGCGATCACGCCATTAACGATATGGCCTCGGACGAAGAGGACTCCTGGAAAACGCTGTTCAATGCCGCCGGTATCACGGCAACGCCGTGGCTGAGCGGGTTAGGGGAAAATCCGGCGGTGCGGGCGATGTTCGTCGCCCATCTGCAGCAGGCGCTGAATAACGCGATGGAGAAAGCAGCATGAGCGGCAAACTGTACGCCCTGAGCACCGGGCCGGGGGCGGCCGATCTGATCACTGTGCGTGCGGCGCGGATCCTCGGCCAGCTGGATGTGCTGTATGCGCCAGCCGGTCGCAAAGGCGGCGACAGCCTGGCCCTCTCCATCGTGCGCGAGTACCTTGGCGCACACACGGAGGTCCGCTGCTGCCATTTTCCGATGAGCGCCGACAGCGCGGAAAAAGAGGCGGTGTGGAACGATGTCGCCGCGGCGCTGGCCCAGGAAGTGGCGGCGGGCAGGCAGGTCGGATTTATCACCCTCGGCGATGCCATGCTGTTCAGCACCTGGGTCTTTCTGCTGCAGCGGATTGGCTGCCCGGACTGGCTGGAGATTGTCCCTGGCGTTACCTCCTTCGCCGCCATTGCTGCGCGGGCGAAAACCCCGCTGGCCATGGAGCAGCAGTCGCTGGCGGTGATCTCCTGCACCGCGCCGGAAGCGGACATTGCCGCGGCGCTGCGCCAGCATGACAGTTTGGTTCTGATGAAAGTCTACGGCCGCTTCGCCCGCATTAAGGCGCTGCTGGCGCAGGCGGGGCTGCTGGATGCGGCGCTGATGATGTCAGAGGCCACCCTGCCGGGTGAGCAGTGCTGGCGCAGCCTGCGCGAGGTCAGCGATGACCAGCCGCTGCCCTATTTCTCGACCATCCTGGTTAACAAACAGTGGGAGGAGGCGTAATGAATCAGGTGCAATCGCTGAAGCAGCTTTCGTATGGGGGGCTGGCGGCTGCTGTTCTGCTGATCATCGTCCCGCAGGAGGCGTTCGCCATGCATATCATGGAGGGCTTTTTGCCGCCGATGTGGGCGCTGGCGTGGTGGCTGCTGTTTTTACCCTGCCTGTGGTACGGCCTGGTGCGCCTGCGGCGTATCGTCCAGGAAGAGAGCAATCAGAAGGTGCTGCTGGCTCTCTGCGGGGCGTTTATTTTTGTTCTTTCGGCGCTGAAGATCCCGTCGGTGACCGGCAGCTGCTCGCATCCCACCGGCGTTGGTCTGGCGGTGATCCTCTTCGGGCCGGGCGTAGTGGCGGTGCTGGGGGCGATCGTTCTGCTGTTCCAGGCGCTGCTGCTGGCGCATGGCGGCCTGACCACCCTTGGCGCCAACGGGATGTCGATGGCGGTGATCGGTCCGATGGTCGGCTATCTGGCGTGGAAGCTGGCCTGTCGGGCGGGGATCCGTCGCGATGTCGGGGTCTTTCTCTGCGCCATGCTGGCGGATCTGATGACCTACTTTGTCACCTCCGTCCAGCTCGGGGTGGCCTTTCCCGATCCGGCAACCGGAGCAGGTGGATCGATCGCCAAGTTTATGGGCATCTTCTGCCTGACGCAGATCCCGATCGCCATCGCGGAAGGGTTGCTCACCGTGATGATCTACGATCAGCTAACCAAACGGCGACTGATCGCCGCGGAGGGACATTAATATGAAAAAGACCCTGATCCTGTTGGCGATGGTGGTCGCCCTGATGATCCTGCCATTTTTTATTAACCACGGCGGCGAGTTTGGCGGCTCGGACGGCGAAGCGGAGAGCCAGATCCAGGCGGTGGCGCCGGATTATCAACCCTGGTTCCAGCCGCTATATGAACCGGCGAGCGGCGAGATTGAGAGCCTGCTGTTTACCCTGCAGGGCTCGCTGGGCGCGGCGGTGATTTTTTACATTCTCGGATATGCGAGGGGCAGACAGCGCCGTGATGACCGGGTTTGACCGACTCAGCTACCAGAGCCGCTGGCTGCAGGTGGCGCCAGAGCGGAAGTTTCTGCTCTGGCTGCTGCTGATGGCGCTGGCCTTTACGCTTCCGGCATGGGGCCAGGCGCTGACGCTGGCGCTAACCGCCGCGCTGACCTGCTGGCTGCTACGGGTCTCATTCAAGCGCTGGTGCCGCTGGATGGCGCTGCCCTTTGGCTTTTTGCTGGTCGGCGTGCTGACCATTCTGTTCAGCGTCAGCCGCGACCCGCAGATGCTGTTAGCGAGCTTTCGGCTGGGCGCTTTCTCGATAGGGATTTCCGCCCAGGGGCTGGCCGTGGCCGGGGAGACTTTCTGGCGCAGCCTGGCGGCGATGGCGGCGACGCTCTGGCTGGTGCTCAATCTGCCTTTCCCGCAGTTGATTATTTTACTCAAGCGCGGTCGTGTACCGCGGCTGCTGACGGAGCAGATCCTGCTGACCTGGCGCTTCATTTTTATTCTGTTGGACGAGGCGATGGCGATTCACCGCGCGCAAACCCTGCGTTTTGGCTATGGTAGCGTGCCGCAGGGCTATCGCTCGCTGGCGATGCTGGTGGGACTGCTGTTCACCCGCGTCCTCCTGCGCTATCAACAGATGAGCACGGCGCTGGATATCAAATTGTACCAGGGTGATTTTCACCTCTAAGGATAAGTATGCTTGCCACAACCGATCTCTGGTTTCGCTATCAGGATGAGCCGGTGCTTAAAGGGCTGACGCTGGATTTTTCCCGCCATGCGGTGACCGGCCTGGTGGGGGCCAACGGCTGCGGAAAGTCGACGCTGTTTATGAACCTGAGCGGCCTGCTGCGCCCGCAGAGCGGGGCGGTGCTATGGCAGGGAAAACCGCTGGACTACAGCAAGCGCGGCCTGCTGGCGCTGCGCCAGCAGGTGGCGACGGTGTTTCAGGATCCGGACCAGCAAATCTTCTATACCGATATCGATAGCGATATCGCTTTTAGTCTGCGTAACCTCGGGGTGGCGGAAGAGGAGATCGCCCGCCGGGTGGACGAGGCGCTGACCCTCGTCGATGCCCAGGGATTTCGCCAGCAGCCGATCCAGTGCCTCAGTCATGGGCAGAAAAAACGGGTGGCGATCGCCGGGGCGCTGGTGCTGCAGGCGCGCTACCTGCTGCTTGACGAGCCCACCGCGGGCCTCGATCCCCGCGGGCGCGCGCAGATGATCGCCATCATCCGGCGCATTGTCGGGCAGGGGCGGCGCGTAGTGATCTCCAGCCACGATATCGATCTGATCTATGAGGTGAGCGACGCCGTTTACGTTCTGCGGCACGGCGAAGTACTGGCCGAGGGGGATCCCGGCGAGGTGTTTGCCTGCGCGGAGACCATGGCCCGGGCGGGATTGACCCAGCCGTGGCTGGTGAAACTTCATAGCGAACTGGGGCTGCCGCTGTGTAAAACCGAAGCGGAGTTTTTTCAGCGGATGCGCAACGATGCGATAGGCGCGATTAAGGAGGCGTCATGACGCTGGCGATTATGTTACAGGGCACCGCTTCCGACGTCGGGAAAAGCGTGCTGGTGGCGGGACTGTGCCGCATTTTTTATCAGGATGGACTGCGCACCGCGCCGTTTAAATCACAGAATATGGCGCTGAACTCCGGCATTACGCCGGATGGCAAAGAGATGGGCCGGGCGCAGATTTTCCAGGCCGAAGCAGCCGGGATCGCCCCGGATGTCCGCATGAATCCGATTTTGCTCAAGCCCACCAGCGACCGTCAGGCGCAGGTGGTGCTGATGGGGGAGATGGCGACCAGCATGGACGCGGTGAGCTATCACCAGTACAAGCCACGCCTGCGCGAGCAGATCCTCGCGGTCTACCAGAGCCTGGCCGGGGAGTATGAGGCGCTGGTGCTGGAAGGGGCCGGCAGCCCGGCGGAAATTAACCTGCGCGACCGCGATATCGTCAATATGGGCATGGCCGAAATGGCGCAGTGCCCGGTGATCCTGGTGGCCGACATCGACCGCGGCGGGGTATTTGCCGCGATTTACGGCACGCTGGCGCTGCTGCAGCCCGAGGAGCGAGCGCGGGTGAAAGGCGTGATTATCAATAAATTCCGCGGCGATGTGGCGCTCCTGCGCTCGGGGATCGAGCAGATCGAGGCGTTGACCGGCGTGCCGGTGCTGGGCGTTATGCCGTGGCTTGAAGTTGACCTTGAGGATGAGGACGGCGTCGCGCTGCAGGCCGGGAAATACCACCGCACCGACCGGCGCGATATCGACATCGCCGTCGTTCACCTGCCGCATATCGCCAATTTTACCGACTTTAACGCCCTGGCGGCGCAGCCTGACGTCCGGGTGCGCTATGTCCGCGACCCGCAGGCGCTGGCCGACGTCGACCTGGTCATTCTCCCGGGCAGTAAAAATACCCTCGGCGATCTGTGCTGGCTGCGTGAAAGCGGCATGGCGCACGCGGTCGAGCAGGCCCGGCAGCGCAAGGTGCCGCTGCTGGGGATCTGCGGCGGCTATCAGATGCTCGGCGATACCATTATCGATGAGGTGGAGTCTGGCCTTGGCACCCAGCCCGGACTGGGGGTGCTGAAGACCGTGACCCACTTCGCCCAGCGCAAAACCACCACTCAGGTGCAGGCGACCCTGGAGGCTAACCTCCCGGATTGGTTAGCCGACGCGGCGGGGCTGCGGGTCAGTGGCTACGAAATTCATATGGGCGAGACGCGCCGTGAGGCAGGCTGCGCGCCGCTGCTGCAGCTGCATAAAGCGGGACAGTCAGTGGCAGACGGCGCGGTCAGCGACGACGGCCTGGCGTTCGGCACCTATCTCCACGGCCTGTTCGACAACGATGCCTTTACCCGGGCGCTGCTCAACGGCCTGCGTCAGCGCAAAGGGCTGGCGCCGCTGGACAGCGCCCTTGAGTATGCCCGCTATAAAACCCGCCAGTTTGACCTGCTGGCCGATGCCATGCGCGAACATATCGCCATCGATAAAATTTACGCCATCATGCGCCAACATCAGGAGCCCCTATGCTGACTTTGGTTACCGGCGGCGCGCGCAGCGGCAAAAGCCGCCATGCCGAGGCGCTGATTGCCGATGCGCCGCAGGTTTTATATATCGCCACCTCGCAAATATTTGACGACGAGATGGCCGCAAGGATCCAGCATCATCGCGACGGCAGGCCCGCCCACTGGCGCACCGCCGAGCGCTGGCAGCAGCTTGATGAACTGATCACCCCGGATACCGCCCCAGAGGAGGCGATTTTGCTGGAATGCATTACCACCATGGTCACCAACCTGCTGTTCGCGCTCGGCGGCGACAGCGACCCCGACGGCTGGGATTACGCCGCCATGGAGCGGGCTATTGATGACGAAATTGGCGTGCTGATTGCCGCCTGTCAGCGCTGCCCGGCGCACGTCGTGCTGGTGACCAACGAGGTGGGGATGGGCATTGTGCCGGAGAACCGCCTGGCGCGGCATTTTCGTGATATCGCCGGGCGGGTCAATCAGCGCCTGGCGGCCGCGGCGGATGCGGTCTGGCTGGTGGTCTCCGGCATCGGCGTCAAAATCAAATAACTCAATCGCTGGCCGACCGGGCCAGCCCTGGCAGGGATTCTGTATGCAAAGCGTAAACGAGGTACTGCGGGCGATCCCCGCGCCGGACGCCGACGCCATGGCGCGGGCACAGCAACACATCGACGGCTTACTCAAGCCCCCCGGCAGCCTCGGGCGTCTGGAGGCGCTGGCGGTGCAGCTGGCGGGAATGCCCGGCCTGGGCGGCCAGCCGCAGGTGGCGAAAAAGGCCCTGCTGGTGATGTGCGCCGACCATGGGGTGTGGGACGAAGGGGTGGCGATTTCGCCGAAGGCGGTCACGGCCATCCAGGCCGCCAATATGACCCGCGGCACCACCGGCGTCTGCGTGCTCGCCGCCCAGGCCGGGGCGCAAGTGCACGTGATTGATGTCGGGATCGATAGCGAACCGCTGCCCGGCGTGGTGAATATGCGGGTGGCGCGGGGCTGCGGCAATATTGCCCGCGGCCCGGCCATGAGCCGCGAGCAGGGGCAGGAGCTGCTGCTGGAGGTGATGCGCTACACCCACGCGCTGGCGCAGGAGGGCGTGACTCTGTTTGGCGTCGGCGAACTGGGGATGGCCAATACCACGCCGGCGGCGGCGATGGTCAGCGTCCTGACCGGCAGCGATGCGCAGGAGGTGGTTGGGATTGGCGCCAATTTGCCGCTGGCGAAGGTTGGCAACAAGGTGGAGGTCGTGCGGCGGGCTATCGCCCTTAATCAGCCCGACCCGAAGGATGGCCTCGACGTGCTGAGCAAAGTCGGTGGATTTGATCTGCTGGGGATGACCGGCGTCATGCTGGGGGCGGCGTCCTGCGGGCTGCCGGTGGTGCTGGATGGCTTTCTCTCTTACGCGGCGGCGCTGGCGGCGTGCCGGATAGCGCCGGCGGTAAAACCGTATCTGATCCCGTCCCACTATTCGGCGGAGAAGGGGGCGCGTATCGCGCTGGCGCACCTCGGACTCGAACCGTATCTCAATATGGGTATGCGGCTGGGGGAAGGCAGCGGCGCGGCGCTGGCGATGCCGATCGTCGAGGCGGCCTGTGCGATGTACCATCGCATGGGCATGCTGGCGGCCAGCAATATTGTGTTACCTAAGGGGTAAGCAGGAAATGGGGGCGGCAATGGCCGTTCCCGTTTTCGGCAGAGGTTTTGCCGGCGGCAGAAACAAAAAAACACCCTTGAGGGTGTTTATGATGTTGGTTGCGGGGGCCGGATTTGAACCGACGACCTTCGGGTTATGAGCCCGACGAG